>JBOHWK010000090.1:0-15555 GCA_050736715.1 Binataceae bacterium (SeqCode) | reverse complement strand
CGACAGGACTGCGCGATACGACGCGGCTCGCCGGATCGCCATGGGAAATCTGGCGCGACATTTTGCTCGCAAACCGGGAGGCAATCGCGGCGGCGCTGAAGCTGTTCGGCGATTCATTCGCGGAATTCCAGCGGGCGGCGGAAGCCGGCGACATGAAAAGACTCGAACAACTGTTCAATCGCGGGCGCGCGATGCACGATCGCCACCGGCGCGGGCGGCTGAAATGAAGCGGGAGCGGCCGGTAATCGCAATCGACGGCCCGGTCGGCGCCGGAAAATCGACCGCGGCGCGGGCGCTGGCGCGCGCGCTCGGCTTCTCCTACCTGAACACGGGTGCGATGTACCGCGCGGTTGCGATCGCGGCGCGTGCGGCGGGAATCGCCCCGGAGGACGCCGATGCGCAAGCGCGGCTCGATCCGGTGCTGAAGGCAATCGGCATCCGGTTCGCCGGCGAACGGATATTTTTGAATGACCGCGAAGTGACCGCGGACATAACGGCGCCGGAGATCGGCGACCTGGCGTCGCGATTTTCCGCCCTCGGCGCCGTTCGGGTGCGGATGCGCGACTTGCAACGCGCGGCGGGCGAGCGCGGCGGGGTCGTGATGGAGGGGCGGGACATCGGCACGGCGGTCTTTCCCGATGCCGAATTCAAGTTCTATCTGGACGCCGGCATCAATGTGCGCGCAACGCGCCGATACGCTGAACTGGCGGCCAAAGGCGTCAAAATCACTCCCGAGGAAGTGCTGAACCAGTTGCTGGAACGCGACCGCCGCGACCGCGGCCGCGAACTGGCGCCGCTCAAAATGGCCACCGACGCAATCGCGATCGATTCGACCAAGATGACGATCGAGGAGGAGGTGGCGGCGATGAAATCCGAAATCGCCCGCCGGACGAGCGGCTCAAGCCCTTGAAACATTGCCAGTCCGGCTGTAAAGATCGCATCAGCCTCGGGGGCCTGCCATCCCCCATCAAATGGAGAAACCTTTGTCTGAAAACCTGAGCGGAGGAAGCAATGACTTCGAGTCGTTGATGGAAGAGAGCCTCAAGGCTCCCAAACCCGGCGATGTGCTGGCCGGTACGGTGATGCTCGTAACTCGCGATAGCGTCATCGTGGACATCAACTACAAGTGCGAGGGCCAAGTCCCGCTCGCCGAATTCCTGGACGCCGAGGGCCATCCCACCGTCAAGGAAGGGGACGAGGTGGACGTCTATTTCGAGGGCACGGAGACCGATAACGGCACCGTGATGCTCTCGCACGCCAAGGCCGAGCGCTACAGAATCTGGCGCGAACTGGAGGGGGCTTACCAGACCCAATCCCCCGTCGAGGGCCTGGTCGTGGGCAAGGTCAAAGGGGGCCTCAAAGTGGACATCGGGGTGGCGGCGTTCCTGCCGGGATCGCACGTCGATGTGCGTCCGGCACGAAACCTCGACCGCTACGTGGGACAGCGGGGCCGCTTCCAGATCCTCAAGTTCAACCGCGTGCGCGGTAACGTCGTCGTATCGCGGCGCGCGGTGCTCGAACGCGAACGCGCCTCGCTCAAGGAAGAGACGCTCAAGGTGCTCGAAGAGGGAGTGATTCTCGAAGGCACCGTGAAGAATATCACCGATTACGGCGCGTTCGTCGATTTGGGCGGGCTTGACGGGTTGCTGCACATAACCGACATGGCATGGGGCCGCTTGCAGCATCCCTCCGAAGTGCTCAAGGTGGGCGAAAAAGTGAAGGTGGTCGTGCTCAAGTACGACTCCGCGCGCGAGCGCGTCTCGCTCGGAATGAAGCAGATCACGCCCGATCCGTGGGCGAAGGTGGCGGAGGGCTATCCTCCGGGCACGCGGGTCCGCGGCAAAGTGGTCAGCGTGACCGATTACGGCGCGTTCGTCGAAATCGAAAAGGGCGTCGAGGGATTGATCCACGTTTCCGAGATGAGTTGGAGCAAGCGCGCGGTCCATCCCTCCAAGGTCGTCAATCCGGGCGATTACGTGGAAGTGCAGGTGCTCGGGGTGGACGAGGCCAACCGGAGGATTTCGCTGGGGCTAAAGCAGACCGAGCCGAATCCGTGGAGCGAACTCGAACGCAAGCACCCGCTGGGCAGCCGCGTCGCCGGCAAGGTCAAGTCGGTGACCGATTTCGGCGTGTTCGTCGAGATCGAGCCGGGGATCGACGGGCTGGTGCACATTTCGGATTTGTCGTGGACCAAGAAAATCCGCCATCCGTCCGAAGTCTGCAAAAAGGGCGACGACATTGAGGCCGCCGTGCTCGGAATCGATCCCGAAAACGAGCGCGTCAGCCTGGGCG
This sequence comes from Binataceae bacterium (SeqCode), assembly GCA_050736715.1. GTDB lineage: Bacteria > Desulfobacterota > Binatia > Binatales > Binataceae > Binatus. The sequence goes on along the minus strand of JBOHWK010000090.1, from coordinate 13,263 downwards.
TCAAGCAATTGCAGCCCGATCCGTGGACCAGCGTCTCGGAGCGCTATCCGCTCAACACCCGCATTCACGGCAAGGTTAGCTCGGTGGCGGATTTCGGCGTGTTCGTCGAGATTGAGGAAGGCATCGAGGGGCTGATTCACATCTCGCAACTCAGCAACGAGCGGGTGGACAAGCCTTCGTCGCTGTACAAGGCCGGCGACGAACTCGAGGCGCTCGTGGTCCAGATGGACCTCAAAGAGCGGCGGATCGGACTGTCGATCAAGGCGCTCAAGCAGCATGAGGAGCGCGAGGAGATGAAGGCGTACCTCAAGCGCGAGCATGAGGCGGCGCGTTTCTCGATGGGGGAGATGCTCAACGAGGAGTTGGGCCTGGATCGCGAGGACGGCGCGCCGCGCGCCGCGCGCAATAAGTGACCAAGCACGGCGTCATTGAAGAGCTTGCGGCGCGGCGCGGCGGCCGGCCGACTCGCGAATCGGAGATGATCGTCAATGCCATGTTCGACGCGATGGCGGCGGCGCTCGCGCGCGGGCAGCGGGTCGAAATCCGCGGCTTCGGCAGCTTCGCCGTAAAGCACCGGCGCGCCCGCCAGGGGCGCAATCCCAAGACCGGCCAGGCGGTCAAAGTTGACGCCAAGCGGATCCCGTTTTTCCGCGCCGGCAAGGAACTTCGCGGCGCGCTCAATGAGGCCGCGCGGCAGGGCCGATAAGCGCGCTCCCGCGCCCGGCGCGGCGCGGCTCTGGGCGCCGTGGCGATATTCCTATTTGCAGCAGGCCGTTGCCGGCCCCAAGCGATGCATCTTTTGCGTGGGACGGCTGACCGAGGCCGCCCGGCGCCGCCAACTGATCCTGTTCGACAGCCGCGCGGCGATCGTGATGCTCAACCTCTATCCGTACAATATCGGCCATCTGATGATTGCGCCGCGCCGCCATGCCGCCTCGCCGGAACTGCTTGCGCCCGATGAGCGAATCGAAACCGGCGAACTCGTCGCGGCGGCGATCGGCGCGCTGCGCAAAGCGATGCGCCCGGCGGGATTCAACGTCGGGGCGAATCTGGGCCGCGCCGCCGGTGCGGGCTTCGCCGAGCATCTCCATTGGCACGTCGTCCCGCGATGGGAGGGCGACACGAATTTCATGCCCGTAACGGCCGCGGCGCGCGTGATCTCGCAAAGCCTCGCCGAAACCTATCGGCGGCTGCGGCCGGTGTTCAAGGCGCTGCGCGCCGATTCCGTTTAGCGATGGGGAAGATCGGGACTCTTGCCGGGGGCGTGGCTTTCATGCTGCTCGGCGGCGCGATCGCATGGGGAGCGGTTCGGCGTTGGGATTGGCTGGTGGACCCGCCCGTAGAAACGTGGCCATTCTATTCCCAAGCGCTGCTGAAGAAACTCTTCGGTACGCGCGCGGTTGTGTATATAACTTTCGTCGAAGGAGTCGCACTGGCGATCCTCGCGGGGCTGGGAATGTTTGCGGCGCTCAGCCGGTAGCGGAAACGGGCCGCCGCGCCCGCCGCGCGGCTTGGCGAACCGCGGCCGGCGGCGGGCGACGCCCAGTTTCAAGCGGCTCAGGCGTGATTTATCCTAGAACCCCGAGGGAGCGCGAAAATCGCGATGGATGAAAAATTGCTGAACCTCCGGACGCTCGGCGAACTAAAGGGCGCCGGGGTGAAACCCCTGCCGGTGCGGATGGAGATGCGCAAGAACCTGCTCGAACGATTGCGTGGCGGCCAGCGCACTATCGCCGGAATCGTCGGCTACGACGACACCGTGATCCCGGAAATCGAAAACGGCGTGCTCGCCGGCCATCACATTATTTTCCTCGGCGAGCGCGGCCAGGCGAAATCGCGCCTGATCCGCGCGCTCGCCGATTTGCTCGATCCGATGGTTCCCGCGATCGCCGGATGCGAGATCAACGACGACCCCTTCGCGCCCATCTGCCGCCGCTGCGTCAAGCTCGCCGCCGAGCGCGGCGACGCGCTGGAAATCGCGTGGATCGGCCGCGAGCGCCGCTATGCGGAGAAGCTGGCGACGCCCGACGTTTCGGTGGCCGATCTGATTGGCGAAATCGATCCGATCAAAGTCGCCGAGGGACGCTATCTGGCCGACGAGGAGGCCATCCATTACGGGCTGATTCCGCGCATCAACCGCGGCATCTTCGCCATCAACGAAGTGCCCGATCTGACCGAGAAGGTGCAGGTGGGGCTGTTCAACCTGATGGAGGAGAAGGACGTTCAGATCAAGGGCTACCAAATCCGGCTGCCGGTCGATGTCGTCTTCGTGGCGAGCGCCAATCCGGAGGATTACACCTCGCGCGGCAGGATCGTCACTCCGCTCAAGGACCGCTTCGACGTCCAAATCCGCACCCATTACCCGCGCACGATCGAGGAGGAAATCGCGATCATGGAGCAGGAGGCCGCGCGCCCGCCGCGAATCGGCGCGGAACTCCGCGTGCCGCAGTTCATGAAGGAGATCGTCGCGCAGATCACGTTCGAGGCGCGCGCCTCCAACGAGATCAACCAGTCGTCCGGCGTGTCGGTCCGCGTCACAATCAACAATTTCGAGTCGGCGATATCGAACGCCGAAAAGCGCGCGGTCATCAACGGCGAGAATGAGATCGTCCCGCGCATCTCCGACCTGCACGCGCTCCACGCCTCCACCGCCGGCAAGCTCGAACTCGAATACGCGGGCGAGGACAAGAAGGAGGAGGATTTGGTCGGGCGGCTCATCGATCGCGCGGTGCTTAAGGTCTTCGACCGCTGCGTCAAGCTTGACGATTTGAAAAAAGTATCCGCCTACTTCGAACAGGGATGGGGCGTCGAAGTCTCCGACACCGCGCCCGCGTCGGAATATCTGGAGCCGCTGCGCGAAGTCGCGGGATTGCGCGAAGCGATCGCTCAATTGGGGCCGTTCGAGACGCCGGGCCTGATGGCGGCCGCGAGCGAATTCATCTTCGAGGGGCTGCATCTGCATCAGCGGCTCAACAAAGACCGACATGGCGGCCGCTTCGCCTATCGCGCGTAGCGCGGCAGGTTCGAGATTCCTCTGCCGTCCGATCGCGCTTGCGGCGGAATTAGTTATACCTTATAATTCGCAAATGCCGGACTGGACTGTTGCCGAGCATACGACCCCGGCCGGAGATTCTTGCTTTGCCGCGTTCGTCGAGAGCCTTGAGGATCCCAAAGACATCAAGGATGCGGCTGTATTGACCGGCGCGCTCAGGGCCTTGGGAAACTTGTTGCGAGAACCGCGATCCAAGGCACTCGGCGGCGGGTTGTTCGAACTCCGCGGGACGCGAGTGCGAATCTATTACGGATTTATGCCGGGCCGGCGGGTGGTCCTACTCGGCGGATATGTGAAGAAACGAACCGACACACCGCCGGACGCGATCCGGCTGATGCGGGCCAGATTGAAGGAGGCTCACGATGCGAACGAAAAACCAGGGCCTTAGGCTGCTCGAAAAGAAAGTTGATGCGCTCGGGCTGCGGCGCGAAGTCGAGGACGAACTGGCTCAAATCCTGATCGAACATAAGATCGCGACGATGCGGAAACGGCGCCGCCTGACGCAGGCAGCATTGGCAAAACGGTCGGGCGTCAGCCAGCCTATGATCGCGCAGATCGAGTCGGGCAAGCTCAACAACATGACTTTGAAGACGCTGGCACGGACTGCGCGGGCGCTTGGCGTGCGGTTGAAGGTCGATTTCGTACCGCAAGCCGCATCGAGGGCCTGATCCATGCCGAAGGATTCAATTCGAAGAACGGATAAATCAGCTTTCCAAATTACATGGGGTGTATGAATCTCGCCCTCAACTTTCATCGCGAGGCTTGGGATATCTTAAAGTGCGATCTTTTGTCTGCGGGGTATTCACTGCCAAGCGGATTGTCGCGCGAAGCCGTTCCCGAAGCATATTTTAACGCTGCTTCCCGACGAATTGAGTCGCGGCCTCGGGTTGTGGAACGCTCTCACGAGCTCATCTGTCCGCTTGGCTTTGAGCAAGGCCTGAAATTAATTCGTGAGAAGGCCGAACGGGGGAAAAGTTTACGACCACATCAAGGAAAGGAAATTAATGACCCTTTCGCCTTTCAACTGCCAGACCGAAAATAATTTTTGAAGACATTCAGCGGAATCTCCTGTGCCGCAGTCCGGCGCGACGGGCGATGAGCGCCTCTGACTGATGGCTCGTGGTTGTGAAAACGCCTCATTTGAGGGAAATTACAAGGGAGATTCGCGATGGTCACCACTCGATACACTCGATGGGACGGCACGCAGAAGCTGCGGCTCGACGCGGATAAGGCGTTCGACAAGCTCGCGGAATATCTGTCCCATACCGACGACCTGCGCCAGGCGCTGGACTGGATGATGCGCAACGGGATGGATTTCGACGGGATGCGCGTGATGGGGCTGGAGGAGTTCCTCGAACAGTTGCGCGAGGAGATGCGCAGCCGCATGCGCGACTTCAACCTGCGCAATTCGCTCTCCGAAATGGAGCGCAAGCTCGAAGAGCTGCTGAACCGCGAGCGCGCCACGCTCGATAGCCTCAAGGGAAACCAGCCCGGCCTCGAGGAGAAAGAGCGCGAACTGTCCCGCCTACCGAAGCGGCTCTCCGGCGCGATGCGGCGGCTGGAGCACTACGAATTCGAGGACGCCGAATCGCGCGCCGCGTTCGACGAACTCCTTTCCGAATACGAAAACATCCGCGACCTCGAAAATTTCCGCGACCGCAACAATCACCTATTCCACGGCCCCAAGGATTTGAACTATCGCGACGCGCTGGAACTGATGCATGAGATGGAGCGGATGCGCCAGCTCGAGCAGGACCTGATGTCCGGCAACCTCGAAACCATTTCGCTCGAAGACTTGAAACAAATTCTCGGCCAGGAGGCCCACGACGAATTCCAGAACCTGAAGCGCGTGATGGTCCTGCTGGCCGACTCCGGCTACCTCGTGCCCAAGGGCGGCCGGGTTGAGTTGTCGCCCAAGGGCGTGCGGCGCATCGGCCAGCTTGCACTGCGCGACATCTACCAGAACCTGCTGAAGGACCGCGCCGGCGGCCATCTCACCGACCGTCGCGGCGCCGCCGAGATGCGCCCGGAACAGACGCGGCCCTACTCGTTCGGCGACCCGCTCAATCTCAACCTGGCCGCCACGCTCCGCCATTCGCTCGCCCGGCATCCGGGCGTGCCGCTGAAACTGGAGCCGGGCGATTTCGAGATTTACGAAAACGATTACGCCAGTTCCTCGTCCACGGTCCTGTGCCTCGATATGTCGTGGTCGATGAGTTGGGAGGGGCGGTTCGCGGCGGCGAAGAAGGTTGCGATGGCGATGGAGACGCTGATTCGCTCGAAATTTCCGCGCGATTATTTTTCGATCGTCGGATTCTATACTCGTGCAGTCGAATTGAAGCTCAAGGATTTGCCCGAGGCGACGTGGAACATGGGCGATCCGTTCACGAATTTGCAGGACGGCCTTCGGCTCGCCGGCGAACTGTTGGGACGCCATCCGTCGCGCAACCAGCACATCATCGTAATCACCGACGGCCAGCCGACCGCCTACTTCAACAACAAACGGCTCTATTGCGAATGGCCGCTCTCCTTCGGCGGCATCAGCATCCGCGCCGCCAACGAGACGCTCAAGGAGGTCGAGCGCGTCACCCGCAAGGGCATCACGATCAACACCTTCATGCTCGACGATTCGCCGAGCTTGCGCGCGTTCGTCGAGAAGATGACGCGCATCAACCGCGGCCGCGCGCTCTTCACGCGGCCCGACCATCTCGGCGAATACCTGCTGGTCGATTACCTGTCCAAGAAGCGCAAGCGCGCCTGAACCGCGATGGCCGCGCGCATCGCAATCGCGGAAACCGCCGCGCCGCCAACACCGGGCGCGATCCTCGTGGGCGACGCGCTCGAAATTATGCCGCGCTGGCCGGCGGCCTGCGTCGATTGCTGCATCGCCGATCCGCCCTACAACATGAGCCGGAAGAAGGGCCTCGGCTGGGCATTCAGTTCGCACGTCACGATGCAAGAGCAATGGGATCGGTTCTCCAAGGACGATTACTATCAATTCACTGTCAAATGGCTATCGGAAGTCTGCCGCGTTGTTCGCCCCAACGGCAACATATTGGTATTCGGCAGCTACCATAATATCTATCTGATCGGATTCGTTCTCCAGTCCGTCCTTCAGCGGCGCATCTTGCAGCAGTTGACGTGGTTCAAGCCCAACGCGCAGCCGAACATCACGGGACGGCTGCTCACGGAAAGTACGGAATATGTGATTTGGGCATGTAATAATTCAGCCGCCGATGCGAAGAAATGGGTATTCAACTACGATGAGGCGAAATCGATCAATGGCGGCAAGCAGCTCCGCAATATGTGGCAGATTCCGTATGCCCCGCGTTCCGAAAAGCGCCATGGCGGCCATCCCAGCCAGAAGCCAATCGAACTCCTAAGCCGCATGGTCAGAATTTGGACCAATCGCGATGAACTCGTGCTGGACTGCTTTCTGGGAACCGGAACGACGATCGTCGCCTGCAAACAATTAAACCGCCGTTGGATCGGGATCGAAAAGGACGCGGCCTACGCCGAAATTGCGCAACAGCGGCTGCGCGAAATGCTGACGCTTGCTCCCCGCTGATCTACGCGGCGCCCGACTCGCTCGAGGCCGCCGCGGCTTCGCCGGCCGGTTTCATGCGGAACACATACGCGACGCCGATGCTGATGCCGTAGAGCAAAAGCAGCGGAATCGCGAGCAGGAACTGCGACACCATGTCGGGCGGAGTCAGGGCGGCGGCGACGATGAAGATCGCGAGGATCGCGTAACGCCAAAACCGCAGCATCATTTTGTAATCGATCATGCCGAGCTTGGTGAAAAAGAAGGCGAATATCGGCATCTCAAACGTGATCGCAAACGCGAGCAGCAGCTTGGCGGAGAAGGCCAGATACTCGCTGATGCGAATCGTCGGCGTGACTCCGAGGCTGGCGTATTCGCTCAGGAAGAAAGCGTAGCCGACCTTGAACACCACCGCCCAGCAGAAATATCCGCCGAGCATGAAAAAGAGCGAGGCGAAAAATACGAACGGCTTCGCCATTTTGCGCTCGGCCGCGTGCAGCCCCGGCGCGATGAAGCGCCAAATTTCGTAAAACACCGCGGGACTGGCCAGAAACAGCCCCGCGATCAGCGCAACCTTGATCTTGGTGAAGAACGCCTCGCCCACTCCCGTTCCGATCAGCAGCACCTTGCCGCCCGACACGTCGCGAATCGGCCAGGTCAGCGCGCGGAAAAGCTCGTCCGCGAACGCATACGCGATAATGAATCCCAGCCCGACAGCGATTAGCGCGCGAATCAGCCGGATGCGCAGCTCCGTAAGATGCTCCAAGAGCGGCATCTCGGAGCGATTCCGGTGCGGCGCTTCGGAAGCGTCCGCGGGCGATGCGGGCGCGCCCTCCACAGGGCCGGGTTGGACGGCCGGAAGCGGCGCGGGCGATGTGATATTTTCGCTAGCCACGATGCTCGCCAACCGGCTATGGTTTCTCCGATGGCGGCGCCGGTGGCGGCGGTTCGGCTTTGCGGCCGTCGTCGATGAGCGGCTTGGCCACGTCAGGGACCTCGGGGCGATCCTCCTCGAACGCGTCGGTCAGTTCGCGCAGGACGGTATTGCTCGCGAGCCGGAGTTCGCGCATGACTTTCGCCAGGAGGCGAACCACTTCGGGCATCCGCTCGGGGCCGAGCACGACCAGCGCAAGCGCGAGAACAATGGCTATTTCCAACAGTTCCATGACGACGACACCGCCGGGCGGAATTGACGCCGCCCGTGCGCGCGCCTTAAGGTTGCCCGCAGGCGCCGCATCCCGAATCATTATTATATCGGTTCGCAGAGTCAACGATGCTTAAGACCGCCATCATTTCCGACCGCCGCTACCGGCTCCATTTCGCCGGCCGCGCCCACCCGGAGCGCCCCGAGCGGATCGACGCGATGCTCGAAATGGCGGAATCGATGAACCGGCCCGATCTCAAGTTCATCGCGCCGCGCGAGGCGGCACCGGAGGAAATCGCGAGGTGCCATTCGCCGGACTACATTGCGGCGGTGGAACGCACCGCCGATTTCGACCGTTTCGACTTCGATCCCGACACGCATACCTCGCGCGATTCCTACCGTGTTGCGCTGCTCGCGGCGGGCGGCGTGCTGACGGCGGCCGAGGCGGTGATGGACGGGGCGGCCGACAATGCGTTCGCGATCGTGCGCCCGCCCGGCCATCATGCGATGCCGAACCGGGCGATGGGCTTTTGCTTCTTCAACAACGTCGCGATCGCCGCGCAATGGCTGATCGATAAGCGCGGGCTGAAGCGCGTGATGATCGTCGATTGGGACGTCCATCATGGCAACGGCACGCAGGAGATGTTTTACGAATCGCCCGAAGTGCTCTACGTTTCGACCCATCAGTTTCCCCATTATCCCGGTACCGGCTCGTTCCATGAGATCGGCTTCGGCGCGGGACTGGGATTCACCGTGAACCTGCCGATGGCGGCGGAATGGGGCGACGCCGAATACCTCCGCGTATTCGATCGGCTAATCATGCCGATCGGGCGGCAATTCAACCCCGAATTTATCCTCGTATCCGCCGGCTTCGACTGCCATTTCCGCGACCCGCTCGCCTCGATGCGCGTGACCGAGGCGGGGTTTGCCGGGATGGCGCGGCGGGTGAAGCGGCTGGCGGCGGAATGCTGCGGCGGGCGCTTTGCCGCCGCGCTGGAGGGCGGCTACGATCTCGCGGCGCTCGCGGAGTCGGGCCGCGCGGTGATCGAGGAACTCGGGCGCGACGCCGGCGAGCCGATCGCGCCGGATGCGGGCGGCGATCGCGCGATGCCGATGATTGAACGGGCGGCGCACAACGCCGGTAAATTCTGGAACTTGGGCTGATTTCCGAAGATGGGGAAACTGACACCGCTGCCGGATGAGCGCGCGGCCCGAAAAGCCCGGCTGACGGCGATCGGCGGCGCCCAGCCGCGCGAGTATTCGATCGGCGAACGGCCAATCGCGATCGGCAGCGATCCGGCGAACGATATCATGATCGAGGACGCGACGGTTTCGCGCCGCCACGCGACGATCGCATGGCGGCGCGGCAGTTTCGAGCTGACCGACCTCGATTCCAGCAACGGCACCTTTGTGAACGGACGGCGCGTACGCGGCGCCGTCGCGCTCAAGGGCGGCGAAGAATTGCGCTTCGGTACGGTGCAATTCGTACTGGTGCGCTCAGTTGGCGTGGCGGCGCGCGGCGCGCTTCGTCCCGCGCGCCTGGCGATTCTGGTTGCCGCGATGTTCGCCGCCGGCTTTGCGGGCGTGTTCTATCGAACCAATATCGAAGCGGCGGCCGCGGCGCTATTCTCCCGGATGTTTCGGGCGGCAGCGCCGGCCGTCACCGCCTCCCCCACTCCGATTCCCCCGATCGCCGCCGCTTCCACCGCCACGCCAACGGCCCAGCCCACTCCCGCCGGGCCTCCTCCGGAATGGCTCAAGCGGCTCAATTATTACCGTGCGATGGCGAAGCTGACGCCCGTCGCGGACGATCCCGCCCTCAGCCAGAGCGACCACCGCCACGCCGAGTACATGGTGAAGAACCATCGCGCGGCAATCGTAACCGGCGCGCTCGGCGCTGAGATGCACACCGAAGAACCGGGCAACCCCGGATACACCCCGGAGGGACTCGCCGCCGCCGAGGACAGCGACATGAACACGTGGTTCTCTTCCGGCACGCCGCCGCCCGAAGCGGGCGAATCATGGGGCACGTCCGCGTGGTCAATCGATGGATGGATGGCGGTCCCGTTCCATCGCATCCCAATGCTCGCGCCCGATCTCGCATACGCGGGATACGGGGAATACTGCGAGGCGGGAGTCTGCGCCGCCGGCCTCAACCTAGCGGGCGGTCCGCGCGGCCCGATGCCGCCGCCGGCATCGCCGGCCTGGCCGATCGAGTTTCCGCCCAAGGGCGCCACGATCGGCCTCTTGACCACGGCCGAAGAGTATCCCGATCCGCGCACCAACTGCCCCGGCTATCGGCCGCCCAGCGGGCTTGCGATCACGCTGATGCTCGGTTATCGCGCCGCGGCGCATCTGGCCGACTTTCAGATTACCGGCCGGTTCCCGGGTGGCCCGCCCACCAATATCGAAGCGTGCGGCTTCGATTCGTCGAGCTACGACAATCCCGACCCGGAGGCGCAGCGGCGCGCCCGCGCGGGACTTGCCAGTTACGGCGCGATGGTGCTCCTGCCGCGCTATCCGCTGCAGCGCGGCGTGGATTACGAGGTTTCGATCACGGCCAACGGGAACGAATATGACTGGTCATTTGCGGTCGCCAGATGAATCGAGTTCGCGGGCGCCGCAAAAAATTACGGCGTGCGAGCCGAACCGGGAATTGTAGATGACGGTCCTGATTGTTGTTGCGGCGGCCGGAGTGGCCGTGTCGATTGCGTATTACGCGGCGGCCACTGCGGCGGCGCTCCGGTTCGCGCGGCGCGCGGCCGCGCCCGCCCCGCCGCTCCCGAATCCGCTTCCGCGCGTGGCCGTGCTCAAGCCGCTGCATGGCGCCCATCGGCGGCTCGGCGACAATCTGAGCAGCTTTCTCAATGGGGACTATCCGCGCGCCAATTACTACTTCGCGGTTTCCGGCGATGACGATCCCGCCGCCGAAGTTGCCGCCGCGCTCCGCCCGCGCTATCCGTCCGCGAACCTGAACATCGTGGTAGGCGAGGAGCCGGACTGCACGAACCGCAAGGTGGCCAAGCTGATAAAGATGGAGGCGCGCGCGGAAAAGGCGGACATTTTCGTCATCAGCGACGCCGACGTTTCGGTCGAGCATGACTATCTCAGCCGCGTCGTAGGTGAACTGGCGGCCAACGATCGCGGCGGGATTGTGACCTGCGCCTACCGCGCGCGGCCAATCGGCACGCTCGCGTCGCGATTCGAGGCGCTGTACGTCAACACCGATTTCGCGCCGCAGATTTTTCTCGCCACCGCGATCGAGCCGATGCGTTACGCGCTCGGCGCGACGATCGCGATCGAGCGCGCGGCGCTGGAAGCGATCGGCGGCTTCCGCGCGGTCAAGGATTCGCTTGCCGACGATTTTTTTCTCGGCAAGCTGGCGAGCGATCGCAGCTATGCCGTCGAACTTTCAAGCGCGATCGTCACGCTCTCGTGCGAGGAACAAACCTTCGCCGAGTTCTGGACCCATCAACTCCGATGGGCGCGGACCTACCGCACGGTGCGTCCGGCCAGCGTCGCAACGATCGCGATTCACGGGCCGTTCTGGGCGCTGGTTCTGCTCGCGGCCGCGCACGCGAGCACAGGCGCGATCGCGGCGGCGGCGATACTGATCGCGGCGCGGCTGGCGATGTCGGCGGCGATAATCGCGCGGGTGCTAAAGCTGCCCGAACTGCTGCGCGATCTGTGGCTGGTGCCGTTCAAGGATCTGGCGATGACGGGAATCTGGTTCGCGAGCCTCCTCAGCAACCGGGTGACGTGGGCGGGCCGCCGCTTTCAAATCATGCGCGGCGGCGCGATGCGCGAGATTGGCGGATAGGCGCGGGCAGCCGTTGACCTGTAATAACATTGATGTTATTGTTCTTGGGTAGCCGGGTGGAAGAATGGCAGGGGCAAAGAATGTATTCATGGATTGGCTCGACACTGAGATCGGCCGCCGCGGACGCGAACCGGAAGTCGCGGCGCTGGTCGAGGAAATGATGGTCGAGGAGCAGCTTGCGGACTTGCGCCGCATCCGCGGCATCTCACAGGCGAAGCTGGCCAGGATAACGGGAGTAAAGCAGCCGCTCATTGCGCGGATCGAGTCGGGCCGCGTGAAAAACCTGACCCTGGCGACAATCGCGCGCACCGCGGCCGGCTTGGGCGCACGCGTCTCGCTGCGAATCGTGCCGTCCCGCGCCGGCAAGCGAAAAAGACTGGCCGGCTGACCTAGCCGCGTGGCCCGGGGTAACTATTCGATCGGGCCGGACGGGACAATTTATGCGGAAGATGCGGTCGCTCCGGCCGGCCACATTTATGCGATCAATCCTGACGGCACCAGCAAGTGGACGTTCACCACGATCGAAGCGCTGACCGGACCGCCTACCGTCAGCGCCGACGGGATTGTCTATGCGGGAGATGCTTACGGCAACCTGTATGCGGTTGGCCCAGATGGCACGGAACTGTGGACCTATCCGAGTTATCGCTATCCGACGTCATCGCCTGCAATCGGTGCCGATGGAACCCTCTACTTCACGCTCTCGCAATACTTCAGCCCTACCGGCCTTCACGCTGCGCTTTACGCAATTGGTAATGTGCCGCCGGTCAATGCAAAAGTGGTAATTTCACCGCGCTCGGTAGCATTTGGGCGAATTCGTGTTGGCGCCACGAGGGAAAGGAAGGTGAGGGTCAAGGCCAAGAAATCGAACAAGGGCCCAGTGCTAATCAAATCAATTTCGCTTTCAGGCTCCGGTTACGCGGTGGACGGATTGCGCTCGACTTGTGGGCGCCTCGGCTCGCTTGCACCGGGAAAGTCATGTGTCTTCGCGATCCAGTTCACGCCCTCAAATGCGACTGCGGGCCAAGCGCTCCTTGGCCAACTCGCCCTAAAGACCACCGCTGAGAGCGAAACTCCGCAAGACGGTAAGATTTTGTTCAAAGGCGGCGGAAAGTTGCGACGCTGAGGAGCGATGTTGCGAGAACGATTGCTTCCATCAATTTAGCCGCGAACTTTCTGGGAAGGCCGTGAATGAATTTTCGGTTCGCGAGGAAAAAATGGTCCTTCCCAAGCGACTAAATGCTAATCTGTTGACGGTGCGAACCACGGCCGCCCATCTCGCCGCGGCCTCGACACGGGAACCCATAACGCATTCGGGCCCGCCATTAAAAGCGGTGGAAGCCGGGACCGGAAAGTCGCTATCAGGACAATGCCGATAACCAGAGACCTACATTATTTTCGGGCCAAGCCTGGGGCGCAGGTCGCGCGGTCACGGGGACGAAAGTTTCGGGACGCAAATCGAGCAAATATCGTCACTTAGACGCGGTGATTATTAAGGTTAATATCACTGTCAGAAATAACAAGCCGATATTGACTCCGGCGGCGAGAGCGAAAGTCGGTGCAGTTTTATGAAATTTCCACGCTAGCAGGGTGCGGAAAAATGATCGCTTTTCGCTCCGCACCGAGGTAGATAGATAGGTGACCGTTGTGGGTTGAGGAGGAAGCGGGGATGCGCGGGACGGACGAGCAGCAGAGCGGGATGTTCA
>JBOHWK010000089.1:0-52549 GCA_050736715.1 Binataceae bacterium (SeqCode) | reverse complement strand
AACACCAACTCCGCCTTGGGTCTCCCGGTTCGCATCGGCAACTCTCCTTAACCCGAAAAGATGCCGGATATGCAAGCAAGAATTATGCTAGATAATTACGGGACAGGACACTAGTATAAACATTGTTATTACGTGAATGGGGCTTCCGATGCGAATAGCGGTACGGAAAATGGGCAATTCTTCGGGCGTCATAATCCCCAAGCCGATCCTCGCGCAGGCCGGCGTTCAATCCGGCGACGACTTGGACCTGTCGCTCGATCGCAACCGAATCGTCCTTGCTCCCGTGAAACGCAAGCCACGCGCCGGATGGGCTGCGGCGGCGATGCGCATCGCGGAGACCGGTGACGACGTGCTTGTTTGGCCGGAATTCGGCAACGCCGGCGATGCGAGCCTCAAGTGGTGAAAGCAGCGGCGATGCCATCGTGCGCGAGGTAAGCCATTAATTTTCCGGCTCCAAATTGCCCTTACCGAGATTGCACTTATCGCAGAGAATCTGAAGATTTTCGAGCACCGTTTCTCCGCCTTTGCTCCACGGTATTGGTGAGTGATCAAAGTGCAGCTTTGTAATTCCGTCGCCGGCTACTGCGCCACAAAGCTTACACCGGTTCCCGTCGCGCATAAGGACCCGTACCTTCAATCTAAGGCTGGGCTCTCGGCGTGTCCGCCTTCCGGTCTTCTTAGCTGCCCTTTCAGGCGCGCGCGATAATTCACCCGCAAGCGGCTGAACAGCGTTGTCATCGGGCGCGGGAGAGGGTTCAACCTCGTTGGCCCATCGAACGAACGCTTCGAGAGCTTTACGCCACGTGCCGAAATGTCTTATGTATGGATTTACGCTGAATTTTGAAATTCCCGCGTCCAAATCCCCGTATCGAGGCTGCCGTCCGAGGCTCGCCCACAACTCTGCAAGATTGGAAAATAACTCCTCATTTGAAATCTTAAGGCGCACCGGCCGGGTCCGGATTAGGCCGATTTTGTCTGCTGCTTTAAGCCACGAACCGAATCGCCTCTCAAGGGTTCCAACATTAAAACGTCCCCGTTCGTTGTACTCGTCTTTTGTAATTTGGTTCTTGCCAAGCTCCGTGGCGACGCGGCGGAGGTCGGTCAGCAGTTCGTCATTGGGAATTTTAAGGTTCACCGTCCGGGTCCGGTCGAGGCTGGCCCTGTCTGCTGCCTTAAGCCACGAACCGAATCGCTTCTGAAGGGTCATACTCCAAAAGCGTCCCCGCTTGTTATACTCTCGGGCGGTAACTCGGTTCTTGCCAAGCTCCATCGCAACCCGGCGGAGATCGGCCAGCAATTCCTCATCCGGCACGTCCCGATGATACGGTTCAAGTTCGTATTTCATGGCGTGGGTTCATTTCAACCGAAGCAGCTTACCACAAGCAACGCGCCACTCTCACCTCGGCACAGCGATGGGTAGTGTCCTGAATCGAACTCGGCGCTGAAAGCGCCGAAGAATAATAGCCCGGCGCAACGCGCCGGGTAAGGCGAGTCCAATAATTCCCGCCCTGTAAGGGCGGGAGGAATCCCCGCGCCCTTACAGGGCGCGATTTTTTAATGTTGCCGCATAACCCAGGGCGTTGCCCTGGGCTAGTTTCCTGCGCGCCTTCAGCGCGCGGACCCCAACAAACCACAAATTAGGACACTACCCAGCGGTGGAGACTGCGGCGGCGGCCCTGGTTCCCTCCCCCGTGAAGGAACGGGGGAGGAATTCTTGGTGCCGCCGGGAAACACGGCAATCTTCGCCATATAATAATTTTCTAATCGTTCGGCGGCGGCGTTGCCACCTCGGAACTATCGGATACCGGCGTTGCCGGCACCTGCTCTTCGCCGGGGCCGCGCGACGCGAGCGTGCGGCGCATCTCGCGCCGGATGAAGGCCGGGTCGAACGCGACGATCATCACCGGCAGAATCGTCATCGCTCCCAGCATCGCGACGAACATCCAGACCGCCAGCAACAGGCCCATTTCGGCGTCGAACCGGATGTCGGACCAGTACCAGAACAGCACCGACGCGACCAGCGTCAGCGCCGTGAAGGCGACCGCCTTTCCCGAAGTAACGAGAGCCAGGTGGGTACTTTCCTTGAGATCGTGGCCGGCGGCCAATTCCTCGATAATCCGGCTCACGATGTAAATCCCGTAATCGATTCCGAACCCGACGCCGACCGTCACCACCGGGAGCGTGTTGATGTTGATGCCGACGTTGTGCGCACCCATGTAGGCGTTGATCGCGGCGTTGGCAAGCGCCAGCGGAAAGAGCAGGTACAAGCCCGCGATAAAGGAGCGGTAGGTGAACAGCAGGATTAGGTAAATCGTCGCAAACGCCAGCACGTTGAGCAGCACGTCGTTGTCGATGATTTCCTGGTTGGCGGCCGCCAGTTCACCGATTATTCCGGCAGCCAGCGCGAAGTGGACGTTGGGGACGCGATGGGCGGGATTGGCGAAGAACTTTTGCGTGCGCATCACGATCCGCTGCACGTTCTCCCCCTCGCGGTCCTTGGCGAATACGGTAATCTGGGTGGCGTCGTGGCGCGGCGTGATGATGTAGGCGGTCGAAAGCGGAGACGCTCCGCCCAGCAAACCCGATAGCAATTGGCCGGTCTGGAGCATCGTGGTCGGCAGTACGTTCCATTTGGGCTGGAACTCGTGCAGGGCGGCCGCGCCGTTGGAGAGGAGATCGGCGACCGAAAAAGTCCGGCCGACCGACGGATCGCGCTCGATATAACGCTGATACTCGTCCATCGCGTGATACAGCTTCGGCTCGTCCAGCGCCTGCTGGGTCTCGAGCTGAACGACGACCACGAACTGCTCGATCGCGCCGAACTCGCCCTGAATCGTGCTCATCGCGCGATTGTAAATCGAAGTGGGCCACAGGACCGGCGATTGCGAGGTCGGATCGCCCACCTTAAGCCCGGTCCAAAAGTATGCGCACAACAAGATGAGCGCCGCCGTGGCAACGAAGACCGTGGTGCGTCCGGTCCGCTCGAGCATCCAGCTCGCGGTTTGCTGCAAGAACCGCTTGAACGGTCCATGCTCGCGCCGTTCGATCACCGCAATGCGCGGCGGCTCGAGGTAATAGTACACGATCGGGTTGAGCAGGAGCTCGCTCACTATGATCGCCATGATCCAGAAGCTCGCGGTGATTGCCAGTTTCTGCAGAAACAGGACCGGCACCAACAAAATCACCAGCACCCCGAACGCATCGGCGAGAATCCCCGACAGCGAGGGCACGAACAATTCCGAAAACGACGACAGGATGGCCTTTTTCTTGTCGCGGAGCCGGTAAAATTCCTCGTAGTACCGATCGTGCATCTGTACCGAATGGCTGACGGCGCGCGCGGTAATCAAAAACGGTATCACCAGCACCAGCGGATCGAGTCCGAAGCCGATGAGCCGGATGAATCCCAAGCCCCAAATCGCGCAGATTACCCCTGAAATTGTGGGCCTAAGCGCCCCCCGCCAATCCCGGAAATAGAGATAGAGCAGGGTCCAGACCGCAAGCACCGTGATGAGGAAAATGTGGAAGACCTGCGGCGTGTAATAATAGACCCAGCCGTAGAGAATCGGCTGGCCGCCCACATAGATGCGCACCGAGGAATCGTGCTCGGGATGGACCACCTGCTGGTAAACCTGCCGGAAGATTCTCCGGTAGTCCAGGCGCGATTCGAGGAAGCTGCCCTCGATGACGGCCGCGCGATCGTCGAGCGAGACGAACCGGCCGAAGATTACCCCAGGATTCTTATGTACATTGCTTTCGAGATCGTCGAGTTCGCGCTGGGTCGTGGGCGCCTTGCCGTCCGGCAACACCGGAGTGTTCAGGATCACGCCGCCGGCCAGCGGGCGGAAGTAGCCCTCGGTCGCAAGCGAGCGGACCGAGCCGTGCCGAATGCCGTACACGCCGTCCAAGTTGCGCGTCATCGCGACGATCTTCTTAATCACGGAGGTTTGGTAGATCGTTCCCGCCTTTGGTTCGATCATGATCGTCACGTTGTTGACGCTGCCGAAGTATTGCTCGTAGCGGTGCGCGACCTTGATGAAGGGATGGTTTTGCGGGAGGAGGTCGCCGAAGCTCGTGACCAACTGCGTTTGCAGCGCGAAGTAGCCGAAAAACGCGGTCAACAGGCCGGTTATCGCCAGCACGAAGAAGCGCCGGCGCAGAATCCACTCCCCGAATCGGTACCAGGTCATCGCTACCTCGCTGTTCTCAGCCCCAGCAGAAGCGCCAGGTCTTCCCGCCGTCGTCCGTGTAAAGAATCGTGGCGTAGCCGACGATCCATCCATGCCGCGCGTCGAAGAACCGCGCCTGGCTGAGCGGCAGCGGCAGCGACGGGGTGTTCGGATCGTGCGCCCACGCGCCGTTGGGCTGCAATTGCAGCACGGCGCCGGTTAGGCCGGTGGCGATTCCCTGATTGCCGCCGTACAAATCAATCGAAAAGAGCGGGTCGCGTGCGGGCGATTGCGGGGCGCCCGGCTCCAAAGTGCCGGGCGGTGCGCCGGGCTTGGGCGCCTGATGGACGAAGCGCCAAGTCGCGCCGCCGTCATCGGTCTGCACCACCCAGCCCTCGAGTCCGCAGGCCGCGCCCTGCTTTTGATTGCGGAACGACACGCCGAACAGGGTGGGCAGCAAAAACCCCTTGAAGCGCGGGTCTTCACCGGGGATGAGCGCCCGCTTCCATTGCGGGATGAGCGATTCCTGCTCCGCGTTCCAGGTCGCTCCTCCGTTCTCGGTCTCCCAGATGCGCCCCATCTCGCCGACGATCCAGCCGTGATCGTCATCGACGAAATCGGTGCTGTACAGGACCGGCTCCTGATAGGGCAGTGCGAAATCGGCCAGTGCGGGCGGAAAAATCTTCTCCAACTGGCGCTTGAGAAAGGTGCGGCCGCCGTCCGCAGTGCTTAGCACGATCGCGCGGTCGCCGACGATGAACCCGTGCCGCGCGTCGGGGAACGACAGCGCAAAGAGGTACAGATGGGTCCGCGAGTCGAGCCGCTTCCAGGTCAGCCCGCCGTCGTCGGTGCGCATCAGCAGGCCGTCCTGCCCCGACAGATAGCCGATCTTGTCCGTCGCCATTTGGATCGCGAACACGGCGAGATTGGTGCCGATGTCGATCCGCCGGAAATGCAGGCCGCCGTCGTCGGTCAGCAACACCTTGCCCCGGTCGCCGACGATAAAGGCGCGCGTGGGGCTGACCGGCCAGACATCGAAGAATTTGTCGGTCAAGGTGACCAGACGGACCGGCAACGGCGGCATCGCGACCTCGCGATGGCATCCGCCGCAGGCAAGCGCCATCACGGCGACTGCGGCGGTGATAAAGCGGGGCACGCGGGCGATTCGATCCATTGAGCCGGTCCGGTAAAAAACGTGGTCTATACTCAAGGAAATCGCCGCGCTTATCAAGCGCCGGTTCCGAATCCTCTATAGGTCCGCCAGCAGCAAGCCCGTCAGGTATTCGCCCTCGGCGTGGCCGAGCAGCACGGGATGGTCGGGGCCGGGGCCGAGATGGGCGGCGATTCTGAGCTGGCGCCCCGCGCGCGCCTGCGCATAGCGGACGGCGTGGACGAATTCCTCGCCGCCGAAATGCGCCGAGCACGAAAAGGTCATCAGTCGTCCGCCCGGCGCAAGCGCCCGTATCGCGGCCGCGTTGAGTTCGATATAGAGCCGCCCCGCGCGTTCGGCATCGGCGCGCGAACGCGCCAGCGGCGGCGGATCGAGCACGATCACGTCGAAGCGCTCCGCCGTTTCCGCCATGAATTTGCCCGCGTCGGCGTGAATCAATTCCGCCGCATCGGGCGGATGGCCGTTCAGCTTCAGGTTTTCGCGCGCCGACTCGAGCGCCCGCGCCGACGTGTCAATCGCGGTTGCCCGCTTCGCGCCGCCCGCAAGCGCCGCCAGCGCGAATCCTCCGCCGTAGCAGAAGGCGTCCAGCACGCGCGCTCCATTCGCAATCGCGCGGACGCGGGCGCGATTCTCCCGTTGATCGAGAAAGTAGCCGGTCTTCTGCCCGTGCGCGAAATCGACCCGCACGCGGATGCCGTTCTCAGTTGCGATCGCGGATTCCACCGCCGCGCCGCTTATCAAACCGGCGCAATCCGCAAGCCCCTCCTGCTTTCGCACGGCGCCGATGCTCCGTTCGAGAATCGCGCGCGGATCAATCAGCCGTTCGATTTCCGCGACGATTATCTCGCGCATTCGGTCCGCGCCCGCCGTCAGGAATTGCACGACAATTACGTCCGCGTACCGATCGGCCACGATGCCCGGCAAGCCGTCGCCCTCGCCGTTCACGAGCCGGTACGAATCGGTATCCGGCCCGATAAAGCGGCGGCGCAATTCCAGCGCGTTGGCGAGCCGCCGCACGACTAAATCCGGAAGTGCGGGAGTTTCCTTCCAAGCCAACATCCGAACCGCAATCGTCGTCGCGGGATTGACGTAGCCAAGCCCGATCGGCGCGCCATCCGCGGAATAGACCTCCGCCAAAGCGCCCGCTGAAATATTTTCCGGCGCGGTTTTTTCGATCGCTTTCGAGAAAATCCACGGATTGCCGCCGCGGACCGGACCGTCGCGCCCGGCTTTGAGAGTGACGCGCGCGATCGCTTCGTCTATTCGCGCGGCCATTTGCGCTCGCCGGGCCGGACAAACTCGCCGCTCCTGCCGCCGCGCTTGGCGATCAGCCGGATTGAATCGATCTCCATCGCGCGATCGATCGCCTTGGCCATGTCGTAAATCGTGAGTGCCGCCGCGCTCACCGCCACCAGCGCTTCCATTTCAACGCCGGTTTTGGCGGAGGTTACGGCGTAAGCCTCGATTTCGAGCGCCGCGCCGGGGCGATCCGGCCGAAAATCGACCGCGATCGTGTCGAGGGGAATCTGATGGCATAGCGGGATCGTCTCATGCGTGCGCTTGGCGGCCATGATTCCCGCGATTCGGGCGGTGGCGAGCGCTTCGCCTTTCTTCAACTTGCCGCCGACGATCGCGTCGAGAGTGGCGGGCGCCATCCGGATTCGTCCGCGTGCGACGGCCTCGCGCCGCGTGACGGCCTTTTCGCCCACGTCGATCATTTTGACCCGCCCGCCAGCGTCCAAATGGGTGAGCAGCGCGCGTCGATTTTCCTTGCCAGCCATCGCGGGTAAAGCTAAGAGCTTATGTTGACCCGCGGCGGATATACAATAAACTCTTGAAGCTTCCCCGCGAGCGATTTTCGCGCAAAGGCATTATGGCTGACGACATCAATCAAATCGTAATTCTCGGCTCCGGACCCGCCGGACTCACCGCCGCGCTCTACACCGCGCGCGCCAATTTGAATCCGTTGTTAATCGAAGGGATGGAACCGGGCGGACAACTCACTATCACCACCGAAGTCGAAAACTATCCCGGCTTCGATAAGGGCATTCAGGGACCCGAAATGATGGACGTGTTCCGCCGTCAGGCGGAACGCTTCGGCACGCGATTCGCCGACGCCGAAGTCACCGAAGTGCGCTTCGACCGCAATCCGTTCGAACTGATCGCGGACGGTAAAGCAATCAAGGCCGCCGCCGTAATTATCGCGACGGGCGCGAAAGCCAAGCTCTTGGGAATCGAGTCGGAGAAGCGGCTGATGGGCTACGGCGTCAGCGCCTGCGCGACCTGCGATGGCGCGTTCTTCAAGGACAAGGAGGCGATAGTCGTCGGCGGAGGCGATACCGCGATAGAAGAGGCGATCTTCCTGACCCGCTTCTGCACCAAGGTGACGATCGTCCATCGGCGCGATACGCTGCGCGCATCGAAGATCATGCAGGATCGCGCGCGCAAGAATTCCAAGATCGCGTTCGTTTGGGACACCGCGATCGAGGAAATCCAGGGCGATCCTAAAGCCGGCGTAAGCGGCGCGCGGCTTAAGAACCTCAAGACCGGAACCGTCACGCAATTCAAAACCGACGCGGTCTTCGTCGCGATTGGCCATCAGCCCAACACGGCAATTTTCAAGGGCCAACTCGACATGGACGAACTCGGCTACCTGAAGGTCAAATCCGGATCGACATACACCAATATCGAGGGCGTGTTCGCCGCCGGAGATGTCGCCGATCGAGTCTATCGGCAGGCGGTGACGGCCGCAGGCGCCGGATGCATGGCGGCGATCGACGCCGAGCGATGGCTCGAAGCGCGCCATCACGGCTGAGCGCGAACAGGCGGGAGAATCGAGAATGAGCAAGCTGACGGTGACGCGCCGGCCCGTGCCGGTCCCGCCGCCGAGCGATGGATTCGTCGCGGGAGTGGGCAAAGTCGATATCACCCCGCCGCCCGGCGTGCCGCTGTGGGGATATTCGCGGGCGGGGTCGAGCGTGGGCGCGGGATTTCGGACGCGGCTTTACACACGCGCGATCTATTTGCAGGACGCGCGCGGCGAGCGAATCGTAATTGTCCAATGCGACCTGGGCGGGATGTCCGCGCTGTTGCACCATACCGTCGCGCGCATGATCGAGGAGGAAACGGGAGTCTCCGACGATCGGCTGATGATCGCCGCGACGCACACCCATTCCGGCGTAGGCGGATTTTTCGGCGTTCCCATCTATGACGACTTCGGCGGTGAGAGAGTCGGCTTCGATCCGAAGGCGCTCGACTTCATGGCCCCGCGGATCGCGCAGGCGATTAAGGCCGCCTATTCTTCCCGGCAGCCGGCGAAAATTGCCATCGGCCAGACGCAGGTGTTCGGGCTGAGCCGCAATCGCAGCATCGAGGGCTTCGTTAACAACCGGACGTTGACCAACCAGATCGAGCCGCCGGTTCGCCTGGGACCGGAATACGAGGGCGTCGATCACACTCTGACGATGATTCGGATCGATCGCACCGCGGGCGGCAAAACCATTCCAATCGGCGCGTTCACCAATTTTGCGGTTCATGGAACGGTGGTGCCTTCGGAGAACGATCTTTACAGCGCCGACGTGATGGCGGGTGCGGAACGCACGCTCGAATGGCGCATCGCGAAGGATTCCGGCTTGCCGCCCGATGCGGCCGTGAATGTATTTACCAACGCGAATGAAGGGGACGTTGAGGCGGCTTACACCACTCAAGGATTCCCGGAAGCGCATCGAATCGGCATCGCACTCGGCAATCAGATGGTTCAGCTATACGAGCAGTTAGCCGGAAAGCTGACCAATAAAGTTACTCTGTCGCGGAATTACGAGGAGTTGAAGCCCAGCCAGGAAGCCCGGCGATCCGGCGCGATGGCCTCCCTCGGCAGCATCGGCTTTCCGGTCCTGGGGGGAGCGCAGGGCGGGCGCAGCGGACTGTACTACTTCGGGCGGACGTTTCGGTTTTTCCCGTCATACGCGGGCGCGCGCCGAAAAGCGCCGCAAGGATGCCACGGCTACAAGATCCCCGCGTTCTGGGGGCTGCAATCGATCTTCTTTGGCAGCTCCAAGCTGCCGGACGATTTGCCGGTCCAAATCTTTCAAATCAACGAATTGCTGTTGATCGCGCTTCCCGGCGAATTTACCACCGAGATGGGCCGCAGAATCAAGGCGGCGGCGAAGCTCGCCGCGCAATCGTTCGATCCGCCGATCGCGGGCGCCGCTATCGTTGGATTAGCAAGTCAGTATTCGTCTTATTATACGACACCGGAGGAATACGATATTCAAAACTACGAGGGCGGCTCGACGCTTTACGGGCCGAACAGCGGGCCGTGGATGCAGAGCAAAGTCGAGGAGTTGGTCAAGCGAATGGCCGGCCCGTCGTTCAAGGTCGATTATCCAACCGAATGGACTTACACTACCGGATGGGTCCGGAATTGGTATCGGTCCCCCGGCGGTGCGCCGGCCGCGCAAGTTGCGCATTCGGTGAAGATCGATAGTGCGCCGCGGACGGTATCGTTTTCATGGCATGGGCTATCGGCCGGCGACGTTCTGCTCGACCAGCCGCTGGTGCGCTTGGAAACGCAAGGCAAAAACGGCGAATGGCAACCGCTCACGATCGACGGCATCGCGGTTGACGATCGCGGCCTCGACATCGAAGTCAGGATATTGCCGCGCGGCTGGTTCGATTCTTCGCCCGGGGCGGAATGGCGCGCCACTTGGTACGCGAGCGATCCGCTCCCCGCCGGTTCGATGCGGTTCGTTATCCTCCCGCGAAACGACGTTCCGGCGCTCTACTCCGAGCCGTTCAGCTTCGCCGACAATCAGTCCCGCCGGACGGTATCCATCTAATCGTTCCCGATGACCTCTCCTACGCCGAAATACGCGCTCGCCATCGACATGGGTTCCGGCAGCGTCAAAGCGACGATTGTGTCAACCGAGGGTGACATTGCCGGAACCGCGTTGCGCCACACCGCGATGAAAATCATGGCGGGCGGCGGCGCGGAGCAGGACCCGGAGGAATGGTGGCGTGCGGCGTGCGCGGCGGCCAAAGACGCACTCAAAAAAGCGCACATAGTACGCGAGCGGGTAATCGTGGTCGCGTGCACGACACAATGGTCGGTGACGGTCCCCGTCGATGAAAATGCGCTCCCGGTTGGCCCCGCGATCTCGTGGATGGATCGGCGCGGCGGAAAGTACAATCGCGCGATTACCAACGGGTTCCCGAAAATTCAAGGTTACGGATTGTTCAAGCTGCTCAAGTGGCTTCGCTACACCGGCGGGGTTCCCACGCTGTCAGGCGTCGATGGCCTGGCCCACATCCTCTACTTCAAAAATGACCGGCCCGATATATATTCGCGCGCACATAAGTTCCTCGAGCCGATGGATTACCTGTGCGCGCGGATGACCGGGCAGATCGCCGCCTCGTATGCGTCGATGTTCCCTTACTGGCTAACCGACATTCGCGATCCGAATCGAATCGACTACGTACCGGAGTTGATCGCGATGGCCGGCCTCGATCGCGCGAAGCTCCCCGACCTGCGCCCCGTCGATGCGGTCCTCGGCACGCTCAAACCCGAAGTGGCTACTGAGATTGGACTATTACCATCGACGCGCGTGGTGATGGGATTCGGCGACAGCCATGCGGCGACGGTCGGCGCGGGCGCGGTGCAAAATTTTCAGGGGTACTTTTCGATTGGCACCACCGCCTGGATGAGTTGCCACGTGCCCGCGAAGAAAATCGATCCGCTCCACATGATGACCGCGATGCCGGCCGCGCTGCCCGGCCGCTACATGATTAGCGCGGAGCAGGGCGCGGCGGGACGATGCCTCGAACTGCTGAAGGACCTCTTCTATCCGGACGGCGGCAAGAATTTTCCCGGCGACCCGTACGACGATCTGAACCGGCTCGCCGCCGAAGCCGAACCGGGATGCGAGGGCCTGATTTTCACGCCGTGGATAAACGGCGTGCTCGCGCCGCAGGAGGATGTCGCAACACGGAGCGCATTCTTCAACCAAACCGCGCGCACCACGCGAGGCCATTACGCGCGCGCGGTGATGGAGGGAGTCGCGTTCAATCTCCGCTGGGTGAAGCGCCACGTCGAGAAATTCGCGGGCCGCCCGTTTCCGCATCTGAATTTCATCGGCGGCGGAGCGGCGTCGAATCTATGGAGCCAGATTCTGGCCGACGTCCTCGAATGTCCCGTGCGGCAGGTCGCCAATCCGCGCAGCGCGAACGGCGTGGGCGCGGCGATGGCGGCGTTCGCGGCGCTCGGCGAGATTTCAGTCGATGATATTTCGTCACGGATAAAAATCGCCGCCGAATACACCCCAAACCCCGCGAACCGCGCCGTGTACGATCGCAATTTCCACGAGTTCCTCGCGCTCTACAAAGCCAACCGCGCAATTTACAAACGCCTCAATCGGCCGACCTTGGATTAAAGATGGTTCGTGCGAATCCGCACATATGCCGTCCGCTTGCGTCCGTGGATTCTGTATTCTAGAATCTCGAATACCAAACGTCGCAATGGAAGTTCCATGACACTCAAGCCTCAGGACCTTGCCGTCTTGCTCAAACTGCTCAAGGCCGGCGGCAAGCGGCCCCCTTACGCCAGCCTCGCGATCGACCTCTGCATGAGTCCGTCCGAGGTTCACGCTTCGATTCGCCGCGCGCGCGCCGCGCGTTTGATTCATGGGCCGCGGCTGGAAGAGCGAGTGAGCGCGAAGGCGCTCGAAGAATTCCTGGTGCACGGAATCAGATACGCCTTTCCTCCCGAAAAGGGCGGCATGACTCGCGGCATTCCAACCGCCGCCGCGGCGAAGCCGCTCAACCGCATAATGACGCAGGAGGAACCGCCGCCGGTCTGGCCCTTCGAGCAAGGCTCCCGGCGCGGCTATGCGTTCCAGCCGCTCTACAAAAAGGCGCCGCAAGCGGCGCTCAAAGACCCGGAGCTTTACGAATTGCTCGCGCTGATCGATGCCATCCGCGGCGGCGGTGCAAGAGAGCGCGAAATTGCCAAGCGCGAGCTTTGCGCCCGGATGAAGCCATGAGCGCTCGCTCGAACCGGCGGATGAGTGCCGGTCGCATGTCGGCATGGACGACCGCATCGCCCTGCCTCTCCGAAATTAACCGGTTCGGTATTATGCTTAGTTCGACTGAAGGAGGGATCATTTATGCGCATTGACTGGTCAATCGAAGAACGTGACATCGAAATCGTTCGTGACTTTGTACGGACTTCCCTCAGAAACACATACGTCCAACGTAGAATTCATGACAACCTATCAGGACCTTCTCCGACGTTTGACCGAGAGGAGTTTTGGAAAGTCATGCTCGGATGTTTACTGACAACCCAACAACGCTCTGGGCCCGATTCCGCTGTCACTCGGTTTCTACGTCAAACCCCTTTCAGACCGACGCTCAGTGAATGTCCCCCCTCAGATGCAGAGCGAGCAGTCCTGGAAACGACCTCAACATTCGGCGGAATTCGCCGAGGGCCCACTGTGGCGAAACAGGCAGCAGAAAACATTGGACGGCTCGAAGTCGACGATTGGTCGCGGGTTAAAGAGCAATTCGAGAAGCTTCTGAAACAACGTCGCCGCGAGCCACAGAATGGCGATTCGCGCGGAGAACGACAAGCGGCTGCCCTCATTGACGATTTCCGGGGATTCGGACCGAAGCAGTCACGTAACCTGTGGCAATGGTTAGGGCTCACTCGATATGAGATTCCGCTCGATAGTCGCGTGACACGTTGGCTGAACGAAAACCATATCTTTCCATTCGCCTTGTCTGCCCAAGCTCTGAATGACGAGAACTATTACGCATTTGTGATGGATGGAATCCAAAAGGTTTGTGACGCAGCTCAGGTTTTGCCGTGTGTCTTCGACGCAGCCGTCTTCTCCGATGGCGAAAATTGGGAGTCCGAGGAACTCGATTATTGAGGACGGTTAAAATATGGTCAAGCATTTCGATTACCGGGCCGTCGTCGAATGGAGCGAGGAGGACCGTGCCTTCGTTGCCCGCGTGCCCGCGCTGCCCGGATGCGCCGCCCACGGCGATTCGCCCGAACGGGCCACGCGCGAGGCGGTTGTCGCGGCGCGCGGCATTTTGGAATCGATGCGGGAGCACGGCGATCCGATCCGGCCGCCCGATGCCGTATCCGGGCACTCGGGGCAATTACGGCTGCGCATCCCGCGTTCCCTCCACGAACGATCGCTGTGAGTCAATCCTCGTGGTGGATGTATCCGATCGGGTTTTTCTTGGGTGGTTCCGGCGGTGCCATAAGCTTGCGAACCGTATCGAAGAGAACCGCGATTTGGCGGTCGTGCCGCTCGACGGCGCGGGCAAGCTCGCGGTTGGACGCGAGAATCTGGCGGAGCTTGATGAATGCGCGGATGATCGCGACGTTAACCTGGATCGCCCTTTTGCTCCTAAGGACGCTGGAGAGCATCGCGACGCCATGCTCCGTGAATACCCAAGGTAATTTTCGTCTGCCGCCACGGCCAACGTTTGATGTTGCAATTTGTGACATCAAAGATTTGAATTCCGGGCCCGTGAGTTGAAAGGCAAAGTCATCCGGAAACCGGTCTAGGTTGCGCTTGAATTGCTGGTTGAAGCGCGTGGTTGAAACGCCGTAGAGGCGCGCCAAGTCGCTATCGAGCATCACTTTCTCGCCGCGAATCAGATAGATGCGGCTCGCGATGCGCTCGAGGGGGATTGCGCCTTGTGAATCGGCCATGGGGGGATTCTGCACGGGGCCGAAATTGTGTCAAGTCTGGTTCCCTCACATCGCGAGGCCGCCGTCCACCTGAATTACCGCGCCGGTGATGTAGGATGCCGCGTCGGAGAGGAGAAACGCAGCCATCGGCGCGACATCCTCGACTTTGCCGAAGCGGTTAAGCGGAATCATTCCGAGCGCCTGCGCGCGATTCTCCGCCGGGAGCGCCGCCGTCATGTCGGTTTCGATAAATCCCAGCGCGAGCGCATTGACGCGCACGTTCAGCCGGCCGACCTCCTTGGCGAGCGACTTGGTAAGGCCAATCAAGCCCGCCTTCGCCGCCGAATAATTCGCCTGCCCGGGAAGGCCGATAAGTCCGCTCACCGACGAGATGTTGAGGATCGAGCCGCGCTTCGCCTTCATCATCATAAAGACCGCCGCGCGCGCGAAATTAAACGCCCCGGTCAGGTTGACGCGGATGACCTCGTTCCAATCGTCCTCGGACATCATCACGAAAACCTTGTCGCGCGTAAGGCCGGCGTTGTTGACGAGGCCGTCGATTCGCCCGAATTCCTTCTTCGTCGCGTTGACCATCTCGCGCACGGCCGCGAGATTACCCGCATCGGCCTTGAAGGAGAGTGCGCGAACGCCGAGCGCCTCGATCTCGGCCTTGAGCTGGTTGGCGGCGGCGTCACTCTTCACGTAATTGAATGAAATGTTCGCGCCGCGGCGCGCCGCTTCGAGCGCGATCGCGCGGCCGATTCCGCGCGCGGCGCCGGTCACGATTATTCCCATTCCCTCCAAATCTTTCACGATTGTCTCCCTACGATGCGCACGGCCGCCAGGACGATTGTACTCGATTCGCCCTGCGGCGGAACGGGTTTAGCACAAGGTGGACGAAAAAAAGAGCCGACCTAACCCCCTGTCCCCCTTCCCCTTCTGGGAAGGGGGAACGCGATGCGAAATTTTCTTTCTGGTTCCCCTCTCCTGAAGGGGGAGGGGTTGTGGAAATCGCCAACTCCCCATTAATCGTCCCCGCTTGCGATGCGGTGAACGTCACGCCCACCGTGCAAGTCGCGCCCGCCGCGAGCTTCGCGCCGGTGCATTTGTCGTCGATAACGTTAAAGCCATTCGACAGCGCAAAGCTGCCGATATGAATCGCCGCACCGCGGTTTTTGATGGTGACGGCCTGCGGCGCGGAAGTCGTGCCGAGCGCCACGCCGTCGAACGTGAGGCTATTCGGAGAGACGCTCAGGCTCGCCGCGGCGAACACTATCGTTACGAACCCAATTAATCCAAGAATCGACGCGGCCCCCGCCGCAATCGCTATGCTTCGCATCACGCTTCCTCCGGCGCAATACCTTAACGATCGGACGGCCCCTGCTACGCGCGGCAATAATCCTATAGAGCCGGGTTTGAAACAAGTGACCGCAGGCTGGAGATACCCCTCAATTTTCGGTTAGTTCTACCTCGAACGCGGCGCTGTTGTCGTCGATGATTCCCGCCGAGGAGAGCATCCGCCCGAGCCGGATAACGGGCGCCGCCCACCAATACTTGCGCTCGGCTATTGCGGCCACGCGCTCGCGTTCGGCCGGATCGGCGACCTCGCGCACTTTGCCGGCGAAGGTCTCGCCGCCGATGCGCAGGGAAACCTTGGGCTTCGCCTTCACGTTGCGCACCCAATTGCGCGCCGCGTTGGCCGTGACGAGATAGAGCCGGCCGCCCTCCACCAGGTACCAAATCGTGACCTGATAGGGCTGGCCGCTCTTGCGCCCGTAATGGGTCAATTCGAGAGTCTGATAGCCGGCCACCCGCGCCAATCGTTCGGCTGCTTTCGACGATGCCATCTCCGGTTCCTCCCGCGCGCGTTACGCGCGTTTCATCGCGATCGCCTCAATCTCGATTCGTGCGCCGCGCGGCAATGCCGCCGCCTGCACCGTCGAGCGGGCGGGAAACGGCGGGCTGAAATGCTCGCCGTACACGCGATTGACGATCGCGAAGTCGGCCAAATCCGCCATGAAGATCGTCGTCTTCACGATGTCGCCGAAGCCCAGCCCGGCCGCCGCCAGCACCGCACGCAAGCTTTCCAACGCGCGGCGGGTCTGGGTTTCGATTCCCCCTTCGACGATCGCGCCGGAGGCGGGGTCGATGCCGATTTGCCCCGAGCAAAAGACGATGCCGCGGTCTTCGACCGCCTGCGAATAAGGCCCGATCGCATCCGGGGCGTCTTTGGTATGCAGCGCGGTCTTCATGCTCCTCCTTGCCGGTTCGATTCCGAAATGCCGCCGTCAGGCGTGGCTCCCATTGGGCTGGCCCAGCCGCGACACGCGCATCACGCCCTCGATCGCGCCGATCGAATTCATCAGGTTGCCCAATTGCCGCACGCTGCTGACGCTGACCTCGAAGACCGACAGCGCGCGCCCGCCGTCGCCGTGAGTCTTAACCTCGGCGGTGGAGATGTTGACCCCCGCCGCCGCGATCGCCTTGGTCATCGCCGCGAGCAGGCCCGGCCGGTCGGCACACAGCACCTCGAGGCGGATCGGACGCGGCGCGCCCTCGTCGTTGTCCTTCCATTCGGCGGGCACGCGCCGCTGAGGATCGGTGTTGAGCGCGTACTGGCACCCCGCCACGTGAATCGTAACCCCGCGGCCGCGCGTGATGAAGCCGGCGATCGCCTCGCCGGGCAGCGGATTGCAGCACCGCGCGAACCGGACCAGCACGTCCTCCACGCCGGAAACGATCACGCCGGCGGAGTTGCGAGCATTCCGGGCGGCGCGGTCTTTGGCGGGAGCGGCAGGTGGAGCGGCTGTCTTTTCCCCGTGATAAAGCTTCAGTTCCTCCGGCATCAGCACCCGGGCGAGGATTTGTGCGGGCGCGATCAGGCCGTAGCCGGCGGCGGCGAGCAGGCTATCGACGTCGCGCTGGGAAAATTCTTCGAGCACGGAGTCCAGCCGCTTCGATCCGCGCAACTGGGCGGTGGTTAGCTTGACCGGCTCCAATTCACGATCGAGCAGCGCGATTCCCAGGTCGCGCGACCGATCGGATTGCTGCTGCCGCAGCCATTGCCGGATACGCGCTTTGGCGCGCGCCGTCATGGCGATAGCGGACCAATCCTTGCCCGGCGACTGCTTGTCGGAGGTGATTACCTCGATCGTGTCGCCGGAACGCAGCTTGTGGCGAATCGGCCGCATCCTGCCGTTCACCCGCGCGCCCGCCAGATGGTTGCCGACCTGCGAATGGATACGGTAGGCGAAATCGATCACGGTCGCGCCCTTGGGAAAATCGAGCACGTCGCCCTTGGGCGTGAAGACGAAGACCTCGTTGGGAAACAGGTCTTCCTTGACGTTGTTGAGGAACTCGCGCGGGTCCTTGATGCCCTTTTCCTCCTCGACCAGCCGCCGCAGCCATCCGAACCGCTCGGTTTCCTTGGGACCGTTTGCTCCGCCCTCCTTGTAATTCCAGTGCGCCGCGATTCCCTCCTCGGCCACCTGATGCATCGCGCGCGTGCGGATTTGCACCTCCATCCGCTGGCCGCGCGGCCCGATCACAGTCGTATGGAGCGACTGGTACATATTCGGCTTCGGCAGCGCGATGTAATCCTTGAAACGGCCGGGAACCGGCTTCCAATTGGCGTGGACCACGCCCAGCGCCTCGTAGCATTCGCGCGTGCTTTCCACGATTACGCGGAACCCGACCAGATCGTAAATCTCCTCGAATTCCAGCCCGGCCTCCGCCATCTTGCTGTGAATCGAGTAGAAGTGCTTGGGTCGGCCGGTTACTTCCGCCTTCACGCCGCCCTCCGCCAGCCGCCGCGAGAGAATCTCGATCACGGCGGCGATGTATTCCTCGCGCTCCTTGCGTTTTTCCGCGACGAACGCCTTGAGCGCGCCGTAAGCGGGCGGATTCAGATAGCGGAAGGCCAGGTCCTCCAGTTCCGACTTGAGCCAGTAGATGCCGAGGCGATGGGCAAGCGGCGCGTAAATTTCCATCGTCTCGCGCGAAATCTCGAGCTGGCGATCGGGCGGCAGATGGTCGAGCGTGCGCATATTGTGCAGCCGATCGGCAAGCTTGATCACCACCACCCGCATGTCGCGCGCCATCGCGAGGATCATCTTGCGGAAGTTCTCCGCCTGCTTCTCCTCCCGGCTTTGGAAAGCGATCTTCGAAACCTTGGTTACACCGTCCACCAGTCCGGCGACTTCGGGGCCGAATTCCGCCTCCACCTCGGCCAGCGAGGCGCCGGTGTCTTCGACCACGTCGTGCAACAGGCCGGTGACGACCGAGGGCACGTCGAGGGTGAGCCGCGCGATGATCGCCGCGACGTTCAGCGGATGGATCACGTACGGCTCGCCCGATTCGCGCTTCTGCGAGCCGTGCATCCGCGCCGAATAATCGTAGGCGCGCCGGATAAGCGCGGGGTCGGCGTCCGGGATGTACGATTGCACCCGCGCGATCAATTCGGTCAGCGCGGCGGACGGGCCGCCGCCATCGGCCGCCGCACTCGCTAACTCTTCCATGGCGCAAAATCGCCGCGCAGCCGGGCGACCCGGGCGCGCTCCGCGTTCACGATTGCGGCCAGGCGTCCAATCGATTCGCCGACGCCGGCGTTCACAATCAGGTAATCGTATTCGGGATAGGCGTCCGCCTCTTCGCGGGCGCGATGCAAGCGATGGCGGATTTTCGATTCGTCCTCGGTGCCGCGCCCGCGCAGCCGCTTCTCGAGTTCGGCGAAGCTGGGCGGCAGGACGAAAATCGTCACCGTGTCGGCGGGATACTTGACGCGAATCTGGCGCGCGCCCTGGATGTCGATGTCGAGCAGGAGGTCGCGGCCGGCCGCGATCGCGCCCTCCAATTCCGCGCGCGGCGTGCCGTAGGACGAATCGAACACCTGCGCCCATTCGGCCAGTTCGCCCGCCGCCACCTTGCGTTTGAATTCTTCGCCGCTCACGAAACGATAATCGACTCCCGCAACCTCGCCTTCGCGCGGCGCGCGGGTGGTCAACGAAACGGAAGCTTCAAGGCCCTCAATCCGGCCTAGCGCGGCGCGCGAAATCGTGGTTTTTCCGGCGCCCGAAGGCGCCGAAAGTATGAATATTATACCCCGTCTTTGCGGCGAAGCGTCATCCGATTCCGACACGATTCAAACCACCACCCGATTGCGAACCTCAATCTATACCACGCCTATTCGATATTTTGCGCCTGCTCGCGCATCTTTTCCGCTTCCGCCTTCACCTCGACCGTCACCTGCGAGAGCGCCGCATTCTGCGACTTCGACCCCATCGTGTTCACCTCCCGGTTGATCTCCTGAAGCAGGAATTCGATCGATTTCCCGATCTGCCCCGTCCGCCCCAGGAGCGATTTGAGGCCGACAAGATGGGTGCGCAGGCGGGTGATCTCCTCGCTAATGTCGCCGCGCTGCGCCGCAGCCGACGCTTCTTCATAGAGCCGCTTTTCGTTGACCGGCATTTCCTTCA
Organism: Binataceae bacterium (SeqCode); assembly: GCA_050736715.1. Taxonomy (GTDB): domain Bacteria; phylum Desulfobacterota; class Binatia; order Binatales; family Binataceae; genus Binatus. The sequence goes on along the minus strand of JBOHWK010000089.1, from coordinate 33,037 downwards.
ACAGTTCGCGCACGCGCCGCTCGAATTCGGCGATAATTCCCGCGCGCGTCCGTTCCGCCAGCCGTTCGATTTTTGGAACCGCGCGTTCGATGTGGCGAATCCGATTCGCAAAATCGCGGCTCAAGCTCCGGCCCTCGCGGACCCGCTCCGCGTCGAGCGCGGCGAGCGCGCGCCCGAGCGCCCCCAGCCCGATCGCGGCCGCCTCGCGCGGATCGTGCTCCTCCTCAACCACGTGAAAAATTTCGGGGCGGTTCAGAATCGCGTCGAGCGCGGGCCTGCCGTTTAGGCCGAGCCGCTTGCCGAGCCGGCGGAGTTCCGCGACGTACAGCGCGGCCAGCCGATCGTTCACTTCGAGCCGAACCGGCGGCGGCTTGAGCGCGCTGCTCTTGATGAAGACCTCGACGCGGCCGCGCGCGATTGTGTCCTGGACGAGCTTGCGAATCTCCGCCTCATGCGCGCCCCATCCGCGCGGCGCCGTCAGTTTCAACTCGAAGAACCGCTGATTGAGCGCGCGCACCTCCGCAATCACGCGCGTTCCGTGCCGCTCGACGCTCGCGCGCCCAAATCCAGTCATGCTTTTCATGTCACTCCGTCCCCGCCGCGTCCCGAATGCCCGGGCATTTTCGGTACAGCGCGAGTGTTTGCGCAGCCATCGTCTCCATCGAATAATTTTCCACCGCGCGGATACGTCCCGCGGCGCCCATTTCATTCCGCAATTCGGACGCCGCCGCAAGCCGCGCAATCGCGGCGGCGAGTTCATCGGACCGTTCGGGCGCCACGATTATCCCCGTTCGTTTGTTCACTACCGCTTCGTTCAGTCCGCCCACGGCGCTTGCGACGACCGGCAGTCCGCACGCCATCGCTTCGAGCGCCGCCACGCCCAAGCCTTCCTTGAGCGATGGCATCGCAAAAATATCCGCCGCCCGCAAGAGTTCGCGCGGGTCGCCGATTCGTCCGAGCAGGCGCACCCGCGCCGTGCATCCTAGCCGCGCGATTTCAGCTTCCAGTTCATTGCGCAGCGGACCGTCGCCCGCAATCAAGCATCGGAGTCGCGCGGTCTCCGCGTGTGACGCAATCGCTTCGATTAGAAACCGATGGCCTTTGCGCTGGTGCAGCGCGCCCACCGCCGCGACTACGATCTCTTCCGCGCCGATTCCGAGCGCGGCGCGCGCGTGGGCGCGTTCATCGGGCGATGGCGGACGGAATCGCTCGCAATCGACGCCGCTCGGCACGACCGCGATTCGTTCGCGCACGACCCCCGCGGCCGCGATCGAGCCGGCCACGCCTTCCGAAATCGCGATTACGCAATCGACCGCGCGGCCGAACAGGAGCGGCGCGAAGAGCCGGTTGGGCCGGTAATCCATCCGGCGCGTCACTACCAGCGCGCGCGCCGCGCCGCGCACAAACGGCGCCATCGCGTGCGCCCGCGAGGTATGGAAATGAACCACGTCATAATGCCCGCGCCGGATAATCGCGCGCAGGCGCATCCCGGCCGCCGCGTCGATCGCGTTGCGAATCGCAAGCGGATGGCATCGGAGGCCCTCCGCGCGCGCCCGCGTCCACAATTCTCCGGCGGGATCGCAGATCAATTCCGCGCAATGCCCCGCGCGAACCAGCGCCAGCGTCAGGCCCAGCGCCTGAGTCTCTCCGCCGGCGAACCCGCGCTCCGGATCGATTCCGGCGACTCGGAGCGCGCGCGCGGCGGCGGGCGGCGCGTCTTCCACCGGTTCGGTCTCGCGATTTGCGTGAGCGGTTTGCATCGGGGGCGGTCTATCTAATCGAAGAACCGGTAATAGAAAATCGCGCACATCGCGGTGAGCGCGTCGCGGACGCCGATTTTCTTGCCCTCGACGTAGGTGCGGCCCGAATACGATACCGGCACTTCGTAGATTCGCCACTTCGCACGCGCCGCCTTGGCGGTGATTTCCGGCTCGAAGGTGAAACGATTGGCCGAGAGTTTAAGTTGCATCAGCTTTTCGCGCACGAAGGCCTTCATCCCGGTTTCCATATCGCTCAAATTAAGGTCGCTGATTATGTTCGACGCCAGCGTGAGCGAACGGTTGGCGACGTAATGCCAGAAGAACAGTACGCGATGCGGCCCGCCGAGAAAGCGCGAGCCGTACACCATGTCGGCGCGGCCGTCGAGCAGGGGCGGGAGCATTTCGGCATAATCGCGCGGGTCGTATTCGAGATCGGCGTCCTGCACGAAGACATAGGGATTCGCCGCCGCCGCGAATCCCAGGCGCAGCGCGGCGCCCTTGCCGCGATTGACCGCATGAAAGAAGCAGCGGACGCGGGGGTCGCTGAATTCGCGGAGGATTTCGCGCGTCCCGTCGGCCGAGCCGTCGTCCACCACGATCACCTCGGCGTCGAAGCCGCAATTCAGCGCGCGTTCGATTACCTGACGAATGGTTCCCGCCTCGTTGAACACGGGGATGACCACCGAGATTTTCGGCGCCGCTTCCATCAGCCGCCCTCCGCCTCGCGCCGCCGCGGCATAATGGCCGGTTGCGCCGCGGCCCGCGCGCGCTCGCGTGTCATCCGCGCGCGAATCAACGCCACAGCCCGGCGGAGCGCCGCGCGCCGGTGCGCAGGCGCGATCGTCGCGGCATATCCGGCCCACACCCGCATCCGGTCGGAATTGGTCAGGTTCGGCAGATTAGAATGTCCCAGTTGGACGAGGTTGCGCAGGCGCATTCGCTCGAAGCGGCTCCGAATCGTGCGGCGGGTGCGTTCGTGATCGATAAAAGCGAATCGCGGCGGCGCGGCCGCGGTTATCAGCAGATTGTACGGCGTAAGATCGCCGTGAAGGTAGCCCGTGCGATGCAACCGCGCGACCTCCGCGCCGAGCGCGCGAAGCATCGCGCGCTTTCCCGCGAGTCCTCCCTGCCGCTCGCGCAGAAAACGCGGCGGCATCGCGCCTTCGATTCGCCGCGTGACTATCATTTCGCGCCCACCCGCCCGCTCAAATCCAATCAGAAGCACCTCGGGCACGTCGAATCCATCGGATCGCAGCGACTTGGAAATGGCGGCCACGCGATGCGCGCCTTCGAGCCGCAGCCGGCGCCTAATCGCGGCGAAGCCGGGGGCGGGATCGAGCACCTTGAAATACGCGAGCGGGTTGTCCGGCCCGCCGATTCGGGTAACCCACGTCTCGGCGCGGCGCGAACGGCGCACGCAGCGCTCAAGCGATCCGGAGGCGGCGGCAAGCGTCAGTTCGACGAGCCGCTCGCGCGATTCCGGAGCGGACGGCGATTCGCTATACGACACAATGAAGCGCCATCCGCTGCGCGAGATTGCGGTGTCTCCACGCGCCGCCATCATCGCCGCCCCACCTCGCGCGATACCATCGCCCGCCTGACCATCGCCGCTACGTCTTCCGGTGCGATTCGCCGCATGCATTCGCGCCCGATAGGGCACTTCCTAAGATAGCAGGGATGGCACGGAATCTCGCCGGTTAGCGCGTATTCCGCGTAGCCCCACGGTGCGGAACGCTCCGGCGCGGTGGCGCCCCACAGCGAGACGACCGGGCATCCCACGGCGGCGGCGATATGCATCGGGCCCGAATCGGGGCCGAACGCCGCATCGCATTCGGGGAAAATCGCCATCAGATCGCGGAGCGTGGTGCGGCCCGACAAATCGAGCGCCGCTGCGCCGCCCAATTCGCGAATCACAGCCGACGCGATTTTGCGCTCGCCCGGACCGCCCAGCAAAACCGGATAGAACGGCCGCGCGCCATTTTCCGATTGGCCCAGCAGGCGAATTGCCGCCGCGATCTGCTCGGGAAAATAGACTCGGCTCGGCCACGATGAACCGAGAATCACGCCCAGCAACGGACGCGGCGCTTCGCCGAGCATCGCGCGCGCCCGCTCCCGCTCAACCCGCGTGGGAATCAGGCCAAAGTCGATTGGCGTGGGCGGAATTTCCAGCGCTTCACCAAACGCCTGATACTGTTCGAGCTTAAGCCGCATATTCGGCTGCGGTGCGATTTGGCGGGTGGAAAAGCGATGGTTGAATTCCTTGGTGTTCGCGCGGTTGAATCCGATCCGCACCGGCGCCGCCGACGCCATCGAGGTGACGCCGCTCTTTAGATGGCGCTGCAAATCGAGCGTGAGATCGAACCGGCCCGCGCGCACGCGCGCCAGAAACGAAAGGAACGTCCAGGGCGCTCCGGCGCGATCGTAAACGATCGCTTCGTCGAGCCAAGGATGATCCTGAAGTACGGGCGCCGATTTCGGTTCGACTGCCCACGCGATCCACGCATCGGGCCACGCCCGGCGAATCCGCCCGAGGAGCGGCAGCGCGCGCACGACGTCGCCGATCGCGCCGAGCAGCACGATCAGCACGCGGCGCGAGGGCATGATTGCCGGGATGGCGATTGCTTGGACAGCAGACATCGGATGGCTCTTGGGACGGCCACAAGCGGCTCCCCCGCCCGATGATAACCGGGGCAACGCTCCCGCAAAAGCCCCATTTGCGCAGCCCGGCGAGTCGGAAGATCGGGCCCTGTAATCGGACTCTATTGGATACGCGGGTTCTTTTGGTATAAATGGCCGAGACGCTCAAGCCTCTGAAGGGTTGCGGGGGAGAAAATGAAAAAAAACGGGCCAAAAGCCTAAGTCCAAGATTTCGAAATTCGAGGGCATCTTCAAGGATCCCGAAACGCAGCGAAAGTGGACCGAGTTTCAAAAAAAGCTTCGCGATGATCCGAATTTCAAACGCAAATACAATGCGCTGGACCTCTTCGGGAAGTTCTGCTGCGTGACTGCGTATGTTTTTGGCGTTCGAGGGGCAATTCACGAAGGAAGGGGATAGCTAGGCGGTGCCTCTGGGGGTGACAATGAGGGCTTCCTTTCGGCAATTCTGCTGCGTAGTCGCGATGATCGGCTCCCCCGCCCGATGATAACCGGGACACCGCCCCGCAAAAGGGCCGTTGATTATGGCAATCGATCTTGAAGGTTGTTTGCCGGGTCGTTCACAGTAAGCGACGATCCCAATTGTAGCAAGGCGATTTCCATGACTGCCAAGTTGGCTTTCCCGGCCATGGCCGGCGATTCGAATATCAGGCTGTCAATCCGGCCAAACGCAGCGCAGGCATCGCCAAGAGATTGCGTTGGCGACGGCGGCGTTTGCGACCGGAAGTTGAAAGCAAGTTCAGCAGCGGTAGCCCGCAGAATTTTTTGGACGTTCGAATCGCGCAGATCCACGACCGCCTTGAGATCGAACTGAACTGGAACGATCGCCACTGCGGAGACGGGCCAGCCGAATGCTTGAATTTCATGTAGCGCGGTCAAATGGTCTTCGGCCAAATAAAGAATTCTCGCTCCGCCGGCGGTATTGAAACGATGCGCCTGAATTGGCCGCAATTTGCCGAGCGGATCGCCAGCGTACTGGAGAAGCATCGCGCGAACAAAGGTGCCCCGGAGCGGTCGGGACGGAAGTTTCTGAATCGCTTGGTCTAATACGGCACCGTTCAGCACGAGGTGAGGCTCTCTGAAGGAGGCCCGGGCGCTATAGCGAGAGCCCGCTATGAATTTCGTCGATAAGGCTTCTGACCTTCGAGAGCTGTCCGCGAAGAATCAGATCGCGCGGAGAGTTCCAGTCCAAGGCGAAGACCGGCGTGCGAAACCATGCAATCGCCGCCGGCATATCCTCGTTCATCAGAAAGGAAACTTCCGCAATAAGCGCGGCAAGCGCGGCGAGCCGATCCTGGTGAATCGCCGCCGTTCCCGAACGGGAGAGTGTCGATGCATCGCGGTCAAGATACCGGCCAAGATTCGCCATCGTCCATCCGAGCAGCCGCGCGAGCCGCGCGGCGTCGTACCGGCCCGCTTCGTCGATTGTCTCGCGGATGATTCGGGGCGGTTGAATGGTGGTCATATCGTTAATTCCGGCATCGGTGGATTCGCGATCCCGTTCCACAGAACAATTACAACTAAACTACAGCACAAACGCAACTGTCATGCAAGGAAATCCCGCCGCGCTGGCGACGCCGGTCAGCGGTCGCATTCGCCGCCGACCATGTTGATCATGCCGAAAGTCGCAATGATGTCCGGGATCATGTGGCCGATCAGCATCTTGTTGAGCGCCCCCATTCCGAAGAAGCATGGCGGACGCACGCGCACGCGGTAGGGTCGGCCGCTGCCGTCGCTCACGAGATAAAATCCCAGTTCGCCGTTGGTGGCTTCGACCGCCTGATAGACTTCGCCGGGCGGGATGTGGATGCCCTCCATGATGAGCTTGAAATGGTTCATCAGCCCTTCGATCGAATTGTAAACCTTCTCTTTGGGCGGCAGCACGATCTTCGGATCGGTAATTGAGACCGGCCCGGCGGGAATCGACGCCATCGCCTGCTCGATGATCCGCTTCGATTGCAGGATCTCCTGGAAGCGGACGTTGAAGCGATCGTAATTGTCGCCGCGCTCGCCCGTGGGCACCTCGAAATCGAACCGATCGTACACGAGATACGGATGCGCCTTGCGCAAATCGTAGGCGAGGCCAGTGGCGCGAAGGAGCGGGCCAGTTAGGCCATACGAGATCGCCTCGTCTTGGGGCAGAATCCCGATTCCCGCCATCCGATCGACAAAGACGCGATTGCGCGTGAGCAGCTTGTCGCAATCGGACCATACCCGATCCAGCGACTCGAAGGCGGCCGCGATCCGGACGTTGAAATCATCGGGCAGATCGTACGTAACGCCGCCGACCCGGCACCAGGTTACTGTCAGCCGCGCGCCGGTCACCGCTTCGATTAAATCGTAAAGAAACTCGCGCGCCTCGATCATGTAGAACATCACGGTCTGCGCGCCCACTTCGCCCGCCGCCATTCCCAGGCAGGTAAGATGGTCGGCGATGCGCGCGACCTCGCTCATGATGACGCGGACGTATTTGCACCGTTCGGGCGTTTCCACGTCGAGCAGGCGCTCGACCGCGAGCGCGAAGCCGACGTTGTTGATGCAGGACGAGGCGTAATTCAGCCGGTCAGTGTAGGGGAAGCATTGCGTCCACGTCCCCTGCTCGCACATCTTCTCGAAGCCGCGATGGAGATAGCCGATCTCGACGTCGCAATCCGCCACCCGCTCGCCGTCGAGCTTCAGGTTGAACTTGATGGTGCCGTGGGCGGCGGGATGCGACGGCCCCATCTGGATTTCCATGATCTCGTCGGCGGGGTCGGACGCCTCGATTTTTTCACTCCATCGTGCCGGCAGCGCCATGGTTCGATATTCCTCAGCGCGATGGCCGGACCGGATGGACGACCGCGTCGACTTCGGGGACGATCGACTGGCGCTTATTGTAAGGATAGTCCTTGCGAAGCGGATAGCCAACGAAAGAGTCGTAGAGCAGAATGCGGCGGAGATCGGGATGGCCGCGGAAGACGACGCCGAACATGTCGAAGCATTCGCGCTCCAGCCAGTCGGCCGCCTTCCAGATTTCGATCGCGCTGTGCGTCCACGGTTCCGGGCCGTCCAGGCCAATCTTGACGCGCAGGCGATGGCCCTGCGCGAGCGAACTTAGATTGTAAACCAGGTCGAAGCGCGGCTTGCGTTCGATCCAATCGACCGCGGTCAGATCGGCCAGCAGGTTGAAATCGAATTCCGGCTCGCCGCGCAGCGCGCGCAGGATTTCCGGCGCGCGATCGCGATCGATCGTAATCGCCTCCTCGCCATGCACGGCTTGCGCGGAGAGGATGCCGGCGCCAAACCGGTCCTTGAGTTTTTCGATCAACACGTGAGGATCCTATCAGCGATCGCCCAAAATCCGAAGGCGCGCCGCCCGCAAATTGTCCGCATCGAACAGTGGCATCGAACCGCCAATTTTAGTTCGTGCAACCCTGCAGCCCGTCACCGCTCGGACATGCGAGACCCAGCGACCACACAAAGTCGCGCGGAGTCCATCCCGCGGGGAGCGGCGGAACCTTGCCGATCGGATCGGCCGGCAGCGCCGTCAGCAGCGAGAAGCCGTCGGTTCCGTCGCTTTTGACTGACGAATAGGCATGGCAACTGATGCAGGAGGACCGCTCCAGCGGCACTCCGACGTTTTCCCCCTCGATAATCGAATTTCCCAACAGGGTGGGCCTCCCCTGCATGGTGAACGTGGTCTGCACGCCGTCCAGCCGGTAGTTTTGCCATTCAAGCGCCAGGTTGGCTTGAGCCATCAAGGCGCGGAGGCTGGGCGTGATCTCGGTAACTCCACCGGCTCCTCCCTGGCTGTGCGCCGGATTGGAACCGAACTTATCGTTGCAGCCCAAGACCACGCAGCGGTTCGGATTGGTGTCGAGATTCTGCGGTTCGAACGTCGCCCAGAGCCAGTTATTGACCAGCTTGGAAGTAATATTTATCCCGGCCAGGGCGAAGCACCGATCGCCGATTTGCTCGACGTGAACGCCGGGAGGCGGATTGCTGCAACTGTCCAGTTGCAGCCAGTCGAGCTTCAGCTCGAGCGCGGGCTTCGAAAACTGGATGCTCCCGTTTTGCGCCGCCAACGCGGCCTGGCCGGCTCGATCCCACAGGTTTCTTCCCGCGATATAGTCCTCAGCCGCGCCGTTTAGGCGGACTTCTTCGCAGATGACGAGGTTGGGGTTGTTGGTGGGGGGATCGTTGGCCGGATTGCACTGCGTGCCCACCAGAATCGGCGCGCGCACGGCGCCGCGCTTGCGCATCGCAACCGCGAAGGCGTTCGCGTGAAGCGGATGGGAGCTCTCGCCATCGCTATCGCTTTCACTGGCGGCGGAATTTGGCACGTGCAATCCCGATGCGGGATTTGTGGGATAAAGCTGGCTCTGCTCGATCCAGTTTTCCCACACCACGTACGGGTACTGATTCGAATTAACCGGACAATTCGCCGCGATGAACAGGCGCCATGCGGTTTCCGCGGACGAATGGATAATTTTGGTTGGGGGGTTGCACGGCTCGCTCGGCGCGGGCGCGGCAAAGGCCGCCGTTCCAGCCAATGCTATTGCCAACGCGGACAAGGCAATCGAACCAGCCCAGACTCGGACCTCTCGCATCGCGAAGGAAATCGGCAACGGACCTGTTCGTTTCAAATCAGTCCCAATCCAGCGCGCCGCGTTGCCATGCGTAAATCAGGCCGACCGCCAGAATCGCGATGAAAATCAGCGCCTCGATGAAGCCGAACATTCCCAGCCGCCGCAGCTCGACCGCCCACGGATACAGGAAGACGATCTCCACGTCGAACACCAGGAAAAGAATCGCGGTCAGGTAGAAACGCACCGAAAAACGGCCCCATGCGGACCCGCTGGGAGGATTGCCGCATTCGAATGCCTCGCTTTTAACGGAACTCGGCCGCTTGGGACCGACGATCATATTGATTGTGACCATCACGCCCACGACGATGCCCGCGGCGACGATCGTTACGGCGATGGGAAACCATGCGTCCATTCCGGCAAATCCTCTCGTGCGGCGCCGTCCCTGAAGGACAGCTTATCCTTTCCTATGCATACAATATCAGCGCGGCTTTGGGAAACGGCGCCAAAAGATGGGCGGCGGCGTATCCCCCAATCGCGCGTGGCGGTAGAATTGCGAAGAGAATGGGCTGCAACTCCGGCGCAATCGAAACCTGGGCGAAGGCCGCAATTGAGCGGCGGTGGCCGGGCGCACAAATCCGGCACATCAAGGCGATTCGCGGCGATGCTTCCGATCGGCGCTTCTGGCGAATCTCAATCGCGGCTGGTCCGCGAGCGGCCGCGCCGGCCACCGCGATTCTGATCGATCTCGGCCCGCACGATCTGCCGGCCTACGCGCGCATCCTGAATCTCGTGAAGGAGCCGCTCGCGGAGCCGCCGTGGGTCAATGTCCATCGCTTGTTCGTCTCGATCGGCGCGCCCGTCCCGTCGCTCTACGAATGCGATCCGGCGCGCCGCGCGATGCTCGTCGAGGATGTGGGCGAGTTGTCCTTGTCCAATGCGGCGCGGCGGCCGGGAGCCAACGCCGCCGATCTTTTCCGGCTCGCGGCGGACGAATTGATCCGAATCCACGTCGAGGGAACGCGTAAGGCCGGCTTCGATTGCGTTGCGCGGTCGATAAATTACGACAGCCGCCTGTTCGAATGGGAAATGCGCGAGTTTCTTGAGGTTGGCCTCGCGGCAGTCGCACCGGGCGCCGATTCCGCCGCGATCCGTCCGGAACTGGCGATGCTTGCGGCGGGGCTCGATAAAATCCCGCGCGTCCTTTCGCATCGCGACTACCACGGCTCCAATCTTTTCGTCCAGCCACGTCCCGAGCGGAGCCGAAAGGCCGGCCCGCGCCTCCGAATCGTCGACTTTCAGGATGCTTTGATGGCGCCCGCCGCGCAGGATCTGGCGGTGCTGCTCACCACGCGCGATGCGGACGAGATCGTAACGCCGGCGATCGAGCGCCGCATCCTCGATTTTTACCTCGCGGGTCTCGCGCGGCGGAAATTTTCCGCGCCGGGTGAAAGCGATTTCATCGCGGGCTACCGGCTCTGCGTGCTCCAGCACGCGCTCAAGACGATTGGACGGTTCGAGGCGTTCGAACGGGGCGGCAAGCCGGGCTATCGCGTCTATGTTCCGCACGCGCTCGCGCAGGCGCGCCGGATGCTCGCCGCGATGCCCGGAGAATTTCCGGCGTTGCGCGCGGCGCTGGGAGCGTGACCGATGCGCGCGATAGTGCTGGCGGCGGGACGGGGCGAGCGGCTGCGCCCGCTCACCGATACGATTCCCAAGCCGATGCTCGAAGTTGGCGGCCGGCCGGTGATTCATTACGTGCTGCGGATGCTCCGGCGGGCGGGCATCGCCGACGTGGCAATCAATCTGCATCATCTGGGCGATCGCATCCGCGGCGGACTCGGCGACGGCGCGCAATTCGGGATGCGCATCCGCTGGGCGCCGGAGCCGGTGCTCTTGGGCACGGGCGGCCCGATCGCTGCGCTGCGCGATTATCTGAGCGACGACACGTTTGTAATCGCCAATAGCGACACGATCCTCGACCTCGATCTTGCCGCGATGATCGCGTTTCACCGCGCGCGCGGCGCGCTCGCGACGATTGCGCTATTCGACCCGCCGAACCTGTCCTATTACAGCCGGATTGAAATCGACGCCGCGGCGCGCGTCCGCCGGATGCGCCTGTTTGCCAAGCCCGATTCGGCGGAGTTCGACGATTACCCCAAGGATTTGCCCGAGGCGACGGCGCGCGCGCTCAGTTCGTTCATGTATTGCGGCGTAATCGTCGCGGAGCCGGCCGCGCTGGAGCGGATGCCGGCGGCGCGGACCTGGAGCCTGATGAGCGGAATGTTCGCGCCGATGGCCGCGGCGGGACAGCCGCTCTTCGGCTACGTGCATCGCGGCTACTTCCGCACGATCGACGATCTCAAGAGTTTCGAGGCGCTCCGCGCCGAGCTCGCCTTAGGCCTGCCCGCGGCGCTCATGGCGGATTAGGCGCGCGGAGCCTGCGATCTGTTCTTTAGATGCGCCAGCGTATCGCTTCTTTATTATTGAACGGCCATCTGCTAATGAACATTAGGGGTCAGAGGGTTCATAAATTGCTGGTGGGCTTTTCACCGTATCGGGACGCCGCGGACGATCCGGGCCGAAGGCATTCGCCGGTCTTGCGGCGGCGATCTCAACCGCGGGTTGATTGAGCGATGGCCATAAGCGTCAGAAGGGCGATGGCCCGCGAGTTGGTGATGGTACTCGACGCGCTGATCCTGTGCGCGAGCTATTTTGCCGGTTATTGCGCCTATGTCTGGTTCCATGGCGAAAGGTTCGGACTGGATTTCAGCGCCTTTCACGCGCTGCCGTTTGTCGTAATCCTCTGGCTCTTTCTCCTCCATCGGATGCAAATGTACCGGTCGGCCAGCTACGACTCCGCCGCCCGCGTCGTGACCACGCTCGCCAAGGTCCAAGTGGCCGGCGGGCTGGTTCTGTTCAGCACCCTGTACCTGTTGGGGCACGAGGCGCTCCTGCCCCGCATTATGTTGCTGGCCTTCCTGCTGGTCAGCCTGTCCGCCTTCATCGCGGAAAAGATCGCCGTGAAATGGTGGCTGGAACGGGAACGCATCGCGAGCGGCCAACGGCACAAAATCCTTGTAGTGGGGACGGACCGGAGGGCGGTGGAATGCGCCGTCAAATTGCGCGACAGTCCATTCTGGAACGCCGAGATCGTCGGGTTTGCCGCGGCCGGCGGCGATCGGACCGAGATCGCCTGGAGCAGCACGGGGACCGGCGGCTTCGCCGGCCATGCCGCCTCCGTACCGGGCCCGATCGTGGGTTCCGTGGATGCGATCCGCGACATCCTGGAAAGACACGTCGTGGACGAAGTCGTCGTGCCGGCCTGGCTCTGCGACGAGCAGACCGCCGATCGGCTACTCTTGGAATGCGCCGCGCGCGGGCTGGCCTTCCGCACGCTGGTCGCGATGCCAGAGGCGTTCGGCGGCTCCTTTGAGGGCCGGGAACTGCACGACGGTTCCTACCTCATCTCGTTCGAGCCGGTCCCGCTGCGCCGCGTTCCGCTGGCAGTCAAGCGATTGATCGATATCGCCGTGGCGTGCGCGGGGCTTGCCGCGTGCGGGGCGGTTTACCTGTTTTACGCGCCCTGGCTGCGCCGCCATTCGGAGGGTCCGGTGTTCTTCACGCAGACGAGGATCGGTCAAAATGGCCGGCGCTTCGCCTGCCACAAGTTCCGCACGATGCATCCCGGCGCCGAGGATCGCCAGTCGCAACTCAAGGAACGCAACCAGATGCGCGGCAAAATTTTCAAGCTCCGCAACGACCCGCGTGTCGTACCCGGTGGAGAATGGCTCCGGCGCCATTACCTCGACGAACTCCCCCAGTTCTGGAACGTGCTCAAGGGCGACATGAGCGTGGTCGGCACGCGCCCTCCCCTCCCGTCGGAGGTCGCGGACTACGCCGCCGCGGATTGCCGCCGCTTGGCCATGCGCCCCGGCATCACGGGATTTTGGCAATTGGAGGGCAACGGCGCGGTCTCCGATTTCCGCGAGGTGGTCAATCTCGACTGCCGGTATATCGACAGTTGGTCATTGGGTCTCGACTTCGGGATCATGCTGCGGACGGCGGCCAAGGTCGTGCGCGGCGGCGGCTGGTAGCGTCAGTTTTAGAAACGGCTACAGCGCCGCGAGAATGAACGCCGCGACCAGGATCAGGCCGAATTCCAGGTGCAATTGCACGGCGCGCATGAGCGCGCGATTGAGGCGCTTCGGCTCCGTTTCTCTCGACACGATTCGCAGTTGATCGATTACACGCGGGACGGTGACGAATACCGCAAGGCCGATCCACGGAATCGCGCCGGCGAAGATTGCCAACAGCGCCGCCGCGTAGGCGGAAATATCGAGCGCGCCGAGTTCATAGATCGCGCCGGTCCGCCCGATAATCGTCGCGATGGTGTGCTTGCCGTGGCGCGCATCGCTTTCGATATCGCGGAGATTGTTGGCGTGCAAGATCGCCGCGGCCAGGAATCCGATCGGGATCGACGCCCAAATCGCCATCCATGAAAAATGGAGCGCCGCGACGTAATACGCGCCCATCACGATTACCGGCCCCATGAAAACGAACACCGTCAATTCGCCCATTGCGACATAGGCGAGCGCGACCGGATTCGCCGTGTAGAAATAGGCCGCCGCGACGCTGGGGATGCCGAGCGCGAGAATCGGCCATCCGCACAGATAGACCAGCACCAGCCCAATCGCCGCGCCGATCCCGAGCGCCACGATTCCGCCGAACCATACTTGGCCCTCGCTGAGCAGCCCGCGCTGAATCGCCATGCTCGGACCGACCGATTGTTCCGAGTCGGCGCCGCTTCGATAGTCGTAGTAATCGTTGATTAGATTCGCGCCCGCCTGCAGCGCCATCGCGCCCACCAGCGCAAGCAGCAGCCGTCCAAACGCTAAATATCCGTCGCGCGCCGCAATCGCGCCGCCCAAGATCACCGGAATCGCCGCCGCGCTCAGCGATGGAGCGCGAATCGCCCGAATCCATGCGGCGATTACCCCCGGCGGCGTTCCACCGCCGCGATCGATTGCGCCCGCCTCCGCCATCGCCCCTAGGCTATTCGACTTTCGCCGGTTAGAGATTATCGAGCAGCGCGATCAATTCGGCCATCGAGCGGATCGCATAGTCGGGCTTGTGATGCGGATGCTCGCGCAGGTGTTCGTAGGATGCGGTCCCGGTGGCGACGCCCACCGACGCGCCATAGCCCGCGGCGATCGCCGCCATTATGTCGCGCGGCTCATCGCCCACATAGACGCAGGCGGCGGGGTCGGCATTGGCCTTGAGCGCGGTCTCCTTGAGGCTTTCGGTCTTGTCCAGCGCGCGCAGCGAAATCGTGCTCTGCGTCACGATCTGATCGAGGTGCGCCGCGAGGCCAACCGCCGCGAGCTTTTCCGCGAGCAACTGCGGGTCGCCGGGCCGACTCGTGATTACCGCCGTCGCATAGCCGCGCCGCTTGAGTTCGGCGAGCGTCTCCGGAACGTGCGGCAGGACTTCGAGCCGGGGCGCATTCTCGATTTCGGCGGTGAAATACAGGAATGTGAGCTTGGCGTAATCGGGGCGCAAGTCGTCCGGCACGCCCATCCACATGTCGTTACTGGCCATCAATTCCCGGTATCGCTCCTGAGTGAGCGGTTCCAGTCCCAATTCACCGAGCGCCTTCCCGGCCGCGATGAAGAGCGGGCCATGAATATCGACCAGCGTGCCGTCGAGATCGAAAAATACCGCCTTGAATTCCCGTGCTGCCAAACCATCCTCACCGCCCCCCAATCTCTTATCAAACCTTTTGCTCGTTTTGTGTCAAGCGGCGCTGAACAAAATCCGGTGGAGGTCAAGGAGGAATTTGATGTACGCAAGTCCTTCTGCCATTACAGCACATCGATTTTACCGTTGAACTTCCTGTCGATGGCCACACCGTAACGCTCACCGCCGATGCGCCCTGGCACGATTTCACCTGAAGCAGCGAAGCGCCCGGACGCGACACCGCGATGCCTCCCGTAATGGAAGCCTGGTAACCGTTCGGGTACTGGAGCGCGGGAACGTAGATTCGGGTTTTGGATCCGGCAGGAAAGTTGCCCGTCCCGTCCGCGCGCGCGGTCGAATACTCCATCGTGAAAATATCGGTGGTTGGATCGAAATACCACGACTGCGGCGTGCCGGAAACCAATTGCGGGTAAGGCCGATCGACGATATCGAGTATCGGCCAGAAGACGTTGCTTCCGGTGGGCGGCAGCAAAATTCCCTCGGAGTTGACGCTCACGACTTCGGAGTTGTACGCCCAAAACATCCACGGGATCATGTTTCGATCGTAAAGATTGACTTGCGCGGTCACCACCGGAGGGTCCAGCGGCGTCACCGCATCGAATTCCGTCTGGAGCAATGCGTCCCCGGTGGCGGAAGTCTGCGCCAGCGCGTTCGTCATCACCATCGCGTCCTGATCCGCCGAATTGCAGCCCGCGGCCAGACAGAGACTGTAGTCATGGAAAGCGAAACCGCGATTCGGATCGGCGGCCGGCATTACGCCGGTTGGCACGCCGAAGTTGAAGGTCGAGAACGGTTCGTACCAAATAATGTGCTTTTTGTCCGCGGCGCGAATCGCCGGGATCACCCGATTGTAATAGGCGCCCAACAGCGATTGGTCGAGCGCCGGGCATCCCGTCGGCGAAACGCAACTGGTCCATTGCGAACCGGGCCACGGCTCATTGATGATTTCGTAACCCAGGATTCCCGGCTCGTTGCGCAGCCCCTTCACGACGTAGGTCAGGATCGCGGCGTCGTCATCGTAAAGCGGCTGGCCGACGGTATCGGGATCGTTCGCCCACAAATGGTCGTAGGCGCGCAGCAGGGCCGGATTTTCGAAATACTGATAGGGAAAGCCGACCTGCCAATTGTTGGTCAGGCCGTCGGTCACCGTCATCCAATCGGGATAGCCGTTGTCGTGGAAGACCGGACCGTATTCGTCCTGATGGAAGTCGATGAGCGACAGGATTCCATGCCGCGCGAGCATCCGGATCGTTTTGGCGAAGCTGCGGACGTAGGCGGCGTCGAACTGTCCGGGCGTGGGTTCGACCGCATAGCGCTCCACTGTGATTCGCACCGCATTGAATCCAAGGCGAGCGAGAAACGCGGCGTGCGCGCTGTTAAAGCCGAGCGCCGCGGGGGAATCCACGGGCGCCGACTTCGTCGGTACGTTCATTCCGTGGAAAATCAGCACTCGCCCCCGCGCGTCCGTAATCCAGCGTCCGGCATGGCTTAATCGTCCATACGATTCGCCCGCCGCGGCAATCGTGCACGTAAGCGCGCACATCGTCAGCGCCACCGCGGCCACGGTTATCGCCGCAAACCGGCGCGGCCGCCGCCGATTGGCAAGCATCGCAATTCTCATTGACAAGACCCTCTAATCCCGTGCTCCGGAGAAACGGTAAGGGACACCTCCGAGGCGCTGCCGCATGCCGCCACCTGAAGCACCGCGGCGCCCGGCGCCGACACGATTCTGCCGCCCGTTACGGTCACGCCGTACCCGCGCGGATAGTTGCGCCGTGGCGTCACGATCTCGGTCACCGCGCCGGCGGGAAAACTTCCGGTCCCGTCCACGCGCGCCGTCGAGTATTGCATCGTGAAAGTGCGGCTCGGCCCGTCGTAGTACCACGAGAGCGGAGTTCCGGAAGTTCGCCGGGGATAGGCACGCGTAAGAATATCCACGTTGTTCCAGTCAACGTTGCCGCCCCTGGGCGGGAGCAGATGCCCCGGCGGCGGAACTTTTCCATCCGGCGAATCGGACGGGCCGGACCCGGGGCCGGTCTTGTCATACGAGATTGGCGTGGTGCCGACGAATTTTACGATCGCGGTCGGGTACGACCACACCAGCCAAGGGATCATATATTGATCGTACAGTTGCACCTCCTCCATCGTGTCGGAGGTCCCACTGAACTCGGTTTCCAAGAGGGCATCTCCGTTTGCCGCGACGTAGGTTAGCGCGTTCGATATTATCGTCGTGTCCGACTCCACCGGATTACACATTGGGCCCACTTCCGAACAAAGGTTGTAGTCATGGAAGGCGAAGCCGATCTTCGGATCGGCGGAAGGCAGCGGCACATGGGTTTCTGCGCCATAGTTGAAAGTCGAAAACGGTTCGTACCAGATCATGTGGTTCGGGTCGGCCGCGCGCAGCGCCGGAATCATTCGCTCGTAATAGGCCCCCAATAGGCTCGCGTCCAGCGTTGGACAGCCTTGCGCCACGATGCAGCTCGGCCACTGGGAACCCGGCCACGGTTCGTTGATGATCTCGTAGCCCATGACTCCCGGTACGTTGCGCAGCCGCTTGGCGGCATAGGCGAGGATGGCGGCGTCGTCGTCTTGCAGCGGCTTGCCGTCCGGGCCGGGGTCGTTCGCCCACAAATGATCGAAGGCGCGCATGTTCGCCGGATTATCGAGGTATTGGTAGGGAAAGCCCACCGTCCAGTCGTTGGGCAGGCCGTCGGTCACGGTCATCCATTCGGGATAGCCGTTGTCGTGAAAGTATGGGCCGTATTCGTCCTGATGGAAGTCGATGAGCGACAGGATTCCGTGCCGCGCCAGCATCCTGACGGTGCCGGCGATTCGATCGATGTAGGCGGGATCGAAATGGCCAGGACTCGGTTCGACGGCGTAACGCTCCACCGTAACCCGCGCCCCATCGAAGCCGAGTTTCGCTAGAAACGCGCCATCGTCGTTATTAAAGCCAATTGCCGACGGATAGGCCGGCGGCAGCTTCGCCGGCACATTGACGCCGTGAATGATAATCACGCGACCTTGCGAGTCGGTGATCCAGCGCCCCGCATGGCTCAGCGGCCCGTAGGATTCGGCGGCGGAAGCCGACGCGCTCGCAAGCGCAAGGACGGCAGCCACGCTTAAAATGAACGCGAAAAACCGGCGCGGCCGCTTCATCCCGCGGTTAAATTCGTTTCGATCGGTTGTCATCGCGACGCCGCCGACTTTCGATCCCGAAGCCAACCGGCAATGCATCATACAAATTGTGGACCGCCCGCATCAATGGCCGCCGAGCGGTTGCGATCCGTACAGCAATTCATACTCGCGCCGGCCCCCAATTACTCGCTTCACGTAATCTCGCGTCTCGGCGTAGCCGATATTCTCCACCCATTCGTCGTCACTGCCGGGAAACTCGGCCATCCATTTTTGTACCGCATGCTCTCCGCCGTTGTACGCGGCGACCGCCTTGAACTCGTCCCCGCCGAACATCGCTAACAGGCTCCTTAAGTAGTCGGTGCCGAGCTTTACGTTGAGCGCGGGATCGTACAATTCGATTCCGACTGAATCGATTCCGTTCTTTGCGGCGACCGTGGCCGCGGTGGAGGGCAGCAATTGCATCAGGCCGCGCGCGTTTGACCCGGAGGTCGCGTTCGGATCGAACAGGCTCTCCTGCCGGGTGAGCGCGAGCACCAGATCGGGATCGAGCCCGGCCCGCAACGCGGCCGGCTCGATCAAGTTCCAATAGCCGCGCGGATATGCGGCGCGCTCGGCCATCGCATGATCGATCTCCCCGGATTTTTCCATCCTGAGCGCCGCCGCGATTGCGTCATGCCACGCCCCCGCTCGGATGAATCCGCCCAACACGAAGCGGCTCATCGCGGGCGAACCGCCGCCGGTACGCCGGAGCGCGCGCAATTCCCCGGCTTCCAAGTCCCTGAGATCGAGCGAGCGAAGCGTGGCGAACCGTCCGAGATGGAACCGCGCGGCGTCATCGGCGGCCGGCGGCGCGGGCGCGTCGAAGGCGGAAGCGGGAACCGCCGCGGCCGGCATATCGGGCATCGCGCCGCCGATGCGCCGGCTCGCGAGCGCGGGATAGTAATTGCTGTCGATACTGAGCGCGAGTTGGCTGAAGATCGCCTGCGCGGCGGAACGCTCGCCACTCTTCTCAAGCGATCGCGCCCGCCAGTATTCGCACCGGTCACGCTCTTGGCCGCGTGCGGCGCGCCTCTGTGCGGCGGCGAATTCCGCCGCGGCGCTACGGTAATCGCCCGTCAGGTACAACATCCACGGCGCGCGGAACCGCGCCTCGTTCGCCGCTTTGCTCGAGGGATAGCGCGCGGCAAGCCGCCGGTACTCCACCCGCGCCTTCGCGAGCCGCTTCCGCTCCTGCGAAATCCGCCCGCTTCGGAGCATCGCGCCCGGCGCAAGCGAACTGTGCGGAAAGTCCGCCACGATTCGCCCGAACATGGCGCGCGCGGACTCGTATAGATCGTCATGCCAGTAAATCAGCGCCAGCATTTCGAGTGCGCGGGGCGCGAAATTCCCGCGCGGCGCGATTCGCAAGCAGTCCATCAGCGCGCGCTTTTCCCGCGCGGGATTGGGCCGCTGCGCACGCGCGAGGAGAAAGGTCAGCGCGGCGCGATCTTCCGTCCGCACCGCGAGTTTGAGTCCCTCGCGCGCCTGTTTGGCGGCCAGCGCCAGCGCACCTTCGTGCAATAGCAATCCGGATTCGTTGCGATGGTATTCGATCGAATTCGTATCGGCCGCGTCCGGATGCGCCGCGAGAATCGAGTAGGCGAGCCGCCGCGCTTCGCCGTCCGCGCCGGACCGAGGATATCGAGTCCGCAGAAGCATCGCGGTCTCGTAAGCCGGCTTCCATCGACCAAGCGCGGCGAGCGCCTTCGCCTCGACCAGCCGCGCGTCCCGATCGATTGCGGCTTGGGGTCTTCGCGCGATTACCAGCGATGCCGCCCCTTCGACCTCATTGTTGCGGCCGAGCTTAAGCAGAATTTGCGCCAGCGCGAGGCCGCCGCGATCGCGCATCGCGCTTTGCGGGTAGGAATTTTCGAGCCGCTGGAGTGCTTCCGCCGCAGCGTTCAGATCGTCGGACTCGCGCCGCGCCATTCCAAGATAGTAGAGCGCGTAATCACCGAGCGCCTGGTAATGATTCGCCGCGAACTCGAGCTGCGCAGTCGCTTGGGCCGCATCGTGTTGCTTGAAATGCCGGTAGCCGTCGAGGAACGCCGTCCGCCCATCGGTGGGCGGCTTCGCCGCGGCCTTGGGCGGCGCGGCGATTTCGCCGGGCCGGACGGCCGGCGGCGCGCATCCGCTGAGCCAGATCGCGATTAGCACGACCGCGCACCGCCGCAATTCGATCGCGTCCACGATAACCTCTGGTTATCCGATCCGCCCGGCCGCTTCAATTGCCCCTCGCACAGCCGCTAACCTGAGGAGCGCGACTCGCACGATTGACCAGATGGCCTCCGCCGCAAAAGTGATCCTCGCCTCCGGCTCTCCGCGCCGCCGCCAACTCCTTGCCGCGCAAGGCATCGAGTTCGAGGCCGCCGAAAGCGGAGTCCCGGAAGTTCCCGCGCACGGTGAATCGCCGCGCGCCTACGCGCTCCGATTGGCGGAGGAAAAAGCACTCGCCGTCTCGGCGCGAAACCCCGGAGCGCTCGTCGTTGGGGCCGATACGACCGTCGTGTGCGGCGGCGAACTCCTGGAAAAGCCCGCCTCGCCCGCCGACGCGCGCCGAATGCTCAAGCTGCTGTCGGGCCGCACCCATATTGTCGTGACCGCATTCGCAATCGCGCGCGACGGTGCGATCCTCGAAAGCGCGCCGGTCGAGAGCGCCGTAACGTTTAGAGTGCTTACCGATGAGGAAATCGACGCCTATGTCGCCACCGGCGATCCGTTCGACAAGGCGGGAGCGTACGGAATCCAAAGTATCGGAGCGGGCTTTGTCACGAACGTCGAAGGCTCGCGCGACAATGTGATGGGATTGCCGGCGGCGCGAGTAGCGGCGGCGCTCGTTCGCCACGGCGCGATTGCGAAATGACGGACGAAAACCAGATCGCCGCGCGCCTCGATGCGGTCCGCATTCGAATGGCGGCCGCCGCCCGCCGCGCCGGCCGCGATCCCGATTCGGTTCGGCTGGTGCTCGCGAGCAAGACCCAACCGCCCGAAGCGATTCGCGCGGCGTATCGAGCGGGCGCGCGCGATTTCGGCGAAAATTACGTTCAGGAGGCTCGTGCCAAGCGCGCGGCGCTCGCCGATCTCGCGGACATCCGATGGCATCTGATCGGCCATCTCCAAACCAACAAGGCGGAGCGCGCGGCGGACGCCTTCAGCTTGATTCATAGCCTCGATTCCGCGCGCCTCGCCTCGGCGTTGAATCGCACCAGATCGAATCCTCCCGTCCGGGTTCTAATCGAAGTGAATCTCGGCGGTGAAGCGAGCAAGACCGGGATCGCCCCCGATTCCATTGAGGAGTTGCTCACCACCACCCGCGGCAAAGTGGAAATCGCCGGCCTGATGACGATTCCCCCGCCGAGCGGCGACCCGGACGGCGCGCGGCGGTACTTCGCGCGGCTCCGTGCGATGCGCGATAGCCTTGCGGCGGCGTCGGGGCTTGCGCTAAGCGAGCTATCGATGGGCATGACGGACGATTTTGAGATCGCAATCGAGGAGGGCGCGACGATCGTGCGCGTCGGCCGCGCCATCTTCGGCGAGCGAATGCGATGAAGCGCGCGTTGAGAATGCGCCGGCTCGGATTTGTCGGCGGCGGCAACATGGCCGAGGCGCTCGCGCACGGCCTCCTCGAACGCAAGCTGTTCCACCCCGCCGATTTGATCGTCTCCGATGTCGCGGCCGCGCGCCGCCGCAAGCTCGCCCGCGCGTACCGGATCGCCGTCACCGCGAGCAACCTCGAAGTGATTCGCGCCGCGCCCGCGATTATCCTCGCGGTCAAGCCGCAGCAGATCGATTCGGCGATGGCGGAAATCGCGGCGGCGCTGTCGCGCGGAAAGGCGTCCAAACTTTTCATTTCGATCGCCGCCGGCGTAACGCTCAAGCGTTTGCGCTCGGGGCTGGGGCCGCGCGCGCGCGTAATCCGCGTGATGCCGAACGCGCCCGCGATGGTGGGCCACGGGATGGCCGCAATGGTGTGCGGACGGGGCGCGGCGGCGGCGGACCTTGCCTTTGCGCTTAGAATTTTCCGCGCCGTGGGCGATGCCGTCGCGCTCAAGGACGAATCCCTCCTCGATGCCGTGACGGCGCTTTCCGGCAGCGGCCCCGCTTACGTCTATCTGTTCGCCAAGGCGATGGCGGAGGGGGCGGCGCGGGAGGGAATTCCGCCCGCGATGGCGATGCGAATGGCGCTGAAGACGATTCGCGGCGCGGAACGCCTGATGCGCGAGTCCGGGCGCGAAGCCGGGGAATTGATCCGCGCCGTCGCTTCGCCCGGCGGCACAACCGAAGCCGCGCTTCGCCGGTTCGCCGAGCGCGGATTTTCTGATATTGTGGCCGCCGCGATCCATGCCGCGGCGGAACGCTCGCGCGAATTGGGCCGCGGAATCCATTAGCCGGAAAGCGAACTTTTGTACGCCAACACGATCATCTTTATCGCGCAGACGCTCGATACGCTGCTCACCATCTACTTCTGGATCGTGATCGTCGCGGCCCTGATGACCTGGATCGAGCCGAATCCCTACAACCAGATCGTCCGCTTCATCTACTCGGTCACCGAGCCGGTCCTCGACTGGATCCGCGAGCATATCCCGGTGATGTTCGGCGGAATCGACTTTTCCCCAATTGTCGTGATAATCGCGATCGAATTCGCCCAGCGGGTCCTGATTCAAAGCGCCGTCACCGCTCTGCTTGGCGGCGGTTTTGGATGATGCAGGCCGGCGGCGCGCCGTGGCTCAGAATCGGCGCGGGCGAGTTCACGATTGAAATATCCGCGCGGCCCGGCTCGTCGCGCCGGGGCGTGGTGCGCGCCGGAGCGGATGGAATCGTCGTCGCGATTCATTCCGCGCCCGACAAGGGCAAGGCCAACGCCGAACTGATTGAATGGCTCTCCGAAACGCTCGCGATTCCAAAATCGGCGATCGCGATCGTGCGCGGTGCGGCGGCGCGCCGCAAGACAATCCGGATTGTTACGGCCAATCCGAATGAGGCCACCCGCCGCTTGCTCGCCCTGCAAGATGGCCGATCGCGTTGACAGAACCGGCGGCAGTGCTTAACTAAGCGTTAGAGCCGCTTGATTTTCGGCGGCGAATTTCCCATGCCAATTTACGAATACCGATGCAAAAAATGCGGCGTGTTCGAGGCGATGCAGAAGATCACCGCCGCGTCCCTCAAAAAGTGCCCCACCTGCAAGGGCAAGGTCGAGAAGCTCGTCTCGCGAAGCTCCTTCGTGCTCAAAGGCTCCGGATGGTATGCGACCGACTACGCCAAGAAGGGAACTTCGGAGAGTGCGGCCGACGCCAAACCGGCATCGGCCCCCGACCAGCCCGCCAACGGCGCCGCATCCTCCGATGCGCCGTCCGCGGCGCCGAAATCTGAAGCCAAGCCCAATACGGGCAAGAAAGCCGCGGCGAAACCCGCCGGCTAATTTCGTTTTTTTTCGTGGGGTAGCCTGCCCGGCGGCTCATCTGCTTCAATTGCGAATCGAAGGGGAGGATCGCACCGATGCGCGCGCTGGTCTTCGATCGCCATTTGGAATTTCGCGCCGATTATCCCGATCCCGCGCCGCTCGCGGGCGAGAGTATCGTGCGCGTCACGCTCGCCGGAATCTGCGGCACCGACCTCGAAATCGTCCGCGGCTATATGGCGTTTCGCGGCGTCCCCGGCCATGAATTCGTGGGCCGCGTCACGGAAACCGAAAACTCCGCGCTTCGCGGGCACCGCGTCGTCGGCGAGATCAATGCGGCGTGCGGGCGGTGCGAAAGGTGCCAGGCCGGACTCGGGCGCCATTGCCCGTCGCGCACCGTCCTGGGAATTTTGAATCGCGACGGCGCGTTCGCCGAGATGCTGCGCCTGCCCGACGCGAACCTGATCCCGATTCCCGATTCGATCCCGGACGAAGTGGCGGTCTTCGCCGAGCCGATCGCCGCCGCGTATGAAATCCTCGAACAAGCGCGCCCCGCGCTCGAAAATTCCCGAAGCGCCGGACGCATCCTGATTCTCGGCGACGGCCGGCTGGCCGCGGTTGCCGCGACGGCCCTGGCCGCGGAGGATTTTCCAGTTGAGATCGCTGGACGCCATCGCGAAAAGCTTGACCGAATCGCACGTCTCCACCGGAACATCGCCGTTCCCCCGAATATCGGGCAGCCGCTCAATCGGTCATATCCGGTGGTCATCGACTGCACCGGAAGTCCGGCGGGATTCGAACGCGCGATGGAACTCGTCGCGCCGCGCGGCACGATCATTCTAAAGAGCACCGCGCGTGCGTCGAAAGCGTTGAATCTCGCGCCGGTGGTCGTCAATGAAATCACCGTGCTCGGTTCGCGATGCGGCCGCTTTGCGCCGGCGCTCGAAACGCTCGAATCGGGAAAAATCGATCCGCGCCCGCTGATTTCCGGCGCCTTCGATCTCAAGGACGGCGCCGATGCGTTCGCCGCCGCCGCCCAACCCCCCAACTTCAAGATTCTGCTGCGCGCCACATGACAACCCGTTCCAATTGGTCCGGCCAGCGTACCGTGCGCGCGGCGATCGCCGGAGTCGATACCGGCGGCACCTTCACCGATCTCGCCGCGATCGTGGACGGTGAAATCCGCGTCCACAAGGTGCTCTCCACTCCCGTCGACCCGGCCCTCGCGGTGATGCGCGGCATCGCCGAACTGCTTCGCGGCGTGCCGCTATCCGCCGTCACCTACGGTTCGACCGTCGCGACCAACGCGCTGCTCGAAAAGAAGGGCGCGTGCGTTGCGCTGTTCACCAATGCGGGCTTTGAGGATCTGATCGAAATCGGCCGCCAGAATCGCGCCGATCTCTACGCGCTCGTCCCCTCGCGCCCCGTTCCGCTCGTTTCGCGCGCGATGCGATTCGGCGTGAAGGAGCGCACGCTCTACGACGGAACGATTGCGACGCGGCTCGGACGCGCGGATCTCGCGCAAATCCGCCGCATCGCCGCGCGATCCGGCGCGGAATCCTTCGCGATCTGCCTGCTCCATTCGTATGCCAATCCCGCCGGCGAGGAGGCGATCGCGCGGGCGCTCGCTCCACTCAAGCGTCCGGTATCCGTCTCGCACCGCCTCGTCGCGGAATACCGTGAGTACGAACGCTTCTCGACGGCGGCCGTCAACGCCTACGTCGCGCCGCGGATGGCCGCGCACCTGGGGAACCTCGAACGGCGGCTCCGGGGCGCAAGGCTCCGCGTGATGCAATCCGGCGGCGGCGCGATCGGCGTATCGCTTGCGCGCAAGCAGCCTGTGCGCACGATCCTGTCCGGCCCGGCGGCGGGCGTAATCGGCGCGGCGGCGCTGGCGCGCTTTATCGGCACGAACCGATTCATCGCCTTCGACATGGGCGGCACTTCGACCGACGTGTCGCTGTTCGACGGGCGCGTGAGAATCCGCACGCTGTCGCATCCGGAGGGCTACGCCGTCAGCACGCCGGCGATCGACATTCACACCGTCGGCGCGGGCGGCGGCTCGATCGCACGGCTCGACGCGGGCGGATCGATTCGGGTCGGCCCGGAAAGCGCGGGCGCCGATCCCGGCCCGGCCTGCTACGGACGCGGAACCCTCGCGACCGTGACCGACGCGAATCTCGTCGCGGGACGGCTCGTCGCGGAGAGTTTTTTAGGCGGGCGAATGAAGCTATGGCCGGATCGCGCCGCGCGGGCGATCGGCTCGCTCGCGCGGGCGATGAGGACCAATCCGCGCGCGGCGGCAAGCGGCGTGATTCGCGTCGTGAATGCCGCAATGGAGCGCGCGATCCGTTCGATCACCGTCGAGCGCGGCTTCGATCCGCGCGATTTCGCGCTCGTCGCGTTCGGCGGCGCAGGCCCGATGCATGCCGCGGAACTCGCCCTCGCGCTGGGAATCCGCCGCGTCGTGATGCCGCGGAATCCGGGATTGTTGTGCGCGTGGGGCGCGATGGGAGCGGCGGCAAGCCGGGAATATTCCCAGACGATCCGCGCGGCGAATCCCGATTACCATCGGCTGGTCCGCCGCGCGGCAGGGATCGCGCGGAGCGCGCGCACCGAGTTGATGGCCGAAGGTTATCGCTCGATCCGATCCGAACTGTGGGCAGGAGTGCGCTATCGCGGGCAATCCTACGAACTGGAAGTCGCGCTCACTCCGCGCTTCGCCGCCGATTTCCACGCGCTCCATCGCCGGACCTTCGGCCATAGCGCGCCGGAGGCCGCGATCGAAGTCGTCAATGTCCGCGTTCGCGCATCCGCCGGAGGCTCCGCACCCGCGCCGCGCCGAATCGCGAAACAGATTGCGCCGCCCGCACCGCTCTTTCGCAGGCGAGCGCTATGCGGCAACCGCGAGCGAATCGTCCCGGTTTACGATCGCGATTCGCTCGGCGCCGGCGCGCGCCTCCCCGGGCCGCTGATCGTGACCGAGCTTAGCGCGACCGCCTACGTTCCGCCCGAATTCACGCTGCGCGTTGACGATTTCGGCAATCTTCATCTGGAGGCCGGACGATGAAGCTCGACGCGGTATCGCTCGCCGTGATGAATCATCGGCTGGCCGCAATCGCGGAGGAGATGGGCGTAGTGCTGGGACGGACGGCCTACTCGCCCAATATCAAGGAGCGGCGCGATTTCTCCTGCGCGATTTTCGACGGGCGCGGCGGGATGGCGGCGCAGGCCGCGCACATTCCGGTCCATCTCGGATCGACGCCGCTTTCGGTGCGCGCCGCGATCGACCAACTCGACCTCGGTCCGGGCGATATCGCCGCACTCAACGATCCGTTCGCCGGCGGAACGCATCTGCCCGACCTAACTCTCGTCGCGCCGATTTTTATCGGCCGCGGGAGGAAGCCCTTCGCTTACGCCGCGAATCGCGCCCATCACGCGGACATCGGCGGGATGGCGCCCGGCTCGATGGCGCTGGCGACGGAGATTTATCAGGAGGGCTTCCGCATCCCGCCGATCAAGATCGCCGTGGGCGGCAAAATCGCGCGCGACGCGATGGCACTGTTTCTCGCCAACACGCGCGTCCGCGAGGAGCGCGAGGGCGACCTGCGCGCGCAGATCGCGGCGCTGGAGGTGGGCGCGGAGCGGATGCATTCGCTCGTGAAATCGTCCGGGCGGGCCGCCGTGGAATCCGCGATGGGAGCGTTGCAGGATTACGCGGCGCGCCTAATGAGCGCGGCGCTGCGGGAGATTCGGCCGGGGACGTATCGCGCGGAGGATTTCCTCGACGACGACGGCTTCGGCGCGGGGCCGATTCCGATTCGCGTCGCCGTCACGATTCGCGGCGGCCGCGCCGTCGCCGATTTCACCGGGTCGGCGCCGCAAGTTCGTGGAGGCGTCAATGCCAACTTCGCGATCGCGATGTCGGCGGTCTTCTATGTAATGAAATGCATTTGTGCGGAGGCCGCGCCCGCCAACGGCGGCCTGATGCGGTCGGTGCGAATCGTTGCGCCGCCCGGATCGATCGTGAACGCGCTCCCGCCCGCCGCGGTTGCCGGAGGCAACGTCGAGACCTCGCAAAGAATCGTGGACGTGCTGATGCGCGCGCTGGCCAAGGCCGCGCCGGATCGGATTCCGGCGGCGAGTTCCGGCTCGATGTCGAACCTGACGATCGGCGGCTTCGATCCAATCCGCGGACGCCATTTTTCGTACTACGAGACGATCGCGGGCGGCGCGGGCGCGGCGAAAGATCGGCCCGGCGCCTCCGCGATTCACACCCACATGACCAACACGCTCAACACGCCGATCGAGGCGCTGGAGGCGTACTATCCGATGCGCGTGACAGCGTACCGGATTCGGCGCGGATCGGGCGGGCGCGGGCGCGCGCGCGGCGGCGGCGGAATCGTGCGCGAGATCGAATGCCTCGCCGAATCGCAAGTGAGCATCTTGAGCGAACGCAGGAAGCTCGCGCCGTGGGGATTGGCAGGCGGCGGACCGGGCGCGAAGGGCGTGAATTACTTTGTGCGCAGGAAACGGCGATCTCGATTGCCGGGCAAGACGAATCTGGAAGCGCGCCCCGGCGATCGAATCCGAATCGAAACCCCCGGCGGCGGCGGCTGGGGAAAAGGAAATCGTCCTACCACTCGTCCGCGCGGCGGCGTATGATGCGCTTGATCGGAGCACACGGAGGAAGCGATGACCGGGATCCAATATGTCACCGACGAGAAAGGGCGCAAAATTGCGGTTCAGATCGACCTTCGCAAGCACCGTGAATTGTGGGAAGACTTCTACGATGGCCTGATCTCCGAGCGGCGGCGCAAGGAGAAAGGAATTCCGTTTGAAACCGTCAAAGCCGGCCTGATTAAGCGCGGACGCCTGCGTGGGTAGCTATGCCCTCGACATCAAGCCGTCTGCACATAAGGAATTCGAGGACCTGAGCGATGACCTACGCGCACGGATGGTTCCGAAGGTCGAGGCGCTGGCTGCAAATCCAAGGCCGGCCGGCTGCAAGAAACTACGCGGATGCAAAGACCTCTGGCGCATCCGCATCGGCGATTACCGAGTCGTGTATATCATTGACGACGCCCAGAAGATTGTGAGCATCGCGCGTGTCGCCCACCGCCGCGATGTCTATGGCTAGCGGGCTTAGAATCGGATCGTCCATGGCCTAAACAACTGGTTTCAGCAGTGCATCCCGATCCGGTGGATTAGCGCAATGGCGGAGCAGCAATTTTTTGTCGGCGTTCATGGGGTAATCGCGAACCGCGGGCGAATCCTCGTCCTGCGGCGCGCGGCGCGGATGCCCTACCGGCCCGGTAGCTGGGATTTGCCGGGCGGACATCTCGCAGCGGGCGAAAGCTTCGACGAGTGCCTGATTCGCGAGGTCAAGGAAGAGACCGGCCTCGACGTTGCGATCGAGCGCCTGCTCGGCCTCAATTCAATGCCGTCCGAACCGTACCTGCAGGCGCTGTACGACTGCCGGCTCATCGTCTATCGGAACGTGCGATTGCAACCCGCCGAACATACGGAGCATCGCTGGGCCACGATCGGCGAATTGGCCGCACTGGAACTAATCCCGTACCTCGACGCGTTCCTGAAGCGCGGGTTGCTGGCTTACGTAAAGGAGTGATTCGCGGGTCAGAAGTAGTTTCATGGATGGTTGAGGTGGAGTTTTGCCAAAAATTGACCTGCTCCCCTGTCCCACTTCCCCTTCTGGGAAGGGAGAACGCACAACCATACGGTTCCCCGCTCCTTTGAAGTGGGAGGAGTTGATGAGAAGCGGTTTAATTCGGATTTCCGTTTTCCAAGTGAGCGAGCAATTCGATAAAATGCTCGAAAAGCCCCGGCTGGTCCGGAGTTGGACGCGATCAAGGCGGCGTGGAGGTGGAGCGGCAGAGGCAGCTTCCGGGCTGGCCGAAAGCGTTCGAAGCGTACCTTTCGCGGCTGCCGGGGGCGGCGGCGAGCGTCAGCCGAGGCGCGCCTTGACACTGGATTCGGTAAAGGGCTACAGATCGGGTGTTTGGAAAGTGAAAATGGAGATTCCCGCTCAATGGGAATGCCCGGATCGAGGCACGATTCGGCGCTCGCGGCCAGTCCCGCGCCGCGTCCGCGCGCCGGCGGCAGACTGCCGGATTTCATCGCGGTTGGCCCGCCGCGCACCGCGAGCACGTGGCTCGATCGGGCATTGAGAGGTCATGTTGGGCTTCCCCGCAATCGCAAGGAGACCGACTTCTTCAAGCGAAATTACGGGCGCGGGCTCGATTGGTACCAGGAATATTTCCGCGAATGTCCGCCCGATTTGCCGGCCGGCGAGGTCTGTCCGACCTATTTTCCATTGGCCGAATGCAGGGAGCGGATCGCTCGCGACCTCCCGGGCGTCAAAGTAATCGTGTCTTTGCGGGACCCGGTCGCGAGAGCTTACTCGTACTACCGCCTGATGCGCAGAACCGCGTGGGAGAAGGCCTCCTTCGAGGACGCGGTCGCGCGGCGCAAAGACATAGCCGACACCAACCGCTATGCGTTCCACCTGAGGGCGTGGCAGGAATTATTCGGGGCGGAGAACGTGCTGGTGTGCATCTACGACGACCTGCGCGGGTCTGCGCAGGCATACGTGGATCGGATCTGCGATTTCATCGGCGCGCCGCGGTTCCCGGCCGGCGGCCTCGCACTGGGCGAGGAGAACGTGAACACGGTGCTCCGCGCGCCGAAAAATCCGCAGCTGGCGAGAAAGGCGCGAAAACTTCACATGTGGCTGACCGATAGCCAGTGGATTCGCACCCGCGACCTGCTCGAAAAGGCGGGACTGTGGAGTTTCTGCGCGGGACGCGGTGAGGTGTTCTCTCCCCTCGATGCCGGGTTGGAAGCGCGGCTTAGAGAGCAGTATCGTCCCGAGATCGAGGAACTCGAACGGCTGATCGGACGGGACCTGCGCGCGTGGAAACCGTCCGCCTGATTCGCGCAACCGTCGCGATTCCCACGCACAATCGCGCTCACACGCTGGCGCGGACGCTTCGCAGCGTGGCCTTGCTCGAGGTCCCGCCGAAGGCCGAGCTTAAGTGCCTGGTGATCGACAACGCATCGGCCGACTCGACCGCAGCCGTCGTTGCGCAAGCGGCAAAGCTGGCCCCGTTTGCGGTGCGCCGGGTGCTGGAGAACCGCCTCGGCGAAAGCTGCGCCCGCAATCGCGCGATCGGGGAAGCGCGGCAGGACTCCGATTTCCTGCTCTTCATTGACGACGACGCGGCGGCGGATCGGGCGTGGGCGGTGGAAATGCTCGCCGCATTCGATCGGCGCGGTCTCGACGCGGTCTGCGGCATGGTGCTTCCGGCCTGGGCCGCGCCGCCGCCCCGGTGGCTCGGTCCCCGGCTTTATCCCAAGCTGGCGGTACACGATCGAAAGCCGATCGTGAATGCGCCCAGAGCCGCGGTGGAGACCGTACGAAACTATTTCGGCGCAAACATGGCCCTGCGCTGCGCCACGCTCGAAAAATTCGGGCGGTTCCGCGAGGACTTGGGCGTTAAGGGAGGGAGCGCGATCTCCGGCGCCGATACCGATTTTTTCGAACGAATCGCCGAGAACGGAGGCCGCATCGGGTTCGCCGCCGGGGCGATCGTCCATCATATCGTTGACCGGAGCAGAATGACGCGCGCTTATCTTCTGAAAAAAAGCTTCGCTTACGGCGTGGGCAGCGCGGTGGTTAGCCGCCGCAGTCATAATCATCTGGACAAATTGGTCAGAAATTCCGTGCGGATGCTCGCCGCACAGGCGCGGGGCGACTCAGAAGGCGCCATGCTCCACGCGATGGAGTGCGCAAATTACTTCGGCTATTGGTACGGACGGATGGCCACCCGGCGCCACAACTCGTAAGCACTGCGCCGGCGGAGGTGAACACCTTGGCTTTCCCGCGCTGCGAGTCCTCCGAGATGAACCGCTCCAGCCACGGCGCGTAGCAGCGCGCCCCCGCATGATACCTCCCGGCCGCACCGCTCGTAAGCGGTGGATTCCCCGCCATCCCGGCTAATAACGATTTAGTCTCCGGCGCGATTAAGGCAGTCGCGGTCAGTCCCGCCGGCGCGGATATGGTTTACCTCGGTTCGGTGAACGGGGGCGGCTGGAAGACCACCGATGCCACCTCCGCCATCTCCCGGCGGAAGTCCTACCTGGACGCCCCGGACCGACAGCGAAGGCTCGCTGTCGATCGGCGATGTGGAACTCGATCCTACCGATTCGAGCTTAGAAGATTTGGCGGCCGGAGATCGACAAATGGCCACCGGCGTAGTTCGCGCTGGTCACGATCGAGTCGCCTTCGTCGGTGAAAAAGCCTTCATCGACCAGATTGCCTTGGGTAATCGGATCGCTCAGCAGCGCGCCCGCGATCGCCGGCAGTTTCAAATTACCCGAACCGGCTAGATAGGTTTCCGCAAGCAGTTTCCAATTGTCCGGCGATGCTTGCGCGTCTTTGAACGCCGGGTCGCCCGCCATTTGTGGACTCAGGCTGGCGTTGAGTTTCGCATCGACCGCGCCAAATCCGGTGACAAAACTCAGCCCGGCACTGGCCTTCGGCTCGTCCTTTGACAGCGCCATTAGCAGGGCCATCGCTCGATTGGCGAGAATTCCGGCGCGGGCTGCGGGGGCCGCGGCGGCCTCGATAACCGGGCGGGTGGCGTCAATCCATTTTTCGAGCGCGGCGGGATCGATGTTGTCGAGTCCGAAGGTGAGCGCGATCGCGCGCGCCTCCACGCCCGACAAGTCCGCGTGATCGGCGGAAATATCGTCTTGCAGCCGGACCGTCGAGCCGTCGCGCCAATCGTGAATGGCGATGCGAAGGTTGTGGGCATCGATGCTTACCGGCATGACTCCGCGATCGGGGATCGCAAGCGTGTTTGCGCCGATGTATTCGGAACTGGTGAATTCCGCCGTGCCGAGCCACATCCCGGACGAATCGCGCGTCATGTCGCCCGTCAGTTCGGTTTTGCCGAGCGTCGAGGCCCCCATCCGCCCTGAGACCCGCAATTGAGCGACGGTGGCGTTCCAGCGCAGACGGGTGGCGGAGATTGCCGCTTTCCATTTCCCGCCGCCGCATTCAATCGGCTGATGCTCCGGCCCGAATTGCGCCGCGAACGGCGCGACGCGGCCGGACACGTCGATCGTGCCGTTGAGGTTGACGACGCCCCGGACCGCAAGCGGCGTCTTGGAATTGTTCGTCACCAGGCTTTCCAATTCCGGCGGCAGTTCCATCGTGGTCGAGATCGCCGCCAAGACCGGACTGGCCGAGGCATTCTGGCCCCACAGGATGAACGGGCCGTGGCCGATGTGGCTGGTGAACTTCAACCGATGGCCGCGATAGGTGGCCGCGGCCGTGGCGGTCGAATGGTACAAGCCGCGATCGTAGGAGGTTACACGCGCGTCGATTCCGCGGGCGTTCAGCTGCGCGACTTGATTCCGGTAAATCCCCTCGGTCTCTTTTCCCACCTGCCACGGGATGATCACAAGCGCGATAATCATCACGACGATTACCAAGCCCGCCAGCACGTGCCGCATTATTCGCCCGGATTGCGCCGAATTGGCGAAGGACATCATTTCGGCACGATAGCATCGTCCGCGCTGCAAAGTCATGCGCGCGATTATGGGTGGGAATCGCGACGGTGAGTTGCGCCGCCAATCAATTCGTCTTCGGCAGCCGCGGCGGCGGCGCGGCGGGCGCGGCAGCCGGCGCGGCG
>JBOHWK010000088.1:0-16798 GCA_050736715.1 Binataceae bacterium (SeqCode) | reverse complement strand
ACCAAGCTGCGGGCCAGCGATGGCGCCAATCTCGGCAGGTTTCCGGTCGGCAACGGACCCAATGGCATTGTGTTCGACGGCGTGAACATCTGGGTGACAAACGAATCGGACGACACCGTCACCAAATTGCGGGCCAGCGACGGCGCGAACCTCGGCACGTTCGCCACCGGCGCGCGCCCTTTCGCGGCCGCGTTCGACGGCACCAATGTCTGGGTCATCAACCAGAACGACAGCACCGTCTCCAAGTTCTAAGGCGCAAAGCTTCGCACACGGCGCAGTCCCGGATCGCGTCTCCCGCCTGTCATCGGCACGAAAGAAATTCTTATGCGTGGGGGCTTGATTTTTGCGTTCTTCTAATCTAGATGTTACAGTCTGTTATGTTGAAGGAGCCGCTTTCCCGAATTTTGGAGCGCCTATAGTGACTGCCACGTCTGAAGCAAATAATCCCCCCACGGACAATCAAAGCCTGCGCGATTGGGTCGCCGAGACCGCGCGGCTTACTACCCCCGATCGCATCGCATGGTGCGACGGTTCGGAAGCGGAACGCGACCGCCTCACCAAAGAGGCCGTCGCCGCCGGAATCCTGATTCCGCTGAGCCGCGAAAAGCGCCCCGGATGCTACCTGCATCGGTCGAAGCCCAACGACGTCGCCCGCACCGAAAATCTGACCTTCATCTGCGCTCCCACCCGCGACGAGGCCGGCCCCACCAACAATTGGAGCGAACCCGCGGAGACCTACGCCAAGCTCAACGGGATGCTCACCGGCTCGATGCGCGGGCGGACGATGTACGTGGTGCCCTACGTGATGGGTCCGCTCGGTTCGCCGTTCTCGAAGGTGGGCGTCGAGATCACCGACAGCATCTACGTCGCCCTCAGCATGAGAATTATGACGCGGATGGGCGCGGCCGCCCTCAAGCAATTGGGCGCGTCCGGCGCGTTCAACCGCGGACTCCATTGCACGCTGGACATCAATCCCGAACGCCGCCTGATTTGCCATTTCCCGCAGGACAACACGGTCATTTCGGTCGGCAGCGGATACGGCGGCAACGCGCTGCTGTCGAAAAAATGCTTCGCGCTGCGAATCGCGGGACCGCTCGGCCGCAAGGAGGGATGGCTGGCCGAGCACATGATGATCGTCGGCCTCACCAATCCGGCGGGCGAGACCACCTACATCGCCGCCGCCTTTCCGAGCGCCTGCGGCAAGACGAACCTCTCGATGCTCACGCCGCCGGCGCATTTCAAGGGCTGGAAGGTGGAAACCATCGGCGACGACATCGCATGGCTGCGCGTCGGGCCGGACGGCGGCTTGTGGGCCGTCAATCCGGAGGCGGGGTACTTCGGCGTCGCGCCGGGGACCAGCACGAAATCGAATCTCAACGCGATGAAGATGGTCGCCCACGACTCCATCTTTACCAACGTCGCGATGACCCCGGACGGCGACGTGTGGTGGGAGGGCATGGACACCGAACCGCCCTCAGGCTTGACCGATTGGCAGGGCCGCCCGTGGGACAAAACTTCAGGCGAAAAGGCAGCGCATCCCAATAGCCGCTTCACCACGCCGATGCGCAACAATCCCGTGTTGTCGCCCCACGCCGACGACCCGAAGGGCGTGCCGATCTCCGCGATCGTCTTCGGCGGGCGGCGCGCCACGACCGTGCCGGTGGTGCTCGAAGCGTCCGATTGGACGCACGGGGTCTTCATGGGCGCGACGATGGGATCGGAAACCACGGCGGCCGCCACCGGCGCGGTCGGCGTGCTGCGGCGCGATCCGATGGCGATGCTGCCGTTTTGCGGCTACAACGCCGGCGATTATTTCGCCCATTGGCTGAAGATGCGCTCCGCGCTCCGCAAGCCGCCCCATATCTTTATGGTGAACTGGTTCCGCAAGGGCGCGGACGGCAAGTTTCTGTGGCCCGGCTACGGTGAGAATTTGCGCGTGCTCAAGTGGATGATCGATCGGATTGACGGGCGCGCCACGGGTTATGCCACCCCGGTTGGCATTATTCCGGCCGATGGCGAGTTGGACCTCGCGGGCCTCGATCTTGCGCCCGGCGCCGCGCGCATGATCGTGGAAGTCGATTTGGAGCAATGGAAGGCGGAGATGGAATCGACCGGCGAGTTCTTCAAAAAGATCGGCGGCCGGATGCCGCGCGAATTGGAAGAGCGCCGCGAGCAAATTATGTCCGCGCTGAGCGCCAACGGCGCCGCGCACGCCTCTGCCGGCGGATAACGCACCGGCAATCGGGCCGTCTTCTTTAGGCCGTTCCGATCAATGCTCAGGCCGGGGGAACGGGCGTAACTTGCAGGCCCATCGATCGGGCGGCGTTCGCCTGCCGCGCATCGGCGGTGATGAATGGCAGGCGCATTCCCGATGACTCTTGGAATACCAGGGCTGCGGCGATGTGCAGCGCGTCCAGCGCGCGCACCGTGGTCCGGGTGATGACCTCTTCGGCGCGGGTGAGCAGCGAATCGTTCACGCCGACCAACTCCCAGTGAGCGCGATCTGCGCGCAGCCTCGCCGTTGTCGCTTGATACGCGCGTTCGTCAATCTCTCCGGCCACCCGCCGCCGCGAGAAGGCCGATGCCGCCTCCAGATAAACGATCGCGCAGGAGACGAGCCGGAATCGGCGCGTCAGATCGCGCGCCAATCTCGATCCATCCTCGCCCAAATATCCCTTAACCAGGACGCTGGTGTCGAAGTAAGCCTTGGGAGCGGCCGCTACCACCGCGCGTCACGGTCTTCGCGGAGGGTCTGGACGATCGAGGGTCCGCGAATCTTTATGGGCCGCCATCCCTTCCAAGACATCGGGCCGGGCTTGAGCGCGGGCCGCAATATGCCCGCTGCCACCATCCGGCGAATCGCGGCTTCTTCCCGGTCTTCCGCCGGGCGCAGCGGGACAATCCGCGCGAGCGGCTTGCCGCGCTCGGTGAGAATCACTTCCTTTCCGCCGCGCACCGCCTTGATTATCGCGGAGAAGCGATGGTTCGCTTCGCGCAGCCCGACTTTCATCGGTGCGGCCCTCGCTCCCATGTAGTTACGTAACTACATCGGCCGCCGATGGTCAAGCGCGGCGCCTCATTGACGCGGCGGCGCATCGGGGCACGGGCCGTTTGCGGAAGATTCGGCGAACCGGATTGGGGAAGCTCGCACGTACCGACATGGCGAACTATGCGCGCGGCCCCGCCGGTTGCGATGCGACTACTTAAGGCGCCGTCCCGGGCCGTTTGCGGACGAGCCGCCTCAGCGCACGGCGCAGGCTTTGAATTAAATTCAATTGGCCCGAGAGGGACTCCGCCACATGCATATAGACCCACTCCAGTTCCTTGCCCGCCGGCAATTCTTTCAGATTTGCGAGCTTGGGATTGGCCGCGATCGCGGCGGGCGTTGCGAATAGGACCATATTCTGCCGGTACCACCAATCGATCCGGCGGTCGTCGCGAATGCGGGGCCGGAACGGGTCCAGCAGCCAGTAATCGTGTTCCGCGAACAGCGCGCGCCAGTATGAAAGCGGCTGGCAATTGACATGATGGCCTCCGCCCTGTCCCGGCGGCGCGGCGGAAAACAACACCATCGGCGCCGCCGCACAAAGCTGGCCGACCAGATGGCGCGATTGGCGCGCCGGGAGATGCTCGGCCACCTCGAGGCACAGCGCCAAATCGAACCGTTCCCCGGGCACCGTAAATCCGCCCGACAGGTCCGCCGCATGAAAGCATTCCGGCGCAATCACGAGCCTCGAACGATCGATGTAATCCCCGTCCAAACCGGCGATCCGGGCCGTTCGGTTCGCCGCGAACGCCTTGAGCCAGGCGCCGTAACTGCACCCGACATCGAGGACGCTTTCGGGATGTAACAGTTCGACGACCATCGGAACCACGGCCTCGGCGACGGCGGACGGCCGGTAGCTCGCGTAGCCTTTCTCGAGGTTTCTTCTAAATCGTCCCGGCATTGGAAAGTAACCGCCGGTCACTTAAGAATGAAGCACGCGGCGGCGATTTGCCGCGGCCGGCGGCACGATGCGCCGAGCGGACTTCCGCTCGCGCCGCCGCCGCACGATTTGGAATTTTGGCGCCGCATTGACGCCGCCATCGCCGGGTTGGCCATGCGGGCAGCTCATCCCCGCTCACGGATGCGGCGGCGCTTTGGCCGCTTCCGAAGCGGCCGTCACGAGATTGTAGGCGTTCACTGAGCCGATTCCCGTGGCAAAGTCCCATCCCGGCGCTGCGGTATAGGATGGCGCGTACCCCGTATTCGTAGTGGAGAGCACGCCGACGCCGCCCGACGGCCGATAGCATTCGCTGGTCTTTTTGCCCTTGCAGTCCACGTCCATGTCACCCGCCGTGATGTCGTAGAATATGCAGGAGTTCGATGCCGAGGATCCCAGCGACGAATCGCACGCGGAATCGCCGCCCGATCCGTATTCCTCCGCCGCGAGTGAGTAGTAAAACGGGTCCGGATTGCCGAAGCTGCCCCCGATCCGCTGATTGATAAGCGCCTGGATTCCCGCCATCAGCGGCGCCGAGAACGACGTTCCGCCCGCTCCCGCCCACGTGTCGGGAGTGCCGGTGCATGGCGCGCCGCCGTAACGCCGGTCGGAATAGCACAATACATAGTAGTGGCTCCAAATTCCGTTCGCCGCGAACAGCGATACGTCGGGAATGTCCCGCAAGTGGTCGTTCGGGTTGCCATACACCGATTGCCACGGGGGCTTGGAATATCCCGTGCAACTACCGCCCACGATCCCTCTCTTGGCCGGCGCGCCGGTTGCGCATCCGCTGGGTCCGCCGCTGCCGGCGGTAACGGTCAGAAAATAATTTTTCAGGCCATGCTTCAACTGGTTGCAAAAGCCCGCCTTCCCGTAGGTGGAGTCGAACCCAAGGTAGCTCGCGATAATCGTGCTCGCGCACGAATTGTTCCACGGAATTTCCGGTACGTAAGACAGCGCCGACTCGTAATCGAACCCATTCGACGGACTCCAGTAGAGGCTGTTCGTGTCCTCGGCGGTATCGCCGAAATCGGTGCCGCCCGCCGCAACGTTGTACGGCGTCGATGCGAAGCCGCTCACGGCGATTCCGTGAGTAGCCGCCTTCTTATTGTAATCCGAACTGGCCGCCCCTTCGTCTCCGGACGCCACGAATATCGAAACTCCTTCCGCAGCCGCGTCCCCGTAAAGCGTATTGATGTAGCCATTGAAGGCTGCGCCGTCGAGCGGCTCCGATTCGCCGTAACTGATGCTGATAATCTTGGGCGGATTGGACTCATCGAGCAGATTCTGCATCGCGATGAAGCCGCCGAAATTGGTCCGGGTATTCTTGCACGCGGCGACCTCGACCGCCGCGCTGGGCGCGCCCACGCTCAGCCATTCCGCGTCGAGATTCGCCTCAACGTCGTCGGCATTGGCCCCGGGATCGGCGCAATTTCCGCCCGGGCCGGGGCCAGGATGGATTTGCGCGAAAGAGCCGTCCGGATAGGCGCTGGTGAGGCCGAACGTGGACCGGAAGGTGTCCCAATCGGAGGTCTTGTACACGTCGGAATCCTCGATCGCCACCAGCGTCTGCCCCTGGCCCGAATCCTCCGCCAGGAGCGGATTGAAATTGTAAATCGTGTACACGTCGGCCGGCACCACCGCGTAAGTGCAGTTTCCTGAGCCACAGCCGAAAGTATATTTCGGGCGTGCGCGATACATCGGATGCGGCCGGAAGTCGTTCAGCGAGACAATTCCCGCCGTCGCGGGCGCCAGAGCCGCCGGAATTTGCGGGTCGCTCATGTTGGCGATGTGGTCCGCGCCGTCCACGGTCAGATGGTGAATCTCGGTGTGAAAGGCCGCGCGGACTTGCCCCGCCGTGCCGGAGAAATCGATCGTCATCCCGCTCGGATAGGCCCCATTCACCGTAAAGCCGTGCGCCTTGAGCCATCCTTCGATCGCGCCGATGTCGGACGGTGCCGGGCCGTACTCCTCGCCCAGCTCCCGCGCGGTGAGCCAACGATGATAATTCGGCGACTTCGGATCTGTCTGCTCCGCCATGAATTTTTCCAGCGCCGCTTCCCGCCCGGCGGGACGGCGCAACTCGAGCATCAGGTGATCGAGCGCCATGCTGTCCGTCACGCGCCCGCGATCGTTGGCCGCGACGGCCTCGGGCCGAGTGTTGCCGGCGAGTGTGACGAGCCGGCTATCGTCGATTTTATGAGTGATTAGTGGGCGCGTGGGAATCGTGGCGGCTCGCGCCAATCCGATCGGCGCCGCGATGCCAACCAGCACGCCCGCGGCAATGGCAAGTTTCGTGAAATTCATCGCCTCAGCTTACCGCACGTCAATCGCGAGTGCCACTTCCGCGATTCTCCGCTAGTGCCATGCGCTCCATCCATAGGCGATCGTCAGCGCGATGCCGGCGGCGATCACCGCCGCGCGCAATCCGCGGCGCGGAACGGCGTTGGCGATTCGCATTCCCGCCCATCCTCCGAAGAGCGCGCCGACCCACATTCCCGCCGCCACTGTCCAGGCGACGCCCCAGATGGATAGGACGATGACTGCGGCGGCATTCGAGGCGAACTGGTTAATCATTTTGAACAGGTTGGCGCGCCGGGGATCGCGCATTCCCGTGGCGGATAGCGCCGCCATTACCATCACGCCGCCACCTGCGCCGAAGTACCCGTTGTACACCGAAATTCCCGCGAGCATCGCGATTCCCGCCGGCGCCGGAAACTCGTGCGAATCGGGCCGGTTGAGGCCGCGCGCCACTTGCGGCCCGATCGCGAATAGAATCGTTCCGGCACCCAGCAGAATCGGCACGATTGTACGGAACGCCTCCGCCGGCGTGAGCAGCAGCAACGTTCCGCCGAGCGCCCCGCCGCTCGCGCCCGCGGCCGCCAATCCCAACAGCCGCCGGCGTGGAATCGCCGACCATTCGCGGCGCACCGCGGCGAGTCCGGCGGCGAGGCCCGGCCACAATCCCACCGTACAGGTCGCGTTGGCGAGCTTTGCTCCCAGACCAACCGCGCCGGTCAGAGTGGGAAACGCGATGAATGTGCCGCCCCCCGCGATCGAATTAAGCGCCGCCGCAAAGAACGCGGCGATCGCTCCGATAATGGCTGGTGTGAATTGCATGACCGCATCCCGCAATGGCGGATTGGCGCATAGTGCCGCGCGCGAGCGCCAAGCGCCATAGCCGCGGGCGTGCGTATCGGGGCCGTCCTATGGCACAATCCGGGCCGCGATGCACTTTGACGACTTTCTCGCCCGATGCCGCCGCGAGTGGCCAGAGTTCGATGAGCCGGCGCGGCTGGCCAGATCGACTCATCCGGCGGATCGTTCGCTGGCAAACATCCTCAAGGAAATTCCGGCGATGGCGACCGAGAACAAGCTGATGCTGCTGAATTGCGCCGCGTCCGCGCTGGAGCCGGACGAGGTTTACGTCGAAGTGGGATGCTACAAAGGCGCGAGCCTGGTGGGCGCGGCGGCCGGGAATCCGCGCGCGCGCATCTTTGCCTGCGACAATTTCTCGCAATTCGAGGGCGCGGCGGAGGACCTCCTCGCCACGCTCAACGCGCGCACCGCGCCCGGGCAGGTCTCGTTTCACGACCTGGATTTCCGCGAATTTTTCCGCGCCGCGCCGTGGCGTCCCGCGCGGATCGGCGCCTACTTTTACGATGGCGGCCATTCGTTTCAGGATCAGTACGACGGCGTCGCACTCGCGATTCCACATCTCGCCGCGGATGCGATCGTGATCGTCGATGACACTAACAAGCGCGAGGCGCGCGCCGCCGATGCGATGGTCGCGCGCGCCGCCGCGGGCTTCGAGCCGCTCCTCGACCTGCGCACGCCCGGGAATCATTCGCCGGCTTGGTGGAACGGCGTGCAGGTATTTCGGTATCGCGGCGGCCCGAACGGCGGCGCGATCGCGCCGCCCGGCGCGGGCTTTGCCATCCGAAAGTTAATTTACGATGACATCCTGCTCGCGATGAAGCATCGCCGCCGCGCGCTCCGCAAGCGAATCAAGGATCGCTTCCGCTCCGCGCGAAAGAAATAGGCCGATCCCGAGCTCCTCGGCTGCGTTCACGATCTCATGGCCGGGATTGCCGGCACAGCAAATGATTTCATAAGCCACCTGGCCCGCGAGCCGCTCACGCGCACGGTCCGCATTGGTGAAGGTGCGCGCGCCGGCCGCCCTTCCGAGCGGGATCGTAATTTCGACCCTTCCTAAACCTGCCTGTTAACCACGCTCTCCCCAGCCCGCAACCGCTCCGGCGCAATCAGGCCCGGTCCAAGGCCGTAGCGGGCCCACACTTCCATCACGCGGTCCGGCTCGCCGAGGTCGGTCCAGGAAACTCCCTTGACCGGCAGGACGGCGAGCCGCTCCGGGGCGCGTCCCAATACGTCGTGCGAAAAGTTGCCGTTCGGCAGATCGCGGTACATCCGCTCGACCGGGCCGGCCTCGAAGGCCGTGCCGAGCACGGGCCGAATCTTCTCAAACGCAGCATAAAGTTCCGGCACGGTCAGGCTCATCAGGCCGAGCAAGGTCCGCAGTTTCGCCACGATCACGAAGCTGTTCCACAGGCCGCGGCGCATCATTAATTCGACCGCCCTTCCGAACACCGGTTTTTCCACGAAGCTGCGGACGCCGAACATGGCGGCCGATCGGCACGGCAATCGATCGCCCGGCTCGACCCATCCGTAACTGGTGTTGGGGCCGGAGGCGGCGATTCCGAGCAATACCACCATATCGGGCAGCTCTTCGACGGCGTTGAAGGCCGCATCGACGTGCGCCATGAAGCGCCGGCCGTCATCGACGAAATGGTCCGACGGGAAAATCGCGACCGAATCGCACGGGGCGGCTTCGGCCGTCCGCATCGCGGCATGGAGAATCGCGGGCGCGGTGCCCTTGTCTTGCGGCTGGATGACGACGTTCTTCGCCGGCATCCCCGCCAGCGCCGGAACGTAGAATCGTTCGTGGCGCTTGGTGACAACCACCCGCGTCTTCCGCGCGAGGACCGAGCGCGCGACGCGGAGCCGGGTTTGCTCCAACAAAGTGCTTTCGCCCACCACCGGGCAGAACTGTTTCGGAATTTGAAATCCCGCGATTCTTTCGGTCAAAGGACGAAGCCGCACGCCCTCTCCGCCGGCGAGAATTATCGCGCTTCGATTGCCCGCTTCGTCTTTCGCTGAGAGATGCATGCCGAACCTCCACGCTTGGGCGTTCGCCGAACTACAATCAGCAATTACCTTGCCAATGCTCCGGCGGGTCCGGCTTGCTCGGCCAGCGCGGGCGAGCCTTTTGAAATCAGGATTTATTTTGGATTGGCCGGCGACCGATCGATTGCCGCGCACCGCGAGAGCCGGGGTGTCCCAAAACCGGATGTCACCGAATGACCCAATCGTGTCCGACGGATACACGATTTGGCCGGCGTGGCGCGCGCCAAACGCGTCCGCCTATCGCAATCGGTGCGAGGCGTGCTTGGGATTTCACACGAATTCCAGACGAGTTTCCCGCCATTGAGCACCATTCGCCGTGGTACGGGAGTTGCTTCGTTCCCGGTGCGGATTGATTGTCGGCTGCGCGCGAATCGAAGGGCGATCCGCTTGCGGCCGGCGAAGCGGAAGAGGTGGACCCGGCATGAAAATCATCGGAAACCTCGTTGGCGGAAAAACCGGAAAAAGCATGATGCGCGCGCTCAATCGGCGCGGCACTCGCGGCGACAAAACTCCCACCGTCGCACAAAAGATTCCCGCGCCTGAGGAACCGGCCGTTTGCGATCGATGCGGCGCGGTCTATACCCGCAAGACTTGGCGCCAGAACCATCGCATCACTGCCGATTTCCTAAAGACCGTGAACTGGAGTGTTTGTCCGGCCTGCAAGCAGGTCCGGAGCGCGGAATACTACGGCCGCGTCGTCCTGCGCGGCCTCGCCGATGCGCCCGCCGGACAGCGCACCGCGATTCGCGCGCGAATCGAGAACGTAGCGGCCCGGGCCGGTTATACTCAGCCCGAGCGTCGGCTGGTTTCGATCTCGGCCGGCGGCGGCGACGTTGAAGTGCTGACCACTTCGCAAAAGCTCGCCCATCGAATCGCTCACGAAATCGTCAAGGCCTTCGGCGGGCACGCGACCTATGCGTGGTCGGACGGCGATGGTAGCCTGTTCGCGACTTGGCGGCCGCGGCCTGTGGCGCATACCCGCGCATGAGCCGGCAATCCCTTCCCGCGGCCTCCGGCAGACTTCGATGGCTCGCAGGATACTTCTCGCCCTGATTTTAGGAACGGCGGTAATGGCAACCGCGGCCGCCTTCGATTGGAAGTCCGGCTTCTCGCTCGCGACGCTGTTTGGCGGTGGCGCCGCGGCGCCCGGAACGCTTCTCCTCTCCGGCAATATCGAGGCGCATGAGAGCGTCCTGAGCTTCAAGACCGTCCAGTCGCGAATCGTCGAGCTGCCGTTCGACGAAGGCCAATGGGTGCGCAAGGGCGCATTGAT
Organism: Binataceae bacterium (SeqCode); assembly: GCA_050736715.1. Lineage (GTDB taxonomy): Bacteria > Desulfobacterota > Binatia > Binatales > Binataceae > Binatus. The sequence goes on along the minus strand of JBOHWK010000088.1, from coordinate 6,337 downwards.
CGCGCGCCTTGACGATTCCGACTATCGCCAGAACGTCGCTGTCGCGGCGGCTACGCTCGCCCAGACCAAGAGCCAGGCGCAGGCGGCGGCGGCCAACCTCGACGCCGCGCGGAAGGTGATCGTGAACGATCGCGCGGCGCTGAAAATGGCGACCCTCGATTATCATCGCTATCGGGAACTGTGGGCCGATCACGCCGTCTCGACCGAGACGCGCGATCTTTACGAGACGGCATTCATCCAGGCGCGCGCCGCTCTCCAGCGCGACCTCGCGCTCGAAACCGCCGCGCAAAAGAATCTCGCGGCCGCCAATGCCGCGGTTCGCACCGCGGACGAGACCCTGAAGCTGCAAAATATCGTCCTTGGCTACACCACGCTGACCGCGCCGTTCGACGGCGTGATTCTGACGCGCGCGGCGGAGTTTGGCGAAGTGATGTTGCCCAGCGCGCCGGTGGTGACGCTCGCGGACCTCGACCACGTTTGGATGCGCGCGTATATCAACGAGACCGACATCGGGCGCGTCCGCCTTGGACAATCGGCGGCGGTCTCTACCGACTCGATTCCCGGCCACACGTTCGAGGGGCGCATTTCCGCGATCGCGTCGCAGGCCGAATTCACTCCCAAGAGCGTCGAGACTCATGCCGAGCGCGTGACGCTCGTCTATCGAATCAAGATCGATATCCACAATCCAACGCACGCGCTCGTGCCGGGAATGCCGGTCGATGCGGTCCTGCGAATGACGCCGCTCGCGGCGGACCAGGCGCAAATCCATTGAGTTGACGGAACCTGCGCAGGAAACGTTATTCCCGGAAACGCCATTCTTCCAAACGACGAACCGGATGAATCGCGCCCCGGACCGTAACGCCGTTATTGCGGCGAGGCGCGATGGAACGCCGGGCCTTCGGCCAGCATGAGATTGTGAATCGTATTCAGCATCGCGACGTGGGTGAGCGCCTGCGGAAAATTTCCCAGCATCCGGCCCGCGCCGGGATCGTATTCCTCGGACAGCAGCCCGACGTCGTTGCACAACGCCTTCAGCCGATCGAACATCTCGCCCGCCTCTTCCTGCCGGCCCGCCAAGGCGAGATTGTCGGCGAACCAGAACGAGCACGGTAAAAAGACGCCTTCGCCGCCGGCCAACCCGTCAACCGTGCGCTCCGGGCGGTAGCGCATCACCATCCCGTCCCGCATGAGTTCGCGCCGGATCGCCTCGACGGTGCCGGCCACGCGCGGGTCGTGCGCGGGCAGGAATCCCACCAGCGGAATCATCAGGACCGCGGCGTCCAACGCATCCGCTCCGTAGTACTGCACGAAGGCGTTGCGCGCGGGATTGAAGCCGTGCTTGCACACGTCGCGATGGATTCGGTCGCGGAGCGCGCGCCATCGTTCCACCGGGCCGGAAAGCCCGGCCGATTCGATCGCCTTGACCGCGCGATCGGCCGCGACCCACGCCATCACCTTGGAATGCGTAAAGTGGCGGCGGACGCCGCGCACCTCCCAGATGCCGTCGTCGGGGCGCTCCCACGCGGATTCGAGGAAGTCCATCAGCTTTTCTTCGAGCCGCCACGCTTCGTGCGGTTCGCCCAGCTTTTTGCGGCGGGAAAAATGAAAGGCGTCCATCACCTCGCCGTACACGTCGAGCTGGAATTGCTCGTGCGCGGCGTTGCCGATTCGAACCGGGCGGCTGTTCTCGTATCCGGCGAGCCACGGCGCTTCCCATTCCGCAAGGCGGCGCTCGCCCGCGATCCCGTACATGATTTGAAGTTCTTCGGGACGTCCGGCGGCCGCGCGCAAGAGCCATTCGCGCCACGCGCGCGCTTCCTCGGTGTAGCCGGAGGTCAGCAGCGCGTAGAGCGTGAAGGTGGCGTCGCGCAGCCAGCAGTAACGATAATCCCAATTGCGCGCGCCGCCGATCGATTCCGGCAGCCCGGCGGTGGGTGCGGCGACGATCCCGCCGGTGGGCGCATAGGTGAGCGCCTTGAGCGTAATCAGCGAGCGCAGCGCCGGCGCGCGCCACGGACCCTGGATCGCGCAGCGCGCCGACCATTCGCGCCACCATGTTTCCGTTGCGGACATCAGGTTCAGCGGATTGTTCAGGCGGGGAATCGCTTGATGCGAGGGATACCAGGTGAGGGTGAAGGCAACGGTGTCGCCCGCGGAAACCGTGAATTCGGCTTCGGTCGCGAAATTCCGGTTCCGCAAGGGAACCGGCGTCCGCAGCGCCAAGGCATCCGGCCCCGCGATCGCGGTCAGCACGGCGCCGTGGCGGCGCACCCACGGGACGACCCGGCCGTAATCGAACCGGAAGCGCGCGCTCATCCGCATTTCGACCGACCCGCTGATTCCGCGCACCACCCGGATCACGTCCGCGCGGTCCTGGCGATCGGCGATCGGCATGAAATCGGTAAGCGTCACCGCGCCGGATTCGCTCTCGAAGATGGTATCGAGCAGGAGCGTCCCTTCGCGATACTCGCGGCGCACGCTCATTTGCCGGTTCGCGGGTGCGATGGTCCAATGGCCGTTGTCCGGACCGCCGACCAGTTCGGCGAAGCAGGCCGGCGAATCGAAGCGCGGCATGCACAGCCACGGAATCGAACCGTCGCGCCCCACCATCGCGGCGGTGCCGGTATTGCCGATTATCGCGTAATCTTCGATTCGGAGCGCCATCCGGGGTCTCCCTGCCGGACCATTCGATTCTCCTGTCAATTTGCGGCGAGCCGAGCGCCGATGCAAGCACGGTAACGGACTGACCAATCCGGTTGGCTTGTGCCGCCGATTCCGCAATCATCAGCGGCGGAGGCTTACAATCCGATGGCCGCGAATCGCACCGTGTTCCTCTTCGATGTGGATAATACGCTGCTCGACAACGATCGGGTGGTCGCCGACCTGATGAAACATCTCGAACGCGCCGTCGGCCCCGTCAATCAAAGGCGCTACTGGGAACGCTTCGAGGAGTTGCGCAAGGAACTGGGCTACGCGGACTATCTCGGCGCGCTGCAGCGCTACCGTGTCGAGCATCCGCGCGAATTCAGCATCGTCGAAGTCTCGTACTTCCTGATGAATTACCATTTCGCGAACCGGCTCTTTCCCCGCTCGCTCGACGCGATCGATCGGTTCAAGGCGGTGGCCGAGACCACGCTCCTGACCGACGGCGACGTGATATTCCAGCCGCGCAAGATCGAGCGTTCGGGATTGCGCGAGGCGGTGGATGGCAAGGTCATGATTTACATTCATAAGGAGCGCGAGCTGGACGACGTCGCGGCGCGCTATCCCGCGGACCATTACGTGCTCGTCGATGACAAGCTCAGGATTCTGACCGCCGTGAAAGGGTCGTGGGGCGCGCGAGTGACGACGGTATTTCCCAAGCAGGGCCATTACGCGAACGATCCGGCGGAGACGGCCAAGTATCCCGCCGCCGACGTGACGATCGATCGGATCGACCAACTGCTCGATTACGATCTGCCGCAACTAATCGCCGCCGGCCAACGCGCCTGACGGGCCGGCCGCCCTGCAACATTACGGCGCCGGGACTCTCACAAAGCCGGATTTGCGCCGATCGTCCGGATTCAGCGCCTTCCAATGCGTAATCAAGCCCTTGAATTCTTGCGCCTCCGGACGTTCCAGCACGAACAACAGTTGGCCCGGCTGATATTCGATAATCCCATATTGGTTTTCAATCCGGCCGCCGCCGAAACTCTTAAAATAGAATGAGGCGTTTTCGCCCGTGTAAGTGACATTGCAATAGATGGTCTCATCGGTCTGATAGCCTTCCTCGGTCAGGATTGCCGTATCCTCCGGCCCATTCACAGTGAGGCGGTACTCGACGACCATGCCGGTGCCTGCCGCGTTCTTTCCGTAATCCGCTTCGTACAAATATCGGCTCTGCCAAAGAATCGGCGCCGCTCCAAGGGCGGTTACGGTTCCGGCGAGAAGCGCGAGAATGCACATCAACAAAGCGCGGCGCATAAAGGCGAAGTCTTGAGCTTGGTTCATGCCGCGCCGGCGGGCCTAATCCGGTAGCGAATCGGCAAATGCTTGATGCCGCCGATGAAGCTCGATCGCAGCCGCTCGACCGGCCCCGCTTGCTCGATTCGCTCCATGCGTTCCGCGAGAGCGCGAAAGATCACTTCCAATTCGAGCCGGGCGAGATGCGCTCCCAAACAGAAATGCTCGCCGATGCCGAACGCGAGGTGCGGGTTCGGGTCGCGGCTGATACTGAACCGACTTGGCTCCACGAAAACTTCCTCGTCACGATTAGCCGACGGATAGAACAGGCACAGCGATTCGCTCGCTTTGATTTTCCGCCCGCGAATCTCCGTGTCTTCCGCCGCCGTCCGCGCGAACTGGATCACCGGCGAAGTCCAGCGCAGGATTTCCTCGACCGCCGATTTGATCGCCACTGGGTTTCGCTTGAGCTGGTTCCATTCGTCCGGGTTCTCGATAAACGCCAGCATTCCGCCGGTGGTGGCGTTGCGCGTCGTCTCGTTGCCCGCGATGAACAGCAGGTAAAAGTACGACAGCATCTCGAACCGCGGGATCGCCGCGCCGCCAATTTTAGCGTTGGCGACGACGCTTGCGAGATCGTCAGTCGGATTCTTGACGCGCCGTGCGGCCAAATCGGCGAAGTAATCGAAAATCCCCTTGCGTCCGCGCTCGTAAGTATCCGGAGCGGCCGCGCCCGCCTGAAATTCCGGATCGAGGCCGCCAATCGCCTCGTTGGTCCATCGAAAGAGCCGCTCCCAATCCTCGCGCGGCACGCCCATCATTTCCGCGATCACCGCGAGCGGAATCTTCGCCGACACGTCGCGCACGAAATCGCACCCCGTCCGGTCCATCAATGCGTCGAGCGTGGCATTCATAATCGCCTCGACCGTGGGCTGGAGCTTACGAATCGCGCGCGGCGTGAAGTACCGGCTCATGATCGCGCGGTATTCGCCGTGATCGGGCGGGTCCATGTCGAGCAGATGGCGGAACGGTTTCTTTCCGCCGGGTTTCATCCCCGATTCATAGACGAACACCTGCTGGCGCGGGCCGTTAAGGAACAACCGCGGCTGCCGCGAAATCCATACGATGTCGGCGTGCTTGGTAATTGCCCAGAACGGGCGGGTGTTGGGATGCTCGCACCAGAATACCGGATCGTGCGCGCGCAGATACGCCCATTCGCGATGCGGATAGCCGTGCTGCTGGTAATGGCCCGGCCCGATGATGTCGAGGTTATCGAGCGACAACGCTTCTTGCGTGATCATCATTAGGGTACGCCGCCGCGCTCTCCGGGGTGGAGTGTTCAGCAGGGGGTTGGGAAAGTCAAAGGCTATTGCCCGCCATCGCCGCGGGTCGCGCGGCAATACTAAAGATCAGGGCTGCAACGCCAACTGGAAGCCATGCTTTTGGGTGCTGGTCGCGGTAGTGCAACTTTGCGCGCCAGGAGGCGTCGTGCCGGAATTGAGGCCTTCCCAGGCGTTTATGCTGGCGAGAGAGCCCGCCGTCTGCATCAGCGAGGGGATGAAGTTCGTGGAATAAGGAGGATTCGTCGGCGTGCCCGTCCACGCATCGTTCGCGTTCTCCACACACTTAAAGATCACCATATCGCAACTGCCCGTGAGGGGCGAGGCAAGCGCCGGAATCGACAGGCTGGCAGTGCCGGTGCTGCTGGTGTGGCTGCCGTTCGGATTGCTCGGATCGATAGGGGTGGTTGTATCGACGCCGCTGTAGCACTGGATCCAGCCGAGATAACCAGTGCCTCTTCTGGCGCTAATGGTCCAAGTGTACGTCGCCGAGTCGGTCCCGGTGGACTCGTACCAAGACCATTGCTCAGTTACGCCGGGATTATTACCAGCGCTGCCTCTCCAGATCGAGGTCCACGCGGCCGACGGCTGTGTAACGGTGTCGGTGTCATCGGACTGGTACCCGAAATCGGCGATGCAGATGTCGTGCGCCGCAACCCCGGCCGGGAAGTTCAGCGTTATGCTCGTGGTCACGCTGGTGGTGTTCACGGTTGTCGCCGGATTCGCCGGCGCCGGATCCACCGCAGGGCCTCCTGCGCACGCCGCGGTCGCGGTCGCGGTCGGCGTAGCCGTCTCGGTGGCAGTTGGCGTAGCGGTCTCGGTGGCAGTGACCGTCGCGGTGGCAGTAGCCGTTGGGGTTGCGGTTTCGGTGGCAGTGACCGTCGCGGTGGCAGTAGCCGTTGGGGTTGCGGTCTCGGTGGCAGTGACTGTCGCGGTGGTGGTCGCCGTCGGGGTTGCGGTTTCGGTGGCAGTGACTGTCGCGGTGGTGGTCGCCGTCGGGGTTGCGGTTTCGGTGGCAGTGACCGTCGCGGTGGCAGTAGCCGTTGGGGTTGCGG
>JBOHWK010000087.1:0-10343 GCA_050736715.1 Binataceae bacterium (SeqCode) | reverse complement strand
GGTAATAACAACTATGCCCGACAAACAGGCCGAATATATGACTGCAACCGTCCCCTCAGCCAATCACTCACCCTTGCACACGGGCGGGGTCCATATATGACACTTGGAGAGGGGCGTGGTGGCGCGGCAAACGACCCTGCACCCTCACCGGCCGGTTATCTTAACGCGCTTCGCGATCGGGCGGCGTCCTCCCCCGTAAAAATAACGGGCGAGGGGCAGAGGGGAGGCGGAAGCACCGCCCTACGCTGCGACGCCAAGGATTAGCACCGAATTTACCGGCGGTTGCGGTCGAATATCAGGCGCAGGCCCTTGAGCGTCAGGAACTCGTCCACCTCTTCGATGGTCTCGCTTTCGGGCGCGATCAGCTCGGCCAGCCCGCCTGTGGCGACCACACGCGTCTTTTCGCCGCGCTCGCGCAGGATGCGCTTCACGAGGCCATCGACCAGCGCGGTGTAGCCGAAGATCAATCCGGACTGAATCGCGGCGACGGTGGTGCGGCCGACCGCCTCGCGCGGACGGACCAGCTCGACGCGGTAGAGCTTTGCGGCGCTCTCGACCAGCGCGTCCATCGAGACGCCCAGCCCGGGCGCGATCGCGCCGCCGGCGTACTCGCCCTTGCCGGTCACGTAATCGAAAGTGGTTGCGGTCCCGAAATCGACCACTATGCAGGCGCTCTTGTAGCGTTCGTAAGCGGCGACCGCGTTGACGATCCGGTCGGCGCCGACCTCTTTGGGGTTCTCGCTAAGGATCGGCATCCCGGTTTTGATTCCCGGCCCGACCATCAGCGGATCGCAATGCAAATAGCGCGCGGCCAGTTGTTCCATCACCTGGTTGAGCGGCGGCACCACGCATGCGATCGCAACGCCCTCCGGCGTAAAGCCCGGATCGAGGCCCGCTGCCGCCATCAGCGTGCCGAGCAGCGCGCCGTGCTCGTCGGTGGTGCGATCGTGAACGGTCGCGACGCGCCAGTGATGGTGCAGCCGGTCGCCCTCGTAGATTCCAATCACCGTGTGGGTGTTGCCCACGTCGATCGCTATCAGCATCGGCCATCCATCCGGCGCGCGCGGCAATTAGAGTATGGCGCGTGCGGATTTAGATAATAGCGCGGAACTGCGACGGAGACGAATCCCGGCGGCGGACGGCGCGCGATTGCCCGCGGCGGGCGCGCCGCTTAAGATTGGTCCCATGTCCGCTTCAAAAGTCGCATTGGTAACCGGCGCGGGCCGTGGAATCGGCCGCGAGATCGCGCTCCGCCTCGCGCGCGAGGGCTTTGCTGTGGGACTTATCGCGCGCACGAAATCGCAACTCGACGAGACCGCGGAACTGATTCGCGCCAATGGCGGGCAGGCGCTCGTTACTCCCGCCGACGTATCGCGTCGCGAACAAGTCATCGCCGCCGTCGCCGCAATCGAGCGCGAACTCGGACCGATTTCAGTGCTGATCAACAACGCCGGCGCGTACCTGCGCAAGCGCCTTACCGAAATCACCGAGGAGGAGTTCGATTTCCAACTCAAGGTGAATGCCTACGGCCCGTTCTTCGCGACGCAGGCGGTGATTGGCGGGATGGCCGGGCGGGGCGGCGGCACGATCGTCTTCGTGCTGGGATCGGAATCGCGCGGCGGCCCCGCGAATTATTCCGCGTACAACGCCTCCAAACTCGCGCAGCGCGCGATCGCCGAATCGGCGGCCTACGAATTCATGCATCTGGGCGTGCATTGCGCGACGCTCGATATCGACGGCGCGGTGGACAGCCCGCGAGTGCGCGAGGCGATGCCCGAGGCCGACCCGGCGCATTTCGTGCCGCCCGCGGCGATTTGCGATGAGATCGTACATCTGATCGATCAGCCCAAAAGCGCGTGGACGTTCCAATCCGATTTGCGCTCGTTCGCGCAATGGCGTCCCCGCGCGGCGCCTAAGAAGCAGCGGTGATTCGACCGCGCCGCGGTTGTGGTCTTGGACGCGGCAAAATAATAATCTGTCCTATTGCCGCTCGCATCGGAACGATGCGGCTTGAAGGTCTAATGTCGGGGTGTGGCGCAGCCTGGTAGCGCACACGCTTGGGGTGCGTGTGGTCGCCGGTTCAAATCCGGCCACCCCGATTCCCACCTCCCGCGGAAATCGAGCGGGAGAAAAGGGGGACACTAGAAAAGAGCGCGGGCCGCCGCCGCAAGCGCCTCAAGCGGCGCGGCGTGTTGGTCGAGCCGCCGCCCAACTCCATCTCGGCGGGCAGGCGCGCCCGCCCGCGCGCCATGGCTGTCTCAAATCCTCAAAGTATCGCCCAGGTACTGAACGAGTACGGGGGGTAGCGTTTTCGGACGAATAGGGCATAATAGACGCGCCGCGCGCCGCAATGCCACGGGCTTGGGGCGGCATTGTTCACCGCGCGGCGGATAACGGCTAGTTTGACAACGCGCGAATGGTTGAAATTCCGGCGGGATTGATTTGACGGGTGTGACGGACAGGTTTGGGCAATGGCTGGAGCGCCACGGGCGCGGCGCGGCAATTGGGGCGGCCGTGCTCGCGCTTGGCTCGATCGCGGCGGCCTCGCCCGGCTCGCCGAGCGGGAAATTTCTCGGTGTGATTTGCGGCGCGACGCTGCTCGCGCTCGTTTGCTACGCGTTTTATGACTATCTTCGACCGGCGTTCGAGGACACGCCGTCGAACCTGCCGGCGATATTGATCGGCTTGGGACTGCTCGCGGGCTTCAAGCTCGTGATGATGACGGTGTATTCGGGCTTCGGCGTCGATGTGGGCGATTACATCGCTTGGGGCGGCCAGATGCTGTCGGGCGGTCCGGCCCAGATGTACCGCAAGGGCTTTTTCATCGATTATCCGCCCGGCTATCTGTACGCGCTGTGGTCGTCGGCGGCGCTCGCGCATCTGGTTGGCGCGGGCGGCATTTTTTCCCGCGTAATAATGGAAGGCCCGGCGCTCGTCGCCGATTTCGGCATGGCGCTCGTGATGTACGCCCTCATGAAGCGGAGCAAACTGTCCGAGGCGGCGGTTGCCGGGTTGGGTGTGCCGTTAATCGCGATGGCGGTGGTCGCACTCAATCCCGCCCTCCTCTACGACACGGTGATTTGGGGCCAGACCGATTCGGTCATGTCGTTCATATTGCTCCTGTCGGTCGGGCTGATCCTCGCGCGGCAGTTCGAGTTGGCGTGGGTGCTCGCCGCGATCGGCGTATTGGTCAAGCCGCAGGCGCTGATGCTGCTGCCGGTGCTGGGGCTGTGGACGATGCTGGAGACGGAGTGGCGGACGTGGATTCGCGTGGGAATCATCGCGATTGCGACGGCGCTCATCGGGATCGCGCCGTTTCAAATCGGCCACGAATGGGACTGGATATTCAAACTGTACAGTTCGACCGCGGCCTACTACCACGAGACCTCGGTCAATGCGTTCAACGTGCTGGGGCTAATCGGCGGAATCCGCGCCCAGGATTCGGGGACGCTCGGCGGAATCTCGTACTTCACGCTGGGGATGGGGATGCTGGTCCCGCTGTACCTCTATATCGCATGGATACTGCTGCGCGGCCGCAACCCGGCACGCCTGTGGTATTGCTCGTTCCTCGCATTTTTTGGGTTTTGGATGCTCGCGCCGCGGATGCATGAGCGCTACCTGTACACCGCGATCGTGTTTGCCGCTCCGCTCGCCTTCGAGGCGCCGGAAATGGCCGGCGTATTCATCCTTTTGACGCTCACCTGCTGGTTCAATCTGGGCTACGTCCTGAACGCATTGCAGGCCAATAGATTCCTTCCCGCGCATGACGGGCCGGCGATGGTGGCGGCGGCGCTGAACCTCGTGGCGCTGACGGTTACCGTTTATTTCGGCGCGGTCCGGCTGGAACCGTCGCCAGAGACCGCATTCGATTTTGCGCCATTCTTCAAGCTGCTGGCGGGAAGCCGCGCAAGCGCCGGCGCCGCCGCGGTGGAGGCGGAGGACGAGCCGCGGATGCCGGCGGCGCCCGCGTGGGCGAACCTCGACACCATTATTATTTCCGCACTGGTGATCGCGGCGGCGTTCTTCCGCTTCTGGCGCATCGGCCATCCAGCCGAGATCGTTTTCGATGAAGTCCACTTCGTGGGCCAGGCGCGGAAATACATACACGGCGAATATTTCCTCGATCCCCATCCTCCCCTCGCCAAGCTCGTGATCGCGGCGGGCATCTGGCTCTTCGGCGACCATCCTTGGGCTTGGCGAGTCGGCAACGCGACGGTGGGCACGGCGCTGGTGGGAATCACCTACCTGCTGGGGAGGAGGATTTCGGGATCGCGGCTGGGCGCCACGCTCGCGGCCGGAATCATCCTGTTCGACGGGATGTTTCTGGTCTATTCGCGGATCGCCGTGATCGACATTACCTACGTCACCTGCGGCGCGGCGGCATATTTGTTTTTCTTCCGCTTCCTCCAAACGCCCGGCGCGCGCGCGCGCCGCACAACGCTAATTTGGATGTCGATCGCGCTGGGCTTGTGCGTCGCGGGCAAGCTTTACATTCCCGCGATCACCTTTTTGCTCGTGACTGGATTTCTGGCCTACGTGCTGGTGTACGGAGCGGAGGGAATCTCGCCGCCGCTCGGATGGTCGTCGCGGCGGGTGCTGGGCACGGCGCTGCTCGTCGGCGGCGTTTCCGGGGCGGTCTATATCGCGGTTTATTTGCCCAAATTCTACTGGGGATGGTGGGGCGGGATGGAGGATGTGCTGAAATACATTCTCGTCGAGGTGCCCGGCTACGAGAAGGCGGTCACCGCGCCGACCCATCCCTACTCCTCGCCGTGGTGGACCTGGCCGCTGATGCTCCGGCCGGTGGCCTTCTGGCAAAAGTTTCCGCCCGGCAACGGCGAGGTGAGGACGATTTGGGGCGGCGGCAATCCGCTCTTGTGGTGGGGCGCGCTCAGCGCGATCGCGATCACCGCGGTACGAGCCGTTGAGCGCCCGAACCTGACGCGGTGGTTCCTGGTGATCGGCTACCTCGGCTACATGATTATCTGGGTTCCAATCATCCGGACGACTTTCCTCTACCATTATCTGCCCGCCGTCTATCTTGGATATCTGGCGCTCGCGCTGGTGCTGGCCGACTTTATCGAGGGCCGCGGCGAACCGATCGAACACGCCGCGATATTGATTCCGGTGATTGCGGCGTGCCTGTTGGGAATCCATATTCTCTGGCTGTCGGCGCTGATATGCGCAGCGATCGCGGGTGGATACGCACTCTGCGTATATCGGGACTATCCGGCGGGCCGCTATGTGGCCGGGGTTTACATCGCGGGGGCGGTCATCCTGTACTTTTATTTCCTCCCGATTTGGATGGGTTGGTCGATTCCGCGCACCGGCTGGAACGGATATTACACGCGAATGTGGCTGCAAAAGGGCTATACCTACCGGAACTGGATTTGATGCGATGAATGCCGTGAAAATCGCGCGGGGGATTTTATTTGCGGCGGCGATTTGCGCGCTGCTAATTGCCGCCCCGATGCGCGCGCGCGCCGCCGATGCGCAAAAGAACCTGCTCGAGAACGGGGATTTCTCGCTCGGCGGCGGCGCGTACCCCGAAGGCGGCTGGCATAGCGAGGCGTGGATCAACAATCCGCAAACCTTCCAAACCAATCGGATCGCTCCGACCAAGGAAAACAACTTCTACCAAGTCGAGGTTGACAACCTCAAACCTGACGACGGGCGCTGGATGGAACCGCTCACGCTGAAGCCGGGATGGTACGAGATCAGCGCCGACGCGCGCGCCGAAGACGTCGGCGCTAACAAGTCCGGCGTGTCGGTATCGGTCTTTCCGGAGGGCATCATCATGTCGCCCGAGTTGAAGGGCACCACCGGCTGGCAGCGGTTGAAGCTATATATCGAAGTGACCAAGGAACCCGCCGACATCTCCGTCGCGCTCCGGGTCGGCGGCTTCGGTAGCCTCAACACGGGCAAGGGCTTCTTCCGCAACGCGGCGGTGTACAAGATTCCCGGGCCGCCGCCCAGTGCGACACCAACCTACGACCTGACCAAGATCCGCAAAGAGGTGAATTCCCACACTCCGCTCGGATCGCCGATTACGCTGGTGATTACCTTTGCCGTGCTGGGCGCGATGGCGGTGTGGGGATGGCGGATGTACGGCGAGCAGGACATTCCCCCGGACGCCCCGGCCTCCGCCGTTTCGGGGCAGAGCCGCGCCGAGCGCCGGGCGGCCGAGAGATCACAGCGCAAGACCCGCACATGACCAACGCCGAAGAACGCGATTATGGCCTCCAGGCCGCGCTGTTCCTGATCCCGCTCGTCACCTACGCCTATTTTTACCAGGGCTCGGATCACAGCGTGGCGTGCCGGTTCGACCTGATGCGGTCAATTCTCGAGCACGGCAAGTTTTGGATCGACAATTACAGCGGCTACAACACCGCCGACATCATCAAATTCCGCGGCCATATCTATTCGGTCAAGGCGCCCGGCACCTCTTACACCGCGCTCGTGCCGTGGATCCTGATTCGCTTCCTGTTGACGCCCCTGCATACGCAAGCCCGCCACGATATCTACTGGGCGATGGCCACCTACCTGACCACGGTTGCCACCACGAGCGTCATCGTCTCGGCGATGTGCGTAGTGATGTACCGGTTCGCGCGATTCCTGGGCGCAACACCGGGACGCGCGGCCGGATTGGCGCTGGTCCTCGGCTTTGGGACGATCGCGTTTCCCTACGCGACCGAATTGACCGGCGAGCCGGTGGCGGGCTTCTGCCTGTTCACCTCGTTCTATCTGCTCGCCACCTTCGATGCGGATTCGTCGTGGCAGCGCGCGTTCTGGGCGGGGATTCTTGCGGGCTGGGCGGTGGTTAACGATTATCCCTCGTTTCTGGTCGCGGCGGCGCTGGGAATTTACGCGATTTACCGCCTCTACCGGGTAGCGCATACCGCGTCCGGCGTCGATCCCACGCGGACTAATTCCACCTATTGGTTGAATTTGGCGAGCTTTTCGATTGGCGCCGGGATCACCGCAATTATCATGCTCCAATATAATTGGGGTGCGTTCGGCTCGCCGTGGTTCTTCAGCTATCAAGCCTTCAAGCTGGCCGGGAACAATCAATTCCCCGAGCAGAAGCAGGGCTTCGTCGGCCTGACCTATCCGAAGCTCAGCAATCTCTGGAACATCCTGATCGATCCGCAGCGCGGGCTGTTGTTTTGCAACCCGGTGTTAATCCTGTCGCTGCTCGGCGCGGGCTATTTCGCCCGCGCGAAGCGATGGCGTCCGGAGTGCATCGTTACGATTTACGCCTTCGTCGCTCTGATACTATTCAATGCCTCCTACGGCGAATCGATCGTTTCATGGGGCGGCGGAACCGCCACCGGCCCGCGCCAGATCGTGGCCGCCGTGCCGTTCATGGTGCTGACGCTAGCGTTCCTGCCCGCCGCGCTCGATTACCTGGCCGGCGCGCTCGGCGCGCTGTCGGCCGCGATCATGCTGATGGCGACGGCGACCAATCCCCATTTCCCCTACGAGTATTTCAATCCGGTGCGCGACTTCGCGCTCCAGCAGTTCATGCACGCCGATTTCGGCGCCAACCGCGACGCCTTCTTCGGCGGCTCGATGATCGCCGGCGGCATCCATGCCGCCAACGATTCGATCGCGTTCAACCTCGGCAAGCTCGCCGGCCTGCCGCCGCCGATTCAATTGTGGCCGCTCGCGCTGGTATGGTGCTTCGGACTGTTTTCGATCGCCGAACCGCTCGAACTGTGGAGCGACGACGGTGGCGGCGCGATGCGCGCGGCGGCGAGCGCGATCGCAATCGCAGCGATCTTTCTCCTGTCGTCCGCTCAGGCGGTGGCCGAACCGACGCTCGTTAGCCGGCCGCATGGGCTGCTCGGCCGCTATTATTTGGGGCCGGATTGCGGCCGCACGCGGACCCATGTCGTGCGCGTCGATCCGGAAATTGACCTGTTCGATGTCGCGGAAATGGGTGCGATGATGACGCCGTCGTGCGCGGATTGGACCGGAGCCCTCATTGCGCCGAGTACCGGCGACTACAAATTCATCCTCGACGTTGACGATACCGGATGGCTGACGATCGACGGCCACGAGGTGATTGGCGATACCGGAATGAGGCCGCGCTACCATGCCGAAGGCTCGGTTCATCTCACCGCCGGGCCGCATCGGATCGAGGTTGGCGAACGCAACACCGGCGGCGACGCTTCGATTCATCTGAAATGGCAGCCGCCCGGCCGCAATGAGGAAATTATTCCCGCGAGCGCGCTGGTCCCGGCCCGCGTGCGCCGCAGCGCGTAAGCGTCAGAATTTCGGCGGCGGCGGCAGATGGAGCCGGAGCAGTTCCGGCTTGTGCCGGATCAGCGGATTCACGGCCGGAGTGGCTGACGCTTGCGCTTGCGGCTCTGTTTTCTCAATTGACGTTCGGGCGGCAACGAGAGCGGCGGTGGCGCCCGGCTTTGGGTTCGTCTTGGCAGCCAGCGGTTCGGCGGGGATCGGCCGATGGGTGATCCGCGCGGCCGCCAGCACCTCGCGCAGGATGTTCGATTCCACAATTCCGTGCGACACGCAATCGACGTCGTGGGCCGGATGGAGCGGCACTTGGACCGCCGAGTTGAACGTCGCGCGCACCTCGACCAGGCTCGCCTCCCGCCCGCGCGGCCGCACCAGGAAGTTGTACACCGAGGTCGAATCAGGCTCCGGCGCCGCGAAATACGAGCCGCCGAGGCTCGAGATTTTGCCGCAATCGGCGTCGCTCAGCGTAAAGGTGCCGCCCGACGCCTCGATCAACCCGATGTTCGGGTCTTGGGCCTCGACGCGCAGGCGGCGGTCCGTGATGACCCGGTGTACGGCGTCCCAGGCGAGATCGTAGGGCAGTGGAATTATTGCCTGCTGGCGCGCGTCGGGCGGCGGCTGCGTCGTCGGCGGATAGAAGCATCCCGCGGCGGCGGCAGTAAACGCGAGCGCGGCAATTCCTGCGGACGATTTCATGGCGATTACGCCGCATCATAACAGAAAACAAAACGAATCCGCAGATTCCACCGATTAGCCCGATCGCATCGGCGGAGCGTTACAACAGCTTCAGGAATTCAGGCTCCGAGAGTTTTGCGTCGCGCAAGATGCCGTGCAGCAACGGACGCTTGATTGTCCGGCCCGAATGCACGGGAATAACCGTCAATGCATGGCTCGCCGGGTTCCACATCACCAGGTGGCTGCCCTTCTGGCGATCTTCGATGAACCCGGCTTTTCGAAGCGCGCGGATGACCTCTTTTGCGGTGAGCGCGGGAAGCCGGGGCATGAATTGCAGCGGGCGAAATTACGCGTGCGCCGGTACGGAGACCGTCACGATGCCTTGAAGAACCCGCTCCCCCTTGGGGATCGGCTCGCGGTGCGCAACTAGGCTCTCCAAGTAAACTTCGATGGCCTCCTTGATGTTCAGCTCCGTTTCTTCCAGCGTCTCGCCTTGAGAATGGCAGCCGGGGAGCGCGGGCACGAACGCCGCGTAGCCGCCTTCGGGAGCGGCGTCATATACGACCGCATAGGATGATTGCGTCTCTTTGCCGCCTCGGCGCGTTCCCGTCCTCGCGAGCGTGCGCAATGGCCGGCGCGCCGGTTTTGCGGCATGGTTTCTTGGCGGCATGGATTCCAATAATAAGGTTCGCCGGCCCCATCTGTCAAAGGCGCTCTCGCGCCCACTCCCAATCGGGCGAATTTTTGTGGTAAGCTCTCCGCGATAGGGCGGTCCGAGAACCGCCCCCAATAAGGATCGGTCATGTCGGGTCATTCCAAATGGAGTTCGATCAAGCATAAGAAGGCCGCCACCGACGCCAAGCGCGGCAAGGTCTTCACCAAGCTGATCAAGGAAATCACCATCGCGGCGCGCTTGGGCGGCGGCGACCTCAACGCCAATCCTCGCCTGCGCACCGCGGTTCTTGCCGCCAAGACACAATCGATGCCTAACGATAATATCGAGCGAGCGATCAAAAAGGGTACCGGCGAACTAGGCGGCGCCCAGTTGGAGTCGGCGTTCTACGAGGGCTACGGGCCGGGCGGAGTAGCGGTTATCACCGAGGTCCTGACCGACAACCGTAATCGCACGGTGGCCGAAGTACGATCGATCTTTACTCGCCACGGCGGCAACTTGGGCGAGAACGGATGCGTGGGCTGGATGTTCAAGAAAAAGGGCATCCTGACCGTGGAAAAAACCGCGATCGACGAAGATCATCTGATCGAAGTCGCCTTGGAGGCCGGCGCTGAAGACTTCAATTCCGACGATCTCGAGGCTTATCAAATCACGACCGCGCCTGAAAATTACCAAGCCACGCGCGAGGCCCTGGAACGGGCCAACATACCGCTTGCCAGCTCCGATATCGAGC
>JBOHWK010000086.1:0-14989 GCA_050736715.1 Binataceae bacterium (SeqCode) | reverse complement strand
GCCGCGCGCGTCGATTCTATCCCGCCGCGCCCCCGGAGAAAACCGCGCGCGGAATCTTAACCCGAAATTATTCCCGTCCGGTTTCTTGTCAGTGCACGGCGGGCCGGCGCGGGTGCGTCGATTCAATTCGACTTGCGCTCTGGATTCGCGAAGCGAAAATCCGTAGAAGAAATGAACGGTTCTTTTCAATGCCGGAGGTTACGATGCATCGCAAACGTTTTCGGCGCGCACAGAGCGCGATTGTGGCCGCATTTTTTCTTTTCAATCAGGCCGGCCTGGCAATCGCGGCCGGCGGCACAGGAGTTCCGATGCCGCGAAAGCATCCTCCGGCGCGAAGCCCGATAAAGCATCTGATCGTGGTGATTGGGGAGAATCGTAGCTTCGATAATCTGTTCGGGACCTACACGCCGCCCGATCCCAATCAGCACGTAATGAACCTGCTGTCGGAAGGCCTGGTGGACCAAACCGGATTTCCACCGGGATTCATCAGCACGCTCTCAACCTCTAACCCGTTGCAAAACCAAGCTGCCGACACGACGACTTACGAACTAAGCCCCGCCCAGACGGGACCTTACGCGAACCTTCCGCAGCCGAGCACGGGGCTAAACGGCCTACCGGCGTCCGACTGCCTGCTTACGAGCCTTGCGTTCGCATCGGGATTACCGGGATACGGACCTCCCACCTGCACCGACATCGGCCTTTCGCCGGAGGACCAACAGTTGCTGCTGCTCGGCGGAACCCATCAGCCGCTCTTTATCCCGGCCGAGATTGGCCTCACTCCAGTCGAGGACTGCCGCTACGATCTGCTGCAAGGTGAGACCACTCCCCTCCCCTTGCCCAACGGCCCGTATCCGCTGGTAAATCCGGGCGGGCTGATTCACGTGCTTGGCCAGGTACCCCTCTTCGACTCCTCCAAATGCCAGCCCCTGACGGGAACGGGCGAGGCCGGCAGCATTCTGGCCGGGCTTGGCGAACCGGCATCGCCGCCTACCGCTACCGCTATCATCGACAATACCGGCGACCCAGCGCATCGGTTCTTCCAGATGTGGCAGCAAGCCGACTGCAGCATCGCCCATGCAACCGCGGATAATCCCAGCGGATGCCTTCACGATCTGGTGACGTGGGTCGCCGTCACCCAAGGTTGGGGCATCACCGGAATGTGCGAGCCAAACCAAACGATGACTTCGTGCGCACCGCCCACGGACGATCAGGGAACCTATCAGGGTGGAGTGGCGATGGGCATCTACAACATGGCCGCGGGCGATTTGCCGATCCTCCAATATTTCGCGCAGAACTACGCGCTCAACGACAACTATCATCAGCCGATCATGGGCGGCACCGGACCGAACTCGCAGGAAATGTACACCGGCGACGTTTACTACTTTGCCGATTCGTCCGGCAGCGGCGCTCCGATAACGCCGAGCACGGACCTGATTGACGATCCGGACCCGATGCCGGGCACCAACAATTTCTACACGCGGGACACGCTGCCGTTCGCGGATTTGGGCAATACCAGTATCGGCGGCGCCGCCGATTGTTCCGATTCGAGCCAGCCGGGCGTAAGTGCAATCACCGGTTACGAAAACTCCCTGCCCTACGCGCCGTTCAACAACGGAAATTGCGCGCCGGACACCTATTATCAGATCAACAACGAATATCCGGCGTACGACCATCTGGGCAATCCAATCGCCACTTCGCCGACCGCCGCCAATGAGTTCCCCGCCGGCAGCCATTTCTCGCTCGGGCCGCAGACGATTCCGACCATCGGCGACGCTCTCGCCAAAAAGCGGGTATCGTGGAAGTACTACGGCGACGGCTACAGCCAAGCCGGGACGGAAGCTCCCGCGGGCGACCTGTACTGCGCCATCTGCAACGGTTTCCAGTATTCGAAATCGATCATGACCGGCCCGCTCAAGGCGAACCTCCAAGACCTGAGCGCATTCTACAACGACGTGCGTAACAACACTCTGCCGGCGGTATCGTTCATCAAGCCAAGTTCGCTAACCGACGGCCATCCGGGAACCTCGACGCCTGCGCTATTCGAGGCGTTCGCGAGAAATATCGTCGATACCGTACAGAGCAATCCCAAGTTGTGGCGCAAAACCGCGATCCTGATCACGTTCGACGAATCCGGCGGCGAGTACGACTCCGGTTACATCCAGCCGATCGATTTCTTCGGCGACGGCCCGCGCACCGTGATGCTTGCCGTATCGCCGTTCGCGAAGTTCGATTACGTCGATCACACCTATTCCGATCATACGTCGATCCTGAAATTCATCGAATGGAACTGGAAACTGAAGCCGCTGTCGAAGCGCAGCCGCGACAATCTGCCCAATCCGATGAGCACGGAGGCGAATCCATATGTGCCGGAAAACAGCCCGGCGCTCGGCGACCTGACAAATATGTTTCAGTTCAAGAAGAAAAAGTGATAGCCCCCGCCCCGGCACGATGATGCGAATCGGCGGAGATTCGCATCGAATTCCGATGTGAATCTCCGTGGCCGCTCTTGGCCTGCTGACACGCAATCCTGGCGCCAGCAAGAACACGAGTTATAGAATCGCCGAAGGATGAAGTGGCTTGGCGGTTTGGTTACAATTATTGCGAAGTGATGGGTGGGTACCGAACTGGGTAAGGCCAAAAGCGCCAAGCGCTTGAACGCGTTGGCGCCTGCTCCAAGGCAGGCAAACTCCCGCGATGGAGACGTGACCTGAGCGTCCTTGAGCGGCTCGACTCGCCGTAGTCTGAAGCGGAAATAGTCTGGAGGAAACAAAAACCGTGGCAACACTTCACCTGATCGTTGGACTCCCCGGCAGCGGTAAGACTACTCTGGCTCGGGAGCTGGAAACGAGATATTCCGCGCTCCGTCTTACTCCCGATGAATGGCACATTCGCTTATTCGGTTGTGACTTCCATGACGACATCGACGAATCGGACTTCGCGCAGCACAACGCTCGACATGATGTGGTGGAATGCCTCATGTGGGAGGTCGCGGCGAAGGTTCTAGTTCTTGGTGTGGATGTTATATTAGATTTTGGCTGCTGGGTCAGGAGCCAACGCGACGAGTTCCGTTCAAAGGCCCGCGACCTGGGTGCTGACTTCAGAATCCACTTTACTGACGTGTCCGAAGACGTGCTGTTGGATCGCATCAAGGGCAGAAATGCCGAGCTTCCCAAAGGCGCCTTCCATATACCCGAGGTCAAACTTAAGCAGTGGATACGATTGTTTGAACCACCATCGCCAGGTGAACTTGAGTAATCCGCCTCACGAGACGTCCGTCGGCTTGTAAACGGTTATCCCGTCGATGTCATCGAAATCGCTATCGTGGCTCGCGATGCAGCGAATTTCGTACTCGCGCGCGGCGGCGATTAGCATCGAATCATTGGTCAACAGTCCGTATCGCGTCCTAATCTCATCGGCGCGCCGCACGCGCGGTTCATCCAAGGGAATAATCGCGAGGTTCAGGTCGTCGAAGATTGTCTGCGTCAGCTCCCAATAGCGCCGCAGCTTCTTCACCGCGTCGCGTTTGCGCTTCAGCAAATATGCCGCTTGTCTGGCGATGACGCCCATCCCTACCGCTTCAAGCAGCATGAGGCGATGGCAGGCTTCGTTAATCGCCTCGATGGTGGTCATCCCGGAAACTTCTTCTCTGACGCACCGATCCAAGAGCCGCACGCATTGCGGAGAAGTCCGGTTGAGCGCATTGATGAACACATTCGCGTCCACCAGGACATTGTTTCCGCCGGGAAGTTCCGGCAAGTCGCGGACGGCCACGGTCAAAGGTACTCGATCTCAAGGTCTTCGGCGGCCCACCGGATCGTTTCGGGGTCCAGATCGAGGTCCCAGCGAAACCGCTCAAGCGCTTCGATCCCGCGAGAGATGCGAGCCTTTCGGCCCTGCTTCGTGAAATGGGACCGTTTCAGCGCCGCAAGCCGGGGATTCTCACGCACATCGCCGACTGGCTTCGCCGATGTTCTTGCGGAAACCGGTTTGCCGATCGAGAATGTCTTTCCCGACATCTTCTTGCCGAACGCGAACGCCCCTCCTGAGCGCCACTTGCTCTTTGGGATAGGCGTCAGAGGCTTTTTTGCTCCGCTGCGATTCATTTCACGCACACTTTTGCATCGTCAATAGCATACATCAAGCAGGCGCGATTCGCAGCGCCGGCGGCGCGGCGCGTCAGCCGCGATTTTCGCCCAGGGCGCGCACGATGTCGCTGGTGAATTTCTTGGCGTCGCCGAACAGCATCAGCGTCTTGTCGAGATAGTAAAGATCGTTGTCGATTCCCGCGAAGCCGGGACTGAGGCTCCGCTTGATCACCATCACGGTGCGCGCCTTATCGACATTGAGGATCGGCATTCCGTAAATCGGGCTGCCCTGGTCGGTGCGCGCCGCCGGATTGGTCACGTCGTTCGCGCCGATTATCAGCGCCACATCGACCTGCGGAAATTCGCCGTTGGCGTCGTCCATTTCGACCAGCTTGTCGTAGGGAACGTCGGCTTCGGCGAGCAGGACGTTCATGTGCCCGGGCATCCGGCCCGCGACCGGATGGATTGCGAACTTCACGTCGATGCCGCGCTTGGTCAGCACGTCGTACAGCTCGCGCACCTTGTGCTGCGCCTGCGCGACGGCCATCCCGTATCCCGGCACGATCATCACGTAGTTCGCGGCCTCCAAAATTGACGCCGCCTCCTCCGCCGATGCGCTGCGGACGGGCTTCTGTTCTCCCTTTTCGGCGGTGCTCACCTGCACCTGGCCGAATGCCCCGAACAGGACGTTGGTGAACGAGCGGTTCATCGCCTTGCACATGATGACCGACAGGATAAAGCCCGACGCGCCGTCGAGCGCACCCGCGACCACCAGCACCTTGGCATTGAGCACGAAGCCCAGCAGCGCGGCGGTGAAGCCGACGTAGGAGTTCAGCAGCGAAATGACGGTCGGCATATCGGCGCCGCCGATCGGAGTGACCAGCAGCACGCCAAAAATCAGCGAGATGATCACCATCGCCGGGAACATGAACGGAAAGGTGGGCTGGAAAATCAGAATCAGCGCCGTCGCGACGGCCGCGGCGAACACCGACAGGCTCACGTAATTCTGCCCCCGGTACACGATCGGCCGCTGCGGCAGCACCTCCTGCAGCTTGCCAGCGGCGATTAGGCTCCCGGTGAAGCTGAGCGAACCGATAATCACTTCGAGCGCGATCTCGGTCATCTCAAACTGGTTAATGTGCGGAATTCGCGTGTAGTACTCCGCGATTCCAATCAGCGCCGCCGCGAGCGCGCCGAAAGCGTGGCTAAGCGCGGTTCGCTGCGGCACGGCGGTCATCTTAACCAGGCCCAACGGCACGCCGATCATCGCGCCCGCCGCCAATCCAACAATAATCCACTTGTATTCGATCAGTTCAGGATTGAAGAAGGTGGTGACCAGCGCGATCGCCGCGCCGATCTCGCCCGCCAAAACGCCCCGCTTCGCGGTCGCCGGAGAACTCAGCCACCGCAGCGACAGAATAAACAGGGAAATCGCCACGATATAGGCGAGGTCGGTGTAATCTTGCGTGGCTAATCCGGTCATTTCTCTTTGCGTCCGCTCGCTTTGAACATCCGGAGCATCCGGTCCGTAATCAGGAACCCGCCGACCATGTTGCTGAACGCCGCCACGACCGCGATCGTGCCGAGCACCGTCGAGAGCGTGGTCTCATGGCGGCCCGCGATGATTATCGCCGCCACCACGACGATCGCGTCGAGCGCGTTGGTCAAAGCCATCAGGGGAGTATGCAGCAGCGGAGAGACGCGCCGGATCACCTCGAAGCCGACGAATCCCGCCAGCACGAAAACGTAAAGATTTAGAATGAACCCATGCGGCATGATTGCTTCCTCCCGAAGCTCATCCAATTAATTAACCCCTCCCCTAGCCCCTCCCCCTTCAGGAGAGGGGAACCAGCGGGTAACGATTGGTTAGCGTTCCCCCTCTCCAAAAGGGAGAGGGGGTCAGGGGGTGAGGTCGAACGTTTCCAGCGAATCACGGCATTAACCATTTAGGCGAGGGGTTGCAGGACGACCCTCGATCTTCACGCGCTGGCCTTTCCCGCGCCCTTGCTTTCCTCGGCCATCAATTCGCGCACGCGAGCGTTGGCGATTTCTCCGCCCTTCGCCAACAGCGCCTCGCGCGTGATCTCATCGTTCATGTCGAGCGTCAGCTTGCCGTCCTTCACGATATTCAGGACGAAGGCCGACAGCGTCCGCGCCATCATCAGGCTCGCATGGTAGGGCACCGTGCCGGCGAGGTTGAGCGGGCCTAGAATCGTGACGCCATGCTCGACGGCGGTTTCATTCGGATGCGTCAGTTCGCAGTTTCCGCCGCGCTCGGCGGCCAGGTCGATTATCACCGATCCGGGCGCCATCGCCTCGACCATTTCCGCCGTAATCAGGATCGGCGCGCGCTTGCCGGGCACGACCGCCGTGGTAATCGCCACATCGCTCTCCGCGACGACCCGTTTCATCGCCTCGCGCTGGCGGCGGAGGAAGGATTCGTCCTGCGCCTTTGCGTAGCCGCCTTTGTCCTCCGCCTGGCCGGTTTCCAGCCCCAAATCGACCGCCCGGCCGCCGACGCTTAAGATTTGCTCGCGGGCCGCCGGCCGCACGTCGTAGCCGGACGCCACCGCGCCGAGCCTGCGCACCGTGGAGATCGCCTGCAATCCCGCGACGCCCGCGCCCATCACCAGCACCCGCGCGGGCGTGATTGTTCCGGCGGCCGTGGTCAGCATCGGAAAAAATCGCGGCAATGAATCGGCCGCCAGTATCGCCGCCTTGTAGCCGGCTATCGTGGCCATCGCCGACATCGCGTCCATCCCCTGCGCGCGGGTAATGCGCGGAATCAGTTCAACCGCGAAAATCGTCGCGCCGGTGGCCGTGATTTCCTTCACCGTATCGGGCGATCCGAGCGGCCGGACAAAGCCGATTAGGACCTGATCTTTGCGGATTAGCGGCAGGTCCTCGCGGCCGGTCCGGTCGTTGGCGCCATGCCACAGGACGCGCAGGACGACATCGGCGCGCTGGAAGACTTCCGCTCCTGACGGCGCGAGGCTCGCGCCCTTTTCCGTGTAACCGCCATCGGGGAATCCCGCCGCGACGCCCGCGCCCGATTCGATCAGCACTTCGCAGCCCGCCTTCTTGAGGGCGGGAATTGAAGCGGGAACCATCGCGACGCGCCGTTCGCCCGGATAAATCTCTTTGGGGATTCCGATAATCATCGTCGAATCGACCGCAATCTAGCAGAGTCGCGAGAAGAAGTCCTAATTCGAGGGCTGGGGCAGGATAAGCTTCTCGACGATCACCTTCGCCAGCGGCTCGCGATGGCGCATCCTGCCAAGGAAGCGCGCGCCGATCAAGCGCCTAAGCGAGTCCTCATTCGTCCGCGCCGCGAGCGATTCCGCCGGTTCGGAATCGGACAGAATCACGCCCGCGATGCTAAGGCCGCGGCTGTCGGCGTATTTCAACGTCAGCACGGTCGCATTCAGGCATCCGAGGCGGTTCCCGACGATCACAACCAATTCCAATCCCAGCCGCAGCGCGAGATCGGCGTAGTCGAAATCCCATGCGATCGGAACGGTGATGCCGCCGGCGCCTTCGACGAGCATGCGGTCGCTCTCCGCCGCGATTTTGTCGAAGCATCGCGCGATAACCGCCATGTCGGGCGGCGCAATCCCGTCGATTTCAGCAGCCGCGGCGGGTGCGAGCGGAGAGCGGTAGCGATACGGACAAATCAGTTCGAGCGGAATCGGGGACGCCGCCGCAAGCGCGAGCGCCCGCGCATCTTTCGGTTCGAGAACGCCGCCAACCTCCGCACAATCGGTCTCCGCCGGCTTCATCACGCCCACCCGCATCCCGCGCACCCGCATCGCCTCGGCAAGCGCGCACGCAACGGTGGTCTTGCCCACGCCGGTATCGGTCCCGGTGATTAGAAGTCGGCGAGTCATTGGCCGGAAGAAACCACAGATTGCGCAGATTTCACTGATTAAAATCTCCTATCTGCGAAATCCGCGTAATCTGCGGTTAAATTCCTAGCTCCCTTGCCGACTCAGCGCGGCGGATTCGCCTCGGTCACTTCGATAATTGCCCCGCGGGTTACCTCGAGCAGCGTGGCGAGTTCGTCCTTCGTAATCGCGAGCGGCGGCATCAGGACGATTACGTTGCCGAGCGGACGAATCACCACGCCCGCCTTGCGGGCCGCCTTTGTCACCGCGACGCCAATTTGTTGTTCCACATTGTACGGAATGCGCCGCGCCGGATCGTCCATTAATTCGATTCCCGCCATCATCCCGCATTGGCGAATATCGGCGGCGTGCGCGAGCGGGGCGAATCGATCGCGGAGGCCTTCCGCGAGTTGCGCGATTCGCGGCTGGATTAGCTCGATTACTTTTTCGTCGCGGAAAATTTTCAGGTTCGCGAGCGCGGCGGCCGCGGCAAGCGGATTCCCGGTGTAGGTATGGCCGTAATAGAAAGCGCGGAATTCCTCCGGCTCGCCCAAAAATGCCGAAAAGATTTTTTCGGTCGCAAGCGTCGCCGCCATCGGCAGGTAGCCGCCGGTGATTCCCTTGCCGAGGCACATCAAATCGGGGCTAATGCCCGCGTGCTCAGATGCGAACATTTTTCCGGTGCGGCCGAATCCGGTTGCGACTTCATCGCAAATCACGAGCGCCCCGGCCTCGCGCGCCATCGTGGCAATCCCGCTCAGGTATTCCGCGGAATGCGTCCAAATCCCCGCCGCGCCCTGAACCATCGGCTCGATCACAAGCGCCGCGAGTTCGCGGCCATGCTCCTCAATCGACTTGCGCGCGGCCGCGAGCGCCGCGCGGGTCGCGGCTTCGGGCGTCATCCCTTTCGCGAATCGGAACCGATGCGGCGGATCGGTCTTGATCGCGGGAAAGAGCAGCGGACGTACATGGCGATGGAACATCTCGCTGTAGCCGAGGCTGACCGATCCAATCGTGTCGCCGTGGTACGATTCCGCGAGCGTCAGAAATCGCGTCCGTTCGGGCGCGCCGGATAATTGCCAGTATTGCGCCGCGATTCGCGTGGCGACTTCGACCGCCTCCGCGCCGGAATCGGAATAGAAAACGCGCGACAATCCCGCCGGCGTGATCTCAATCAACTCCTTCGCGAGCAGCGTCGCCGGAACGTTCGCCAGGCCCAGCATCGTCGAATGCGCGATACGATCGAGTTGCGCGCGAATCGCGTCGTCGAGTTCGCGCTTGCGATGGCCATGCACGTTGCACCACAGCGACGCCACGCCGTCGAGATAGCGGCGTCCTTCGGTGTCGATTAGGTAGTTGCCTTCGCCGCGCTCGATTATGAGTGGATCGCCGGCCATCCACGCGCGCATCTGAGTGAACGGATGCCACACATGGCGGTGGTCGATTTCTTTCAGTTCGCGGTAGTCAGCGTCGGACGGCATTCCCGCTTCCTTAAGCGAGAGTGGATTCTTCAAGTTCGGCGAGTTTCGCCAAATGCGCCAGCAGGCCCTTTTTCAACGGCTGGTTTCCGTGCACAGGAATCGAGAGCCGTATCGTGCTGCCCGGCTTGCCGTATATGTGATGGCTTCCGTTTATCCGCAGGAGGCCCCAACCGTGACGCTCAACGATTTTTGCGAAGTCCTTGCCGGAAATCTGCCTCACACAACGATCTCCACGACGCGGTCCTTGCCAGTGGCTTTCGGTGCACTGACATCGACCGAAAGGCAGCCCTCGACCGCTTCGTAGAGATTTTTCAGCAGCGCCTCAAACGTATCGCCCTGGGTCGCGCAGCCCGGAATCGACGGCACCTCGGCCCAGTAGCCGCCCTCTTCGGCTTCGTGAATCACCACTTTAATCTTCATCGGCGTTACCCCGAATCAATTTACCGTATTTTGCCCTCTGCGGCTACGGCTTCGATGCCTGAACCGCCCGCTCGTATCGCAAATAGCCGGCGATTCGATAAGTTCCGCCCGAGCCAGGGTCCTTCGGATGATGGACTCCGTCGAATACCGGCACCTCGGCGAAATCGAAGGGACGCACTCCCTTTAGGCAGGCCGCACTGACGCTGTACTCATTAGGATTCGAGCGCCGCCGGTGATGCGTATGTATCCCGCATTTGGAACAGAAGTAGTGTTCCGCAACGCGAGTATTGAATTGATACAGCGTCAATGCGTCCTCGCCGGCCTCGAACGCGATGTCGCCGAGGTTGGCGGTCACCGCCACCGCGCCACGCATCCCGCAATAGGAACAATTGCACCGGCGCGCGGTTTTGAGTCCGTCCGTTAACTTCACCCTGAAGCGTACCGTGCCGCAATGGCACGCGCCTTCCATTACGATTGGTTCGTCCATCGTCACTGCCTCCGGCTGAGATATGCGCTCCCGGCGCATTCGTTATCCGGCGCGCCTCAATCCGCTCGTCCTCCGTTTGACCCGATGCGCGCGCTCCTGTCCCGTTCGACTCCGAACATAAGCCCGCAGCACCGCGTTGATCCGCGTTTGGTAGCGCCGCCCGCCCGCTTTGAACCAATCGAGGACGTCGCCGTCGAGGCGAATGTGAATGTCCCGCTTGGGAGCCGGCAGGCCAATCACAATCGACCTATCCCAGTCCTTGGGCAATGCGCCTTCATCCCGATTCGCGAGGCGTTCGACTTCCGCCTGAGGCATCGCGTTAACGCGCTTCCAGTCGGTCTTGCTTTCGCCGCGCGCGATTCGGCGGCGGATCGCTTCAGCCGAAAATCGCGCGATATTTTCTTTCTTCCGCATCTCTTGCTCTGCTGAATGAAATACCCTGAATCGCCCGCCGCGTCAGCCCAGCCCAAGCTGCGTTTTGATCGCGCGCTCGACGCCGGCCAGATCGGCGGCATTGAGCTTGGCGATCCGCTCGCGCAGCCGAAGCTTGCTCGCGGTCGCGATCTGATCGGCCATCGCCTTGCGCTTTGCTCCGCCGACGGTGACGTAGGCTTCGGCGGGGTAGAGCCGCGCGGTCTTGCCGGTCACCGGAACCACCTGAACGCGGTTCAAGAGGCGGTTGGCGATGTCGTTGCTCACGACGATCGCGGGCCGCGTCTTTTTGATCTCGCCGCCCACCGACGGATCGAACGATACCCACCAAACCTCGCCGCGCCGCGGTGCATCGCGCTCAGCGGGGTTCATCGGCCACGTCCCCGATTAGGCCCTCGCTCCATGCCGCCGCTTCCGCTTCGCGCCGCTCGTCGTCGGCCATCGCGCGGTAGCCTTCTTCGAGCCGGCCACCCACGACATGGGGTCGCGCGAGATCGCTCAGAAACCGGCTGATGTTCCTCCTGCCCACGACTTTGTACAGCCCGCGATACACAGCGTCCTCGACGGTGATGGTCAGTTTTTTGCGCGATGCGGACTTCATATACGTGTACTACACGTATATTTTGAGCGCGTCAAGGTTTAGCGATCGAGCCAACCTCGCGGCCCGCCGCCACGAATGCGGCGATAGCTTCGTCGAGGTCGGCGCGCGAATGCGACGCGATCGGCGTCACGCGGAGCCGCGCTGTGCCCTTCGGCACCGTCGGCGGACGAATCGCGATTACATAGACCCCGCGCTTGAGCAGCGCCGCCGACATCGCAAGCGCCGCCGCCGATTCGCCAATCATCACTGGGATAATCGGAGTCTCAGTCGGCGCGATCGTAAACCCGCTCGCGATAAGCTCCCCGCGCAGATATTCCGCGTTGTTCCACAAGCGCTCGATTAGCGCCGGCTCCGCTTCGATCAGATCGAGCGCGGCGCGAGCCGCGGCGGCCATCGCGGGCGGCAATCCGGTCGAGAAGATGAAGCTGCGCGCGCGATTGATGAGAATATCCACGAGCGCGCGCGATCCCGCCACGTACGCCCCGTACGCGCCGAGCGCCTTGCTGAGCGTGCCGACGTGAATATCGACCTCGCGCTCGAGGCCGAGCTTCGCCACGAGGCCCGCGCCGTTCGGCCCCACGACGCCCACCGCGTGCGCCTCATCAATCGTCACTGCGGCGCGATACTTCCGCGCCAGCTCCACGATCTCCGCCAGCGGCGCCACGTCGCCGTCCATGCTGAATACGGAATCCGTCACAATCAGCCGCCGATGCGCCCCCTGCGATTCCTTGAGCAGCGCCCCCAGATGCTCCATGTCGCGATGCCGATAAATCCGGACCGCCGCGCGGCTCAGACGGCATCCGTCGATCAAGCTCGCATGATTCAGTTCATCGCTGAAAATTTCGTCGCCGCTTCCCACAATCGCCGAGATTGCGCCGAGATTCGCCAGGTAGCCCGACCCAAACACCAGCGCCGCTTCGACGCGCTTGAATCGCGCGATTCGCGCCTCCAATTCATGGAGGGGCGCGAGACTCCCCGCGATCAATCGCGACGCTCCCGCGCCGACTCCGTACCGCTCGATCGCCTCGATCGCGGCCCGCTTCAACGCGGGATGCGCCGCCAGCCCCAGATAATTGTTCGACGAGAGCATCAGGCACTGCCGCCCATCGATCTCCACGCGCGGGCCATGCGCCCCGCCGGCGATTCGCAGACGGCGCCGCAGCGAATCGCGCTCCAACCCGTCGAGCGCGGCGCGAAATTCCTCGTCCAGGATGCCCATCCGAATCGAGCTTAGCAGGCGGTCGGGACCATAGCTTTCATCCGGAATCTGTCGTAAAGACCCTTCCCCTAACCCCTCCCCCTTCAGGAGAGGGAAACCAAAAGGCAAGGATTGTTTCGCGTTCCCCCTCTCCTGAAGGGAGAGGGGAATAAAGGGGGTGAGGTCCGCCTGTTGATTGCATCCGCCGGGGGCGCTTGAAAGCTCCCGTGCGCGCGTAACACAATTGGAATACGAAAGGGTTCGCAACTCGATGCCCACCGATACCGGCAATCCACCCCTATCCAATCGCGAGCATGCGCTCCTGCTCGCCGCCGTGCAGGAATTTATCGCGACCGCCGAGCCGGTCGGCTCCGCGCAAATCGTCGCGCATCATCGGCCGGGCGTGCGCGCCGCGATGGTCCGCAACCTGATGGCCGAATTGGAAGCGGCGGGATACCTGCTCCAGCCGCACACCTCGGCCGGCCGCGTCCCCACCGAAAAGGGCTTCCGCTATTTTGTCGATCATGCGGTCGCGGGCGCGCGGATCGGATTCGAGGATCGCGCCCGAATCGAGCTCCATTGCGCCGCCGTCCCGCGCGACCCCGACGAGGTAATCCGCGCGACGCCGCGGATGCTCGCGCTTTTGACCGGGCAGGCGGCGATCGTGATGGCGCCCGGGCTGGGCGGCGCGATCCTCGAACGGGTCGATTTCGTCCGGCTCCGCGAGCGGCAGGTGCTCGCGGTCTTTGCCGCCAAGGCGGGCGGCGCGGAGCATCGGATCGTCGAGACCGAGCGCGGCCATTCGCAGGACGAACTCAACCGGATGGCGCGGTATCTGAACGAATCGCTCGAAGGCCGCACGCTCAACGAAGCGCGCCGATGGATCGAAGCGCAACTCGGCGAGGAGCGCGCCCGCTACGATCGCTTCGCGCGCGAGGCGCTCGCACTCGGCGGTGCGGCGGCGGCCGGAACCTGGGGGCGGGAAGTCTATGTCGAGGGCGGGGCGCAGGCGCTCGAACAGCCCGATTTTTCCGATCGGGACAAGCTGCGAGGATTGCTCCGTGCGCTCGACGATCGGGCGGCGCTGCTGGAATTGCTCGAACGCGCGCTCGGCCGCGAGGGGCTTACCGTTTCGATCGGCTCGGAAAATTACGATCCGCGGATGGCCGCGCTGAGCGTGGTCGCGGCCAAGTATTCCAATGGCGCGATGGCGCCGGGGGGACTCGCAATCCTCGGGCCGCTGCGGATGGATTACGAGCGGGTAATTCCGCTGGTAGAATACACCGCCCGCGCATTGTCCCGCTTGATGGAACCGTAGCCCGCAATCTTCCCGTATCAGTTGTGCCACAGGCTTCAGCCTGTGGCTTAATGATGGTTCAAAAGAAGCCGGAGACATCACAGGCTAAAGCCTGTGCCACCAACTTTCAGCCGGTCGATCCCTGGAAGACCGAAGAACTGGCTGTCAGCCACCGCAACCTGCCGCATCTTGAAGCATCCGGAGCCACCTATTTTACAACGTTCCGATGCCGGCATGCGGTCAACCTCGCACCCCAAGCCCGCGATATTGTCATGGCCGTATTTCGAGCCTGCAACGGTAAGACGATCGAATTGGATGCGGCCGTGGTGATGCCGGATCATGTCCATGCGATCTTCCGGCTTGCCGGTTCCGCCAAGCTGAGCGAAGTGCTTCGGCAAATTAAGGGCCTAACGGCCCGCCGGATAAATCAGTCTCTCGGCGGCACCGGCTCCAGCCTGTGGCTGGATGAAAGTTTCGATCACATTATTCGGCAAGAGGACGAATGGCAGGAGAAAATCGAATACATCCGGAATAATCCGGTGAAGCGAAAACTTGTGTCCCGCCCGGAAGATTACCCATGGCTCTTTGCCAGAGAAATCACAGGCTAAACTCTGCTCTTATGTGGCACAGGCTTTAGCCTGTGTCTTAGTAATGGTTCAAAAGAAACCAGATACATCACAGGCTAAAGCCTGTGCCACCAAAACCATTCCAGAAGGAAAGTCTCTCGCCGCGATGTTCGCGCTCGCCGACCGCACCGCCCACCGCACCCGCACCGTGCGACTTGTTCGGCACTACCACCTCCCTGCCTCCTGCTTGTGCTCTTTAGGTGGCACAGGCTTTAGCCTGTGATTTGCCCGAATGCCAACGTACCTCTCCTTTATCAAATTCACCCTTGCACGCGCGCGGGAATGATGAGATGGACCCCGCCCGCTTATATACGGCCTCACCGAAGTGGGCCAAGAATGTAACGCTGACATTCGAAGCGAGGAGGGTCCGAGATGGAGATTACAACGATTGGGATCGATTTGGCAAAGAGCGTGTTCGAGGTGTGCGGGGCGGACGCGCGGGGCAAGGTGGTGCTGCAGCGGCGGCTGCGGCGCGCCG
>JBOHWK010000085.1:0-31894 GCA_050736715.1 Binataceae bacterium (SeqCode) | reverse complement strand
GCGACCGTCACCGGGACGCCAACCGTTACGGCAACCGCCACGCTGGCCGCGACCGAAACCGCCAGCCCGACTCAAACCGCGACCGCAACGTTGACTGCGACTCGCACTGCCACTCCGACGGCGACCGCCACCGCGACGCGGACGGCCACGGCAACTGCGACGCGGACGGCGACTCAAACGGTGACGGCTACCGCGACCCCGACCAGCACATCGACCGCGACGCCAGCGCCAACCCGGACGCCCACGCTGACCGCGACCGTTACGCCCACAATCACGCCTACGATGACCTCCACTCCCACGGGAACGGCGGGCGGTTCGACGCCAACGGCGACTGCGACAGGGATGCCAAGCGCGACTCCAACGTCCGGCGGGAGCATCGCGATCGTGGCGGCCAACTACGGAGATAACACCGTCACCGGCTACCTCAACGGCGGCAACGGCAACGTCGCGCCGTTGAATACTGTGACCGCTCTTGGCGAACCGCAAGTCGGCCTCGCCAGGGATTCCGGCGGCAATCTGTGGGTGGCGAATCCTCTGAGCAACATGGTTACTGAATATGCCGCCGGCGCGAACGGAACCGTTGCGCCGATCGCTACAATTTCCGGGTCAGCCACCTGTCTGCGCAACCCGATCGGGATCGCCGTGGATTCGAGCGGCAACATCTATGTGGCGAACTACCAACCTCTCGATCCCGGAACCCTCGATCCGTGCAAGTTTCCGTTTGCCAGCATCACCGTCTATTCCGCGGGCGCCAGCGGCAATGCGACCCCCGCCAGGAAGATTTATGGGTCCGCCACGAAGCTCGACGATCCTCAGGGGATCGCAGTGGATTCGAGCGGCAACATCTATGTAGCCATTTGCGGCAATGGATGCGGTGGCAGCACTAGTCCGGCGATCGCGGTCTTTACGTCCTCCCAAAGCCCCACCGCCGCACCCACCAAAACACTCACCGGCGCCAACACCGGACTGACTGCACCCGCCGGCATCGTGCTCGATTCGGGCGGCAACGTTTGGGTGGCGGATAACCTGGCCGGCCCGGCCTCGGACGGCGCGGTGTTCAAGTTCACGGCGGCTCAATTGGTGGCCGGCGGCAATCAGGCGCCCTCCGTCACAATCACCGCGGCATCTGCCACGCAGAACGACACCTTGTTAACCGATCCGTGGGGCGTTGCGCTCGATTCGAGCGGAAACATTTATGTGGCCAACGGAACCGATGACAGCATCCTTCAATTCCCCGCCGGGAGCACCGGCGATGCCACGCCCAACGCAATCGCCGGCGAAGCATCCCAATGCGTTGGAGCCGAGACGCCATACTCGTGCTGCACGGGCGCCGGAACCGGTCCGACTTGCCCCGACAGCACCAGCCTGTCCGATCCGGAGAGCATCGTGGCCGATAGCGCGGCAAATCTCTACGTTGCGAATCGATACGGCGGTCCCGATCTTACCGGCAGCCTTTTGAAATTCACCTCCGGTCTTCTGGGAAACGTCCCGCCCGCCGCGACGATCGAAAATTCCGCCGCTACCGGCCTCGATTATCCACAGGGCCTCACGATGGACTCGGGCGGGAAAATCTATGTCGCGAACGCCAAGGGCGACACCACTCCGGGCAGCATCACCGTGTACGCGGCCAACAGCTTTGGCACTGCCGCGCCTATGCGGGATATTGAGGGTGCCGACACGGGTCTTGACGCGCCCTTCGGCGTCGCGGTCTATTCCGGCGGCAGCATCTACGTGACTAACTCGCAGGCGGCGGGATCGGTCGCGGTCTATTCAAGCGGCGCCACCGGCGATGCCGCGCCGGCGAAGACGATCTCCGGCATCGGCACGGGACTGCTATATCCGGAGGCGATCGCGCTCGATTCGAGCGGCAACATTTATGTGGTGAATAACGCCGCCCTGTTTACCAACGTCTCATGCACCGCTGCGGGCATGCCAGCCGCCTGCTGCACCGGTTCCGGAACCGGAACCTGCGGTCTCCAAGCGGACGACTCGATCGCATATTTTCCAGCCGGCACAAACGGTGACGTTGCGCCAACCCAAAGCATCACCGGCGCGAACACCGAAATGAACAATCCGTACGGCTTGGCGGTGGATTCGAGCGGGAAAATCTACGTGACAAATTTCGGAGTCGGCGGCGCGCTGCTGATTTATGCGGCGGGAAGCAACGGCGTCACGGTCGCGCCGATCGCCACGCTGAGCGGCCCTTCCACCCATCTCGATCTTCCGGAAGCCGTCTATGTGGATTCCAGCGGCAATGTCTACGTGGCGAACCGGAACGATTTCAGCATCGCGCAATGGACCTCGGCCCACGCCTTGGCTGGCGGGAACCTCGCGCCCGACGCGCTCATCTCCGGTTCCAACACGCTGTTAGCGTTGCCGGCCGGAGTATGGATCGGGCCGATCGCGCCGTAAAAATTCCCGCTAACCGGCCTCTCCGCCCGTGCCGGTCAGCCGCGGCAACATCGCCAGGACGATCAATGCGGCCGCCCAGGCGCCCGCGCCGCCGATCAGCGGTACGCGCCCGGCTCCCACGAACCACACTGGAATCGCGCGGCGATGGCGGATCAGTTTCGGCCAAAGTTTTACCCCGAGCACCAACCCGCCATGCAGGCCGATCGAGAAATAGACCGTGCCGGTTTGCAGAAACGCCGCGCCGAGCACGATTCCCAAAATGAACAAACCGGCCAGTTCGGGAAGCGCGGCGGCGGGATCGCGGAACTGGGCGAAGGAACCGGCGAGCGTCGCCACGCCCGCCATCGGCTCATATCCGGTTGCCACGAATCGCGCCGGTGAGCGCACGAGATGGGCGAGCGCGTAAATTACCGCACTCACGATTAGCGCGCCGGTTCGGCCGAAATCGTCCCGCATTCCGCCGAGCAGGAAGGCGCGAAAGAACCCCTCCTCAAGTATTCCGATTACGATCGCGCCGGCGAGGTACTTGACGCCCGAGGAAACCGTGATCGCGCCGAAGCCGAGCCGGCCGCCCGCGGCAATCGCCAGCGCCATCAAGACGGCAATGATGGCTACGGCCGCCGCAAGCCCGCGGAGCGCGCGGTTGAGATTCTCGCGCGGGCGCTTGAAGCCGCGGGTGAGCAGCGGACCCAGCCGCATCCCGCGCGCGGCGAATCCGATTGCGGCGAACAGCGTCACCATCACCGTGCGGTCGAAGATTCGCGGGAACGGAAAGCGCCATCCGGCATGATAGACGGCCGCGGCCGCGATCGGCGCGAGAATCGCCGCTCCCGCAATCCCGGCGGCGAACGCAATCGCGACTCTGGCGGTGAAACTCATCGGCTAAAGTGGCGCACGCGGCGGACGTAAGCGCGCCGCGCCCGTCAGACCGTTACCGATTGCAAGGGAGGCTTGCAAGCGCCGGCTTGGCGAACCCGGTTGGAACGGCATCAGCTTCGGCGCATCGGATCGAATTGCGGTTCGAGCGCGACCTCGATCGGACATGCGCCCGGCGGCGATTCGATAACCTGCATTACCGCCGCCGCCACGTCGGCGGGCCGGAGCATCGCGGTGCGGTCCAGCCGCTTGCTCGGCGGAATCAGCGCGGTATCGACCAATCCGGGAACGATCGCTGAGAGCTTGATCCCCTTGCCGCGCAATTCCGCGAAGGCGACGCGGGTGAAGGCGATCAGTCCCGCCTTGGCGGCGGCGTAAACCGCTTCGCCGGCAGGCGCAAGCCGGGCGGCCGCCGACGCGACATTGACGATCGCGCCGCCGGATTGCGCTTCCATCCGCATGGCGGCAAGCCGCGCAAGCGCGATCGGCGCGCGCAGGTTCACCGCGAGCACCCGATCCAAATCGGCGGTGCGCATCTTGGCGAGCATGGTGCGCGGCGGCGCCCATCCCGCGTTGTTCACCAGCACGTCGAGGCGGCCGTAACGATCGAACGCCGCATCCATCAGCGCCGACGGCGCTTCTTCCGATGCGAGATCGATCAGCACGATTAACGCGCGGGCCGGCGGGAGTCCCGTGGCGGCGCGCGCCGCTTCGAGTTCCTCCCGCCCGCGGGCGGCGAGGCACAGCGAATAGCCGGCGCGCGCCAGTTCGATCGCGATCGCGCGGCCGATTCCGCGCCCCGCGCCGGTCACCAGCGCAACTTTCGCTGCGGCCATCACTTCGGCTCGAACAGGTTAGTCCCCTCGGCGGGCTTCACCGTTCCGCGCCGCCCGATGAATTCCTCCCGTTCCATCGCCGCGAACGTTTCTTTGGGCGCGCGCGCAAAGAATCGCGCGCCGTCGTCGAGCCGCCCGATCACGATCGCCTCGGCAGGCTCGCCGGTGCGATCGTGGATGACGGTGTAGGTCTCGATTGTCGCGGGCCCACTCGCTTCTTCCACGATCTTGATCGAAGTTTGCGTGGCGCCGGACTTTTCCCACGCTTTGCCGTCGTCGCGTGCGAACGGACGCGGCGGCTCGCCCGCGCAATAGATACCGGCGGCGTGCTTGGTGATGTACCAGCCGAGGGC
Organism: Binataceae bacterium (SeqCode); assembly: GCA_050736715.1. Lineage (GTDB taxonomy): Bacteria > Desulfobacterota > Binatia > Binatales > Binataceae > Binatus. The sequence continues at coordinate 27,417 of JBOHWK010000085.1, read as the reverse complement.
GGTCACCAACCCGATTTTCGCCTGGCCCGCGCGAATCCGCTCGACCGCCGCGGCGATCGAATGGGTCACGTAATTGTTGCCCGGCCCGCCCGCGAACGGCAGCCCGCCCGTGACGGTCACGCCGCGCGGGTCGTCCGCATCCATCGAGAGCGCGTCGAGCGCCAGCCCAACCGAGATCGGAAAGCAACTGTAGAAATCGAAGCATCCGATGTCGCCAAGGCCAAGCCCCGCGAGTTCGAGGCTCCGCTTGCAGACGCGCTCGATACCGGGCGAGCTATGGTAATTCTCGCGTTCGCCGATGAAGAAGCCGCGCTCGGACGATTCCGCTCCGGCGGCGACATAGACGGTTTTCGCCGGCGCGATTCCGAGCCGCCGCGCCTCCTCTTCGCTCGCAATTATCAGGGCTGCCGCCTGATCGACGTCGATATTCGCGTTCATCAGCTTGGGATACGGAAAGCCGACCATTCGGTTGCCGGGGGTGACGGTTACGATTTCCTCCGCCGTGCGTTCCTGCGGGAACCACGCATGGGGATTTTTCGCCGCAACGCGGGTCATCGCCGCGCACATCGCGCCGAGCTTCGCGCGATGCTCCGCGATCGTCCAGCCGTGATTCGCGCGCCGGGCGTTCTCGAACAGCGGATAGATTTGCACCGGAAGCCGCGCGCCGTAACGCTCTTCGAGCGGCGTGGTTCCCGCGCGCGAATCGCCCATGATTTCGGGCGCGCCGGTTCCGCCGTCGGCGCCCCATTTGACTCCGCCGCGTTTCATCGCGCGGCGCAAAGTGTGGAAGGCCTCCGCGCCCACGATCATCGCGGCGCGCATTTTTCCCGCCGCGATCTGTTCGGCGAAATGGTTCACGAGAAATTGCGGTGTGTTGCCGCCAATCGTCGTGTAAATTTTCGCCCGCGGCTCGATTCCCAGGCGCGCGGCGAGCGCGCCGGGCGCGTTGGGGTAGCTGAACGAGAGCAGGTTGACGACCGCGAGCGCGTCGAGCGACTTGAGAATCGCGGGCGCGCCGGTATCCTCGGCGGCGGCGCGCGCCACGCGCTCCATCATTTCGATCGGCTCCGGCGCCTCGTCCATTCCGGCGGCCTTGGGCGTGAATTGCGCGACTCCGGCGATCACGGGAGAATTTTTCGGCATCGTAGGGTTCCTTTCGGATCGGCGGGCAATTGCGTCCTCGCCGCCTCGATTCTTCTACAGCGGCGTTCACCGCCGGCGCAACCGGAAAATTAGCGCAAGCAGGCGCGAAACCATGTGGCGGCGCGCTTGCGTTCATACCTGATTTGACATAATCTTCTTTCAATGGCCGAAGTTGCCGACAAACCTTTGGTCTGGCTGCATGGCGAGATAAAAACGCCACCATTTTCGAAGGAGGCTCGAATCGAAGCCGGCGTGCTGCTGCGGCGGCTGCAACGAGGCGAGAACCTGTCGATGCCGCATTCGCGGCCGATGCTTTCGATTGGGAGCGGCTGCCACGAACTCAGGATCGTGGATCAGGACGGTTCGTGGCGGATCGTTTATCGAATCGACACCGATGCGATTGTGATACTCGACGTGTTCAGCAAACGGAGCCAAACGACGCCGCGCCAAGTAATCGGCCGGTGCAAATTGCGGATGCGGCGCTACGACCGAACGACCGTAACGGAGTGAATCATGGACAAGAGCAAGAAGAAACGGCTGGAAGCAGCAGGGTGGAAGGTGGGCAGCGTCGGGGAATTCCTTGGCTTGGACGCTGAGGAGACCGCGGTAGTGGACCTTAAACTTGCGCTTGCGGACGCGATCAAATCGGAGCGGAACCGCCGGCGCATCACTCAGGATCGGCTCGCGCGAATGCTCGGCTCCAGCCAGTCGCGAATCGCAAAGATGGAGGCGGCGGACGCCTCGGTCAGCATCGACCTGATGGTCCGCTCGCTGCTTCGCATGGGCGCAAGCAGAAGGGATGTCGCGGCCTGCATCGCGGCACCGCCGCGCAAACGCGCGGCGTGAGCGACTGCCGTTACTCCGCCTTCCAGACGGGTTTGCGTTTTTCGACGAAGGCGCGGACGCCTTCCTTGGCGTCCTTGCTGGTGCGAACGTCGCGGGCGAGTTTCAGCAGATCGTCGTGGTAGGCGTTGAAACTTTCGCTCATGCAGCGGCGAATCGTCGTCTTCATTCCGCGCAGCGGGAGCGGCGCCGCAGCGGAGACCTTCTCCGCCAGAGCGGTCGCGGCTTCTGAAAGTTTCGCGGCGGGAACGACCTCATGGACGAGGCCCAAGTCCCGGCCGCGATTCGCGTCGAACATTTCCGCCGTGTAGAGAATCATCGCGGTGTTCGCCGCGCCGCAAATCTCGATCAGCTTGCGGATGAAATCATAGGGGACGATAAGCCCGACGCGTGCGACGGTCATCCCGAGCTTCGCGTTGTCCGCCGCGATCCTTAGATCGCAATGGAGCGCCAGCTCCAATCCGCCCGCGAGCGCCGCGCCGTGAATCGCGGCGATGGTAGGAACGGGGAAGCGTTCGAGGCGGCCGAACACCGATTCGATCGAGTTGGGATTGTGGCCGCCCTCGGTCTCGTGCAGTTCGGCGAGGTCGATACCGGAGCAGAAGCCCGCGCCTTCGCCGCGAATCACGAGCGCGCGGATTTCCTTGTCGTTTTCGAATTGCGCCAGCCCGCCGTTAATCGCCGCGAGCAGGCCGGCGTTGAGTGCGTTCCGCTTGTCGGGACGATTCAGCGCGAGAATCGCGTAGTTCGGATGACGTTCGATTTTGAGGGTTTCCTCGGCCATCGATGTTGCTCCTTTAGACCACGATGCTGAGCATCTTGTCTTTCACGTAGATAAATTTCGTTGGCGCTTTGCCGGCGAGATTGCGTTGGACCGCTTCGCTCGCCATTGCGCGCGTGCGAACGTCGTCCTCCGACGATCCGGCCGGCATCTCGATTCGGTCGCGGACTTTACCGTTGATCTGCACGACGATCGTGACGGTCTCGTCGCGAATCAGCTTCGGATCGAATTTCGGCCACGCTTCGAGATGGACCGAGCGATCGTGGCCGAGCGCGCGCCACATCTCCTCTGTCACGTGCGGCGTCATCGGTGCGAGCATCGCGACGAACGATTCCGCGGCGAATCGTCCGAGTTCTTCCGGCTTGAGCTTCGCGATGTAATTCAGATGGTCCATCAACGCGGCGAGCGCGGTGTTGAAGCGCAAACGCTCGATATGATCGGTGACGGCGGCGATCGTCTTGTGCGCGCGCTTTAGCGTTTCAGGCGATGGCTTGCCCGCCGGGCATCCGGCCTCGGCATAGCGGCGGATCATCGTCCAGACGCGCGCGATAAAGCGGCGCGTACCGGCGACGCGGTCCTCGTTCCAAGTGGTCGCCTCGTCGAACGGCGACATGAAGAGTTCCCACAGGCGCAGCGCGTCTGCCCCGTACTTGTCGATCATCGCGTCGGGCGTGACGATATTGCCCTTGCTCTTCGACATTCGCTTGCCGTCGGCGGCCAATACGTCGCCCTGATTGCGCAGGACAGGGAACGGCTCCTGAAAGCCGATTAGTTCCGCGTCGAACATTACTTTGGTCCACATCCGCGCGTAGAGCAGATGCATCACGGCGTGCTCCGCGCCGCCGACGTACAAATCGACCGGCAGCCAGTAGTCGGCCGCCTTGCGATCGAACGCCGCCGATTCTTCATGCGGCGAGGCGAAGCGCAGGAAGTACCACGATGAGCAGGCGAAGCCGTCGAGCGTGTCGGTCTCGCGCTCGGCCGGACCGCCGCATTTTGGGCAGGTCGTGTTGACGAATTCGGGAACGTTGGCGAGCGGGGAGCGGCCGGTGCCGGAGGGCTGGTACTCCTTCATCGGCGGCAGCATCACCGGTAACTGGCTATCCGGCACCGGGACGATTCCGCATTCGCGCTTGCAATACACTGTCGGAATCGGGCAGCCCCAATACCGCTGGCGCGAGATTAGCCAGTCGCGCATCCGGTAGCTGACGGTGGGGCGGCCGATGCGATGGTCGAGCGCGTAGCGGCATGCGGCCGCGATCGCTTCGGCGGTCGTCATCCCGTCGAGGAAGCCGGAGTTGATCGCAACGCCATGCTCCGTGAACGCGCGATCGGCGGGCGGGTCGCCGCCGCCGATTGGAGCGGTGACGCGCGGAATTTCGAGGCCGTATTTCGCGGCGAACGCGAAATCGCGCTCGTCCTCGCCGGGCGCGGCCATGATTGCGCCGGAGCCGTATCCCATCAGGACGTAATCGGCGATCCAGATCGGAATCTCGGCTCCCGTAAAGACGTTGAGCGCGAACGCTCCCGTGAAGACGCCCGTCTTTTCCTTGACCGTGGACATCCGCTCGATTTCGCTCTGGCGGCGCGCGTGCTCGACGTACGATTCGACCGCGGCGCGCTCCGCCGGCGTGGTGATTTGGGCGACCAGCGGATGCTCCGGCGCGAGCACCATGAACGACACGCCGAAGACGGTATCGGGGCGCGTGGTGAAGAAGCGGACCTCTTTGCTCTCATGCCCCACGATCGGAAAGGCGAGTTCCGCGCCCTCGCTGCGGCCGATCCAATTCCGTTGCATCGATTTGATCCGCTCGGGCCAATCGATTCCGTCAAGGTCGGCGAGCAGGCGATCGGCGTAATCGGTGATCTTGAGGTACCACTGTTCGAGGTTCTTCTTGCCTACGGGTGTGTCGGTGTGCCGCCAGCAGCATCCGTTCACCACCTGCTCGTTGGCGAGGATCGTGCGGCATTTGTCGCACCACCATTGCGCGCCCGTCGCGCGATAGGCGAGGCCGCGCTTGTAGAGCAGCAGGAAGAACCATTGCGTCCACTTGTAATAATCCGGCGACGACGAATTGATCTCGCGCGTCCAATCGTAGGCGCAGCCGGAAATCGTGAGTTGGCGCTTGAAATTTGCGGCGTAGCGCGGGACGGTTTCGGTCGGATGCGATCCCTTGAGGATCGCCTCGTTTTCCGCGGGCAATCCGAAGGCGTCCCAGCCCATCGGATGGAGCACGTTGTGGCCGGTCATCCGCTTGTATCGCCCGATCACGTCGCAGGGGACGTAGTTGTGCAGATGGCCGACGCTCAGGCCCGCGCCGGAGGGATAGGGGAACATTTCGAGGAGGTAAAATTTCGGATGGCCGGGAGTTTCGCGCGTGCGATAGAGTTGCGCGCGCTGCCATTCCGCCTGCCACGCCGGCTCGATTTTTTTAGGATCGTAACGCTCGTCCATGTGTAACTCAGCCAGCCGAGTTTAGCGTGTCGTGATTGCGCGTCCAACCGGCGCTGCGCGGGGGCGTTTCGCGGCATCACCGGCATTTGCTTGCCATTCGGTAGATTCATTGTATAGACTTCAATCTATGCAAGTATCGAAGTGGGGTAACAGCGTGGCGCTGCGCATTCCCAAGCCGTTGGCGGAGCAAAGCGGCCTGAGAGAGGGCACGCGAGTCAGGATGCGCGTGGCCGGCGGCTCGCTGATCGTGAATGCCGAACGCAAACCGCTCGCGCGCGGAAAATTCACTCTCAAGCAACTGGTTGCCGCGATCACGCCGGAAAATCGGCATCGGGAGATTGATTGGGGAAAGCCGGCCGGGATTGAGGTCTGGTGAAGGGCCGCCACGCCGAATTCGTGCCGGATCGAGGCGACCTGATATGGCTCGATTTCGATCCTCATGCCGGCCACGAACAGGCTGGCCGCCGTCCCGCTCTCGTGCTGTCCCCTGCCGAATACAACCGCCGCGCGGGATTGGCGCTCTTGTGTCCGATCACCAGTCAAATCAAAGGATATCCGTTTGAAGTGGCGCTGCCGAGGCAAGCGCGCATTTCAGGGGTCGTGCTGGCCGATCAGTTGAAAAGCGCGGACTGGCGCGCGCGGCGGACCGAGTTTGCAGGGCATGCGCCCGAAGCCGTTCTCACCGAAGTGACCGACCGCATCCGCCCGTTGCTCGGCCTTTGAAACGGGCGCCGCGGCCGCTTACTTTTTGCGCGCGATCGTGAGGCCGTCGGCGATTGCGAGCATCACCGCTTCGACGCGGCTGTCGTGCGCGATGCGATCGTTGAACTCGCGAATCGCGACGGTGTACTCATCCTTCGCGTTCGCATCGATCACCATCCCGCTCCACAACACGTTATCGACCACGATTAATCCGCCCGGACGCATGCGCTTTAGGAGTTCTTCGTAATAAATGGGATAGCTCGGCTTGTCGGCGTCGAGGAAGGCGAAGTCGATGCGGTGGGATTCGGGCAGGGCGCGCAGCGTGTCGGCCGCCGGGGCAAGCTTGAGTTCGATTTTGCCGGCGACTCCGGCGCGCTCCCAATAGCGGCGCGCGATTTTGGTCCATTCGTCGTTCACGTCGCAGCACAAAAGGTGCCCGTCCGATGGGAGCGCGCGCGCCACGCATAGCGAGCTGTATCCGGTGAAGGTGCCGACTTCGACCGCGGAGCGTGCGCCGATCGCCGCCGCGAGGATGCCCAGGAACGTCCCTTGCTCGGGCGCGACCTGCATCATGCTAACCGCGCCGAGCTTGGCAGTTTCCTCCGCGAGTTCGGCGCGGAGCGGATCGCCGTTGTGGCCGTGGGCGATCGCGTATTCATATAGGGCCGGGGTTAACGAGATAAATTTTGCATGCTCCGCCATGCTCCTAACATGACAGGTAGAAATCGTGCGGGAAAGCGGTTCACGAACGCCGGAATGCGAAAATCAACCTAACCCCTAGCCCCTTCCCGCACGGGAAGGGGAACCGGAAGAAGAAAGTTTACTATTTGCTGGAGCGCGCCAGTGCCCGGAGGGACTAGCCTACGCACGAGGCTGGGATTATTCGCCGCCCAGGTAGCCGAAGTCGCCGTGCTGATTCACGGTCAGCGTGCCGGTGAAGATCGAATGGCCGTGCCGCCGCCGCACGGGGTAGGAAATCCGATAGAGCGGTGTAGGCGCGCCGATTTCGAAAAACGAGTCGTTGTTCGACAGCACGTAGAGGCGTTCGCGTCCGTCCGAATCGGTCGCGCCGATGAACATCGCACCCGACGCGGTTAGGATCGGATCGCCGAGCGAGTCGAGTTCGGCGCCCAGCGGAGTCATCTGCCCGCGCTCGAGGCGCAGGTCGAGCCGCTGATGCGAGAGCCGGAAAATCGCCGGCATCCGCGCGCAGGCCGCCAAGATCGCCGCGGTGCCGCCGGCCATTAGGCCCGGCCGTCCGGGCGAGAGGTACGATACGGGGCCCAGCGCCGTGAGCGTTCCGGTGGGCAGGACGCGGGCCATGTCGTGGCCGTCGTACACGAACAGCGCCGCACCTGTGAGCGTTCGCGCCGTGAACGCCGCCGCCGTGCCTCCGCGCGCGGAGGGCACCGCCGCGGGCAATCCGAACGGCCGTTCGTAGCGGGTGCGATTGGGGCCGTAGTTGCCCTCGACGGCGAGTTCATCGGCGCCGTGTCCCGGCGATGCAATTAGGAGCGCCTGGCGATGCACTCCGGGCGGTGCGCCGGCCGGGCCGGCAAGGAACGCATCGAACACGACCTGGCCGATTGCGCCCATCTGTTGGCTGCCGAAGCCCAACACTTTAATTTTGTCGCCCTGATTGGTCCGGGCGCTCGCCGCGACGATGCATTGCAACTTTCCGTGCGAATAATAGAAGAGCGCGTCGCCGCCGTGGATTCGAGCGGCCATGAAGGCGATGCCTTCGCCGGCGTCCGCCACCGGATAAGGATCGCCGTTGAAATTCGGCGTGCAACCCGGTGTGGCCGCGCCGTTCTTAAGCGCGGGAATCACGCGATGCGACGGGACCGCGTCGGCATTGCCGATAAAAATGTTCCAGCGCGGCTTGAGCGCCGGGTTTTTGGGCTGGATTTCAGCGCCGAATACGACCCGCCCGTCCGGCATCATCGACGGCACCCCCGCCTGAAGCACGTAGCTGCCGTCATGCAATCGCATTCCGGCGCCGGTGATCAGCGTTGCGACGCCGTTGGCGTTGCTGGCATAGACCGCTTGGGCGTCCTCGACGCGGACAACCGCGCTGGTTCCGCTCAATGTGAGCGATACCGCGCGCGCGTCGATACAGGTGGCGGCAAGGATGGCGACCGCGAAAGCCAAAAGCCCGGCTCTCAGCATATTTCCCCTCAGCCAAGCATCAGAAAAACCAGTTCGCTTGCTCTAGGTTCCTTATATGCCTTTTCATCCGAGCGAAGCAATACCTCCGTTACGATAATTTTTCACAAACGGAGGGGACGGTCAGACGCCAATCGAATCGAGCAGCGCCGCAATCCGCTCCGGATGGGTCGCGGGCCAGTAAATCCTGCCGCATCCGGCGCATTCGGCGAATCGCTCGTGGCTTGCGAACACGAACGGCGGGACGCGCCGTGCAACCAGGTTTCGCGGCACAATTATCAGGGGGCGGTTGCATCGCGAGCATCGGGTGAGTGCGGCCGCGCGGGGGTTGAGATGGAAGCGGACGATCGCCGCGCGCAATTGTCCGCGCAGGTCGTTGCTCGTCAGGAAAAATACCTCCGGTGCGGTGCGCAGGCGCTTGTCGCGGGTGAGCATTACGCGGCCCTCGGCGCGCGCCCGCTTAAGGAGTTCGGCGCCGCTTACCGCGGGGTCGGCGACTACGTCGGCGCCGAGCAGCCGGAGCCATCGCGCGAGCCGCATCACCATTCGGTCCGCCGCGAATTTCGGCATTTCATCCATCGCGGGGCGGACTAAATTATATCAATTCGGGGGCGCGGCAGGCGCATGGCGCGCAACCTCCCAGATCGCGTAGAAGGGAGCGTCGGGATGCGCCTTGGCGAGCGCGATTATTTGCGCGATCGTCTTGCGCAGGTTGCCATGATTGATTCGGTTCAGCGCGGCGAAATTGTCCGTATCGTGAAAATAGATCAGGTAGTTGATCATGACCGCGTTGTTGAGCGGCTCCTTATCGAGGCCGAAACGCTCCAAGCCGGAGAGCGAAGGGGCGAGCGCGGTGTATTCGGATTGGATCGCGGCGAAGGCAACCTTGCGCCGCTTTAGTATTTCTTTCTCCGGTGCGCCGCTCAGGTAGATATTCAACAGCTTCGCCTCGGCCTGTAATAGAAACCGCGAAAACTTAAGGTCGCTCGCGAGCACGCCGCGCGCCGCGATCGCATCCGGCGACGACGGCCCCTCGGTCGCGGCGAAGAAGGCGGCCGCTCCCGCCGAACCGGTGTAGGTCGCGGCCGACTCGTCGAACATCGCGTCGCCGGCGAGGTAATAGGTGCGATGGAACAGTTCGTGAATTATCACGCCGGCCAATTCGATTTTGTTTAACTTGAGCAGATTCGTCGGCACCGGATCGTTGAAAAAGCCCAGGCTGGAAAACGCCACCGCCGGCCGGACCATCGTGTCGTAGCCTTGCGCTTCGAGGCTTGCCGCCTCGGCATCCGCATCGGTGGGGTCGAAGTAGCCGCGATACGGCACGTCGCCGACGATCGGAAACCACCAGGTGTACGGCTCGAGCGAGTCGCGCGGCGCCGCCATGACGACATGCACCACCGCGTTGGAATCGATGGGCGCGATCGTCTCGTACGCGCCGCCGGCGTTGAGGCCCAGATGCGATGCGGCGAAATCGCGCGCCGCAAGCACGGTTTCGAGCTTCTCGCGCGTGTCCGCCGGCAGATCGCGCTCGGCGAGTTCGCCCGCGATCGGCCGACGGTTCCACAGGATGCGGCCCTCTTCCCACGCCGCGCGCGCGAGATAGCCGGGGTAGCATCCGGCGAACAGAGTCATCGCGAGGAGTGCGGCGGCCGTGCGGGCGAGCCAGTGCGGTGTGCGCCGGGTTCGCGCTTCCATCGTAAGTCGTCAGTCGGCCGCGGCGCGGCGCTCGGATTCGGCCGCGGCGGCGTATTGGAGTTCGAACAATTTGAAATACAATCCGCCGCGCTTGAGCAATTCCTCATGGGTGCCGCTTTCGCGCAGGATGCCGCCGGCGATCACCATGATCCGGTCGGCGCGTTCGATCGTGGACAGGCGATGCGCGATTATGACCGCAGTGCGGTCGGCGAGCAGTTCGTCCAGCGCGAGCTGAATCAGCCGTTCGGTTTCGCTGTCCACGCTCGAAGTCGCCTCGTCCATCACCAGGATGCGCGGATCGTAGGCGATCGCGCGGGCGAAGGAGAGCAATTGGCGCTGGCCGGCGGAGAAGTTCGCGCCGCGCTCGCGAATTTCCTCGCGCAATCCCGCCGCCGTCCGCTCGATAAAGCGCAGCGCCTGCGCCCGTTCGAGCGCGCGCCTGACTTCCGCTTCGCTCAGATCGGTGCGCGCGAGCCGGATATTTTCCATCACGTCGCCGGCGAACAGGAACACGTCCTGCTGGACGTAACCGATCTCGCGGCGCAGCGCCGCCAGGTCCCATTCGCGCACGTCGATTCCGTCCACCAAGATGCGTCCGCCGGCCACGTCGTAGGTCCGGTTGAGCAGCTTGATGATCGTCGTCTTGCCCGATCCGGTCGCGCCGACAATCGCAATCTTTTGGCCCGGCTCGGCGGTAAAGCTCAAGTCCTTGAGCACCGGCTCGCCGGGCCGGTACTCGAAGTTGACCCGATCGAAGACGATCGATCCGCGCGCCGCGGCCGGACGGCGCGGCGCGGCGGGCATCGGCAGCGGCGCTTCCGTTTCCATCACCGTATGAATCTTTTCGATCGCGGCGAGCGCCGATTGCAGCGTAGTGTACTTGGACGACATTTCCCGCAGGGGCATGAAGAATTGCTGCGCGTACTGGATGAAGGCGACCAGCGTCCCGAAGGTGGCAAGCCCGCGGACCACGCTCCCGCCGCCGATCCACAGGATGATAGCGATCGTGAACCAGCTGATCGCCTCGACCGAGGAGAACTGTCCCGCTTCGTAGATGTTCGCCTCCACCTGAACGTCGCGCGAGCGGCGGTTGAGCGCGTCGAATTCGCGGCGGCTCTCGCGCTCGCGGGTGAACAATTGCACCGCGATCATCCCCGACAGCGATTCGGCCAGATAGGCGTTGAGGGCGGCGAGCCGGTCGCGAATCACGCCGTACACCGCGCGCGAGCGCAAGCGGAAAAAGTTGACCACGATCGCCAGCGGCGGAATCGCGCACAGCGACCACATCGCCATCCGCGCATCCAATACGAACATCAACGCCACGATCCCGCACAGGGTCAGCACGTCCATGAACAGGGTCAGCGATCCCGCGGCGAACATATCGCCGATCGCGTCGATATCCGTCGTCATCCGGCTGACCATCCTGCCCACCGGCGTGCGATCGAAAAACGCCATCGGCAGCCGTTCCACATGGCGGAAAAGCGCGATGCGCAGATCGGAAAGGCTGTACTGCGCGACCATCATCATCAAATAAAATTGTCCGTAAAACGTGACGAACTCGCCGATCACGAGCAGCAGATAAAGCAGTCCCATTACAATCAGGCTGCGCCCGCCCCACACCGCGAACAGCGCGGCCAGCCAATGTGGCGCTGGCGCGCCGTGCGGCCCGGAGAGAAATTCGTCCACCGTCAGCTTGACGACATACGGCTGCGCCAAAATGAACGCGGTGTTGAACGGCATCAGAATTACCGCGGTCCAGAACAGCCGCCGGTGGGGGCGGATGAACTGCCACACCCAGCGGATTAGCGCCGTGTCGTAAACGTTGCCGAGCGGGTGTTCTTGAGCGGTTTCCATCGGCCTCAGTAGCGCGCGAGTTCCTCTTCCAGCAATTGGCGGCGGAACAGTTCGGCGTAGATTCCCCGCCGTGCCATCAACTCCTCGTGCGTGCCGCGCTCGGCGATGGCGCCCTCGTCGAGCACGATTATCTGGTCGGCGTCGCGCACGGTGGAGGCGCGATGGGAAACTACGATCGTCGTGCGCCCGCTAACGCTTTGCTCCAGGCTGTCGAGGACGGCCTTTTCCGTTTCGGTATCGACGCTCGACAGGGCATCGTCCAGCACAACGACCGAAGGGGAGTAGGCCAGAAGCCGCGCGATCGTAACGCGCTGCTTCTGCCCGCCCGACAGCGCCATCCCGCGCTCGCCGACTATCGTGTTCATTCCATTCGCGAGCGCGGCGATGTCCGGTTCCAGCCCCGCGATTCGCGCGGCGCGTTCGATAGTATCTTTGGGAGCATTCGGATCGCCGAGCGCGATGTTGCGCGCCAGCGTGTCGGAAAACAGGATCGGCTCCTGCGGCACCATCCCGATCGCGCGGCGCAGCGGATGGAGCGGGAGCGCGCGCACGTCGCGGCCGTCCAGCGTCACGCGCCCGGCGGCCGGTTCGAGGATGCGCACGAGCAGCTTGACCATCGTGGATTTCCCCGCGCCGGTGCGGCCGACGATCGCGAGCTTTTCGCCCGGCCGCACTCTTACATTAATGTCCTTGAGTGCGTACCGAATGCTTCCGTTGCCGCCGTTGCCGGATTCAGCCACGCCGTTGCCGGCGAAATAGCTGAACGATACGTTCTCCCACGCGATCTCGCCGTTGGTTTCGAGCCGCGCTTCGCCGTCCGCCTCTTCCGGCGCGCCGGCCGCGTCGAAGATTTCGCCCAGCCGCTTCATCGCGGCCTTGCCGCGCTGGTAAATCGAGAGCATCCAGCCGAGCGACGTGGTCGGCCACGCAAGCTGCCCGAGGTACATCAAAAAGGCGACAAGATCGCCCAGTGACATCTGGCCACGCATGACCATCGAGCCGCCGTAAATCAGCACGATCATGGTGGCGCTGGCCGACGCGGTGCGAATCATCGGAATCAGCCCGCCGCGCACGCGCGCGAGCGCGAGACCTAGTTCGTTGTAGCGATCGTTAATTTCACGGAATCGGCCGGCGTCGTGCTCTTCGAGGGTGTAGGCCTTGATTACCTGGATTCCCGCGAGGCTCTCATTTACCTTGGCGCCGATTTCGCCGAGTCCCTCCTGGACTTTCAGGCTCCGCGTCATCAGCGCGCGCGTCAGCCGCCGGATTCCAAACAGAAGAAAGACGTAGGGCAGTAGCGCGAAGAGCGTCAGGCGCGCGTTCAGCGAAGCCATGAAAACGATCGCGTAGATGTAGTAGAGGGGAGTGTTGGCGGCGGTCAGGACGCCGATTCCCACCAGCATCCGCACGGCGGTCAGGTCGTTGATCATCCGCGACATCAAGTCGCCCGTGCGCGTGCGTTCGTAAAATCTTGTGCCGAGCGTGGTCAGGTGCGCAAACAAATCGTTGCGCAGGCTGTACTCGATGTCCCGGCCGGCGTTGAAAATTATGAAGCGCGAGAACCATCGCACCACGCCCATCGCGAGCGCCGCGGCCGCCATGATTTCGGAGTAATGCCAGACGAGGTCGAGGCGATGGCGCTGCGTGGCGTCGATCGAGTCCCTGATCAGCAGCGGCAGAATCATCGCGAGCGTCGCGGTCGCGAAGGTGCAGAGGATGCCGAAGCTGTAGCGCAGCCAGTAGCGCCGGAGGTATGGCCAGAGCCGGTTCATGGTCCAACCGCCAAATTATCAGGTCTGCGCGGCAAGAAAAGCGCCCCGCGCGATCCCCGTCCCGGCGGAAGACCGATTTTTCCGCGGCTCACAGGAATTTCGATGACCGCGCAACCGCTGAACTTGCATCGGAAGACCGTCCAAGGTAATTTTCGGACTGTCGGCAACCCGAGCCTGCGCAGGCCGTAAATAAGGGTTGTCGCAAAATGGGAGGTCGGACTCATGGAGGGTCTTTGGTCGGTGGCATTCCACGCGCCCGGGCGCCAGCCGTGGCACGGGGTGGCGGTATTTGTCGGAGAAAACGTTTTTGGGGGGGACACTTTTTTTTATTGGATCGGTAATTTCACCATGGTGGATCGCAAGCTGGAGGGAACCATGGAGTTGACCAGCCATACCGGCAACCCGGTCAGCAACAGCCTGGGCGACAAGGTCGCGAATTATTCGCTGCGGATTTCCGCGATTGTGCCCGAGGCGCTGGAGGTCGGCTCGTCGTTCACCGCGGTAGGCCCCCGCGGCCTGACCGCCACGCTCACCCGGCGCGGATAGGGTCTCCGCTGAGCGCCGCCGGGCATTTAGGATCGGACTGGATGGGGGCGCTTGACGCCCGCGGAAGCCTCGCGCGGATTTCGATTCCCGGCACGCACGATTCCGGCGCCCGCCGCGAAGTTTTTCCCGGCATCACAACCTGCCAGACCCTCACGATCGCCGAACAGTTGGCGGCGGGCGTGCGCTATCTGGACATCAGATGCCGTCACGCGAGAAATTCGTTCGAGATCTACCATGGGCCGGTGCATCAACGGATTTCCTTCGCTGACGTTTTGAATGACTGCGTACACTTTCTTAACGACAACTCCTCGGAGTGCGTTATCATGAGCGTCAAAGAGGAATACATGCCGTTGCGCAATGCGCGCTCTTTCGAGCGGACCTTCGACGCTTATGCCGCGAACGATCCCGATAGATGGCTCTTGACCGGCGCGGTCCCGACGCTGGGCGAAGCGAGTGGCAAGATCGTTTTGCTCAGGCGATTCAAGGCTGCCTCCGCTCCGAAAGGAATCGATGCAACGGACTGGCCGGTGAATGCGACATTCGCGATCGGCGGTTCATTGGCGAGAATCAGGGTGCAAGACGAGTATATTGTTCGGAACAATCGGGACAAATGGACTGCCGTTCAGGAGCTGCACGAAGAGGCGCGGTCGGGAAAAGACGATACACTGTACCTCAATTTCACGAGCGGCTATCGTCCGGGACTATTTGGGTTCCCCAATATTCCGGCGGTTTCCAATTTCATCAATCCCGCAATGGCGGAGTATTTTACGAACAATAAAAGCGGCGCGTTCGGGATTACGGTTATGGATTTCGCCGATGAGCGTACGTGCGCGCTCATCGTTGGCGCGAATTTCTGACGCGGTTCCTTGGATGTGGCGCAGGCTTCAGCCGGCGCATTCACAACGGCGTGCGGGATCTGAGGCGGCGCTCGTAGAGTTTGGCGTACTTCAGGAACACGTAGAATGCGGCGCTCATCGCCGCGTACAGCCCGCGCCCGCCGTCGCGAAATCCGCCCCGCAACACATAGAAGTTGAAGAACCGCCACGCCGGATTCGTGAACATCCGAACCGCCGTCAGCGCGCCGGGCCGCTGTTCCATCGCCGCGCGCGAACTGAATCGGTTGATCGTCGCTACGTGGTCGGCGATGTCGCGATAGCTGAAGTGCAGGATCGGTTGGTGCAACTGTCCGACAGACCCATTGACGATTACCTTGTCGTGCGGATCGCGCCCGCCGATGTGGCCGCGCGTGCGGCGAAAGAACCGGACCGGCGTGTCGGGATAGATCGCGTGCGAATAGTAATGACCGAGATGATACAGGATGCGGCGGATGCGGTAGCCGTCCGCCGCGCCGGACGATTCCACCGTGCGGAGGATTTCCTCGCCGAGCGCGCGAGTGGCCTGTTCGTCCGCATCCATCAGCAATACCCATTCGCCGGTTGCGCGATCGAGGGCAAGCTGCTTTTGCATTACATAGTTGGTGAATTCATGAGTGGTTACATCGGCGCCGAGGCCCCGCGCGATTTCGACGGTCCGGTCCGTCGAGCCCGAGTCGATTAGAATCTTCTCATCGCAGAACCATGCGCTCTTGAGGCATTGGCCGATCAACCGCTCCTCGTCGCGGGCGATCGTGATGAGCGAAATTTTCGGCCGCTCAGGCATGATGGGCAGGCTGTTCCCTCGCGCGGCCGAGCCGTTCGATAATCAGCGCCGCGATCGATTTGAAGGCGATGCTCGCGGGATGCGCTGGATTTGCCGCGATAATCGGACTGGCCGTGTCGCCGCCTTCGCGGATTTCGCGCAGCAGCGGCAATTCGCCCAGGAACGGCACGCCCAATTCGCGCGCGTAACGCGCGCCGCCGCCGTGCGCGAAAATTTCGTGGCGCTTTCCGCATTTTCGGCACAGGTGATAGCTCATGTTCTCGACCACGCCGAGCACCGGAACTTGGACCTCATGAAACATCGTGACACCGCGTTTCACGTCGAGCAGGGCGATTTCCTGCGGCGTCGTGACGATTACGCCCCCGTCGAGCGCGACCCGCTGCGTGATCGTCAATTGCGCGTCGCCCGTGCCGGGCGGCAGGTCGATGACGAGGCAATCCAGTTCGCCCCATTCGACATTGAATAACAGTTCGCTCTCCAGCTTCGTCACCATCGGTCCGCGCCAGATGACCGGCGTGTCGTCGTCGATAAACAGCGCCATCGAGACGTAGCGGATTCCGTAGCGTTCGGGCGGGACGATACGGCGGTCGGGGGTGACTTGTGGCGCCTCCGGCACTCCCAGCATCATGGCGGCGCTCGGCCCGTACACGTCGGCGTCCATCAGCCCGATTTTCCAGCCGAGCGACGCCATCGCAATTGCCAGATTCACCGCGACGGTCGATTTGCCGACGCCGCCCTTGCCGCTCGCGACCGCGACGATTCGCTTGACGCCGGGAATCGCGGCGCGATGCGCGAGAGCCGCGGCGGCCTGCTTGGGCGGTGGCGGGCGTTCGACGGCGATCCGGACGGCGGGCACCCCCGGCATCGCGGCCACCGCGCGGGTCACTTCCGCGGCGATATCTTTGAGGGCGGCGGGATTAGCGGATGGCGCCGCGAGCGTCACCGTCACGCCGGAGTGGGCGACCTCGATGTCCTTGATCATCCCGAACGACACGATGTCGCGGCTGAAGCCGGGATATTTGATTTTTCGGAGTTCGTCCAGAATGTCGTTTGGGCGTGGCATTTTCAGATGATGGTTGGGCGCAGTGCGGGGTCATGGGCCGCTACAAATTCGCTCGGCTCATGTTATCATTTCGCAGGCGCCGGAAGAACGATGGATCGCCGGCGCTCCGAGGCGGGCCAGAGCGTGAACAGACCGAAGGTGCGAACCGAACCGAGGATCGCATACAGCGATCGCGGCGGCGAACCCGCAAAAATTGCGGCGGACGAACTGGCGCAAGGACTTGGCGCGATGCTCTCCGGCGCGATCGATGCCTCGATGCATCCTTCGATCGATCCGCTGGAAATGCGAATCGGCTTCGAGGACGGTGTGCCGGCGAATGCTTCGCGGCCAGGGAGTACGCCATCGGGCGACGGCTTTTCCGTCTCGCGCGGCGGCGGATCGATCTCGATTCGAGCCGGCAGCGCGCGCGGCCTGATTCATGCGGCCGCGGCGACCCTTGAGAAACTGGGCGCGCGATTCGCGCCGGGCGCGCCGCCGCTCTATCCGCACATCGAGCCGGAACGGCTTGCCGCGCTTGAACCGTTCGCGGTGCGGCCCGCGTTCGCGCGGCGCGCGATGATCTCCGACCTGATGACGTGGAACTACAATTTCGCCGATCGCCTTGAATTGCATCTGCACCACGATCGCGAGTTTATCCCGTGGATGGCGCGGCGCGGCCTCAACGCCTTCGAGTTTATTCGCCACGCGCACGACACGCGCCTCAAAATCGACGAGATCGCGCCGCTCATGGGCGAGCGCGGAATCGCCGCCGAATACGGCGGGCACATCCTGCAACTCCTGATGCCGCGCGAGCGATTCGAGGCGAATCCCGAATATTTCCCCGCCGGTGATGATGGCAAGCGCGCGCAGCGCGGCAATCTGTGCGTCTCCAATCGCGATGCGATGGAACTCGTCCGCGAAGGCGCGCTTCGCTACGTGCGCGAGCATCCCGAAAACGAATTGCTGCATGTCTGGGGCGCCGACGTATGGAGCGGCGCGTGGTGCCGATGCGGCAATTGCCGCGAACTCGAACCGCAGTTGCAATACATGGAAGTCGTGAACGCGATCGCGGCGGAACTCGCCAACGATCCGAAAGCTCCCCCCGTCGCCTATCTGGCGTATCACGATACGCTCGAACCGCATCGGGGCCTCAAGCCGCTGGCGAACGTGCGGGTCGAATGGGCGCCGCGCGAGCGATGCTACGTCCACGCGATCGACGATGCGAAATGTGCGGTCAACCGGCGCCATCTCGAAACATTGAAGCGGCATCTGGAAATTTTCGGCGGGCGCTGCGACATCTTCGAGTATTACGCCGACGCAATTCTGTTCGGCGGGCTGGGCTTTGCGACGCCGACCGTGATCGCGCGCGACCTGCTCGCCTACCGCGCGCTCGGAATCGAGAGCGTATCGTGCCTGACGTTCGGCGCATTCGGCGCGCTCGCCTATCCGGTGAATCTGGAAACGTTCGCGCGCGCGGCGTGCGATCCGGATTTCGACGGGGAAACTGCGAATGACGATGCCGCCGCGGGACGGCATCCGGCGTGCGCAAGCGAGATGGCGGCGGCCTATCGCACGATCGAGCGCGCCTCGCGGCTCGTTCTCGATTACGCCGACGTGATGCGTCCGGTGATTCCCCCAGAGCGCGCGCCGCGCAAAGCGAAGGAACTGCGCGAGGCCGTGACGCTCTTTAATGAAGCAATCGCCGCCGCTGACGCGGTAAAATCTTCGCTTGCCGGCGCCGAGCGAGAAATGTGGCGATACAGCGCGGGTGTTCTCGCGGCAATCGCGGATTATATCGGCGCGCGTGCGGATACCGGCGCGGATCGGCGCGAGCGGGGCGCGGCGGCGATCGAGAAAATCGCGAGTGCGATTTCCGCGATTCGCGCAATCGAACCCGAATTCAAGGGCGCCTGGGGCGCGTACGACCTCGAATGGATTCGCGAGTTGTGGCTGGAAGCGATGCGCCGCGGCCTCGATAGTTCCGCCGAGAGCGCGCAGGAGATGTTCTGATGGAAGCGGCGCATGGATTTTCGCTTTCGCCTGAACTGATCGCGATTCGCGATCAGGTGCGAAGAATCATCCGCGACGAAATCATTCCAATCGAAAACCGGATCGATCCCGACGCTCCCGAGATTCCCGAAGCGGATTATTGGCCCATCGCGAAAAAGGCCCGCGCCGCCGGCCTGTGGTGCATGGGCGCGCCGCGCGAATACGGCGGCGGTGGCCTCGGCACGTTCGACATGTGTGTGATTATGGAGGAGATGGCGCAGCATCGGATGGGCCTCTACAACCCCGGATGCGGTGTCTTCGGACGCACGCCGCCGCCCGTCATCTATGCGGGAACCGAGGAGCAGAAGAAAACCTACGCGGCGGGCACGATTGAGAACGCATGGCACACCTTCTTCGCGATTACCGAGCCGAGCGGCGGCTCCGATCCCGCCAATGCGATTCAATGCCGCGCGATTCGCGAGGGCGACGGCTACGTTCTAAACGGCACCAAAATTTTCATCTCCCACGCGCACGAGGCCGAATGGGGAGTAGTATTCGCCCGCACCAATCCGCTCGCGGGCCGCGAGGGAATCACCTGCTTCATAATCAAGCGCGGCCAGCGCGGTTTCACTCCCCGGCCGATTCGCACGATTCGGACTTCCGCGATTCCCAACGAGGTGCAATTCGAGGATTGCGTGGTGCCGATCGGGCAGCGCCTCGGCCCGGAGGGGCGGGGACTCAACCTCTGCCTCGATCTGCTGACGCGGCTGCGCTTTCCCTACTCGGCGTGCAACATCGGCGTGGGAGTCGCCGCGCTTCGGATGGCGATCGAGTACGCCAAGCAGCGTAAGACTTTTGGCGAGGTGCTCGCGAAACGGCAGGCGATTCAATGGATGCTGGCCGATTCGGAAGTTGAACTGCGCGCCGCGCGCTGGCTCGTGTGGGAGGGCGCGTGGAAGGCCGACCGCGGCGAGGACTTCCGCACCGAGGCGTCGATCGCGAAGCTCTATTCCAGTGAAGTCCTCGGCCGCGTAGTCGATCGCGCGGTGCAGATTTATGGCGGCTACGGCGTGAGCAAGGAGTTTCCGCTCGAACGATGGTATCGCGAGGCGCGCATCCGCCGGATCGGCGAAGGCCCGTCCGAAGTGCATCGGATGGTGATCGCGCGGTCGTTATTGAGGTAAGGGGCGTGGCAGTCAAAGCCGCAAAATTTGAAAGGCACGGCTTTATTGAAGCGAGCGGAAATCGAAGGAAGGCCTTTGACCTTCGCATTTCCAATCCGGTTCGAGATACTGACGATTACTACTGCCGCGTAGAGTGCCAAGCATTGTTCACCAAGGAAATCAAAATCTACGGAGTTGATCCTTCTCAGGCTTCCGAACTGGCCATTCGTCTTGTCCGTAAATTGGTTGAGGGAAAGAGGCTCGTCGACAAATCTGGGTGCCCGATTTCGCTGGACGGCTAAATCCACATGAGGAAAGATCGCAGTGACAATGCCGCTTGATGGAATCCGGGTAATCGATCTCGGACAGGTGTATGCGGCTCCGTACTGCACGCTGCAACTGGCCGCGATGGGCGCCGAGATCGTCAAGATCGAGCCGCCCGGCGTCGGCGACGTGCTCCGCCGTCCGCTCGCGAGCGGCGATGCGGCCTACTCGTTTCTGATGCTGAATGCGAACAAGCGGTCGGTCACGCTCAATTTGAAAGACCCGCGCGGCCGCGAAATTTTCCTGAAGCTGGCCGCCGATGCCGACGTAATCGTCGAAAACTTTCAGGCGGGTGTGATGGAATCGTTCGGGCTGGCATACGGTCAACTCCAAGATCGATTCCCGCGGCTGATTTATGCGTCGTGCAAGGGCTACGGATCGGACAGCCGCTACGCTCGCCTCGGCTCGATGGACAACACGATTCAGGCGGCGTCGGGAACGATTAGCATCACGGGGTTTCCCGATCGCGCGGTGAAAACCTCCGCGACCTTTATCGACATGGGCACGGGCAGCCACATGGCGAGCGGAATCCTCGCGGCGCTGATTCATCGCGGCCAGACGGGGCGCGGCCAGCACGTTGAGGTTGCGATGCTCGATGTGGCGATTCCGGCGCTTACCAGCGCGGCCGCTCCCGTACTTCAAGGCAAGAAATTCAAGCGGCTCGGCAATCGCCATTGGGGAGCGTGCCCAACCAACATTTATCCTGCGCACGATGGCGAGGTGCTGATCTTCTGCCTCACCGAACCGCATTGGCGCGCGCTGACGACAACGATTGGGCGCGAGGACCTGCTCGACGACCCGCGATGCAAAAGCCATGCGACGCGCCTTCAGATCGCCGATGAAGTCGACGGGATCGTCTCGGATTGGACGCGTGGACAGGCGCGCGACGCAATCGTGGAGACGCTGATGACGGCGCAAGTTCCCTGCGCTCCCGTTCGCGATGTCGAAGAAGTTGTGAACGATCCTGAGGTTGCCGCGCGCCGGATGCTGATCGAGACCGAATATCCCGCGCGCGGAAAAATCCGCGTCGCCGGCACGCCGATCAAATTGTCGGATGCTCCCGATACGAACGTCCCGCTGCGCCGGCCGCCGACGCTCGGCGAACACACTGCGGAGGTGCTCGCATCGATCGGCGTCGGCGCCGAGCAATTCGAACAGTTGCGCCGCGACGGCGTGGTTTAGTCCGCCGCCGGGAAATTGCCATGCCGCCCCTGTTTGAGCTTCTACCGCCGGTGCCGGAGCGGCTGGAGTTGGAAACGGAACCGCGCGAAGCGACCGTCGCAAGTTACGTCCTGACGCGCGCCGCCGAACGCTCGTGGGAAACCTTCAACCGTTATCTCGCGGAGCGGGGCGGGCGCGGATTCTGGATCGGCGAGCCGCCGGGATGCGGCAAGACCCATTTCCTGAACTATGTAATCGCGTTGCAGGAGCGCGCGGGCGCGATCGCGGCGGGAGAATCGCGGCGAATCGTGTGCGGGATTCCGGTTGCCGGGCGGCTGCGCGCCGGGGAGCTCGAAACGCAGGTGCTGAACGCGATTGCAGAGCGGATCGGTTCGCCGCCCGGCGCGCTGTGGCGCAAGCTTAACGGCGCGGACGCGCTCAAAGTCGCGCTGAAAGAGGCCGGCCGCACCGGAATTCGCGAGCTGACGCTCGCGGCCGATTTCGGGATTTCGGACCCCGGCGCGGCGGCGGGTTATTTTGCGGCTCTTGCCGAAGCCGCCGCCCACATCGGCAACGTCAAATTCACCGTGCTCGCGGCGGGCCGCGGCGCCGCGCCGCTGCGCACGGAATTGCTGAAGTGCGCGCCGGCCGATTCTGCCGAGGAGCTTTCGATCGCGATGCGCCGCGCGCGCACGCTCACCAAAGACGGCGCCCGGCGCGCGGCCAATTCGTATCGGGAAATCGAACTTGGCGGGCTTACGCCCGAAGCGATCTTCCCGTTCCATCCGCTCACGCTCGAGGCAATTCACCAGTTGGCGGCGCCGCCCGCGACGATTGCCGGCCTCGCGCGGATTGTGAGCGAAGCGCTGGCGTCGCCACCCGCGCGGGGCGGCCTAATCTATCCGTCCGATTCGATCGCAAACGCCGCGATCCTCCAGCGGATTGAGGCGCGGCTGGGCGAAGCGGGCGGTGCGGCGCTCGAGATTGCGCGGGCAGCGGCTAACCGTTTCGAGGGCAATGAACGGAAGCTGGCGCTGGAGATGATCGGTGCGCTCGCGCTCGATTGCGCCGCCGGCGGGACCGCGCCCCTTGCGCTCGATGAATTGGAAGCGCGCGTGGCGATTCTCGCGCGCGGCGGCGCGGGCGAGGAATGGAACCGGCGGCTGGTAGCGGAACTGCTCCGCCGGATTGCGCGCGCCACTGGCGGCGCCGTCCGGTTCGAGGCCGATGCTGCACGCTTCGATCCGGCCGGCGCCGGAGCGCCGGAAGTGGCGGCCTTCAACGCGGCGCTGCCGCTTGCGCACCGCTTCGATCCGTCGATTGCCCCGGTGCGGGATCGCTCCGAACTAAAGCATCGGATTAAACAGTTGCGCCGCGCGATGGCCACCGCCGCCGAAGCGGCGCGCCGCACCCACGAAACGCTGGCCGAAGCGCTGGTTGAGGCGGGCATGGATCGGCCACCCGGACAAGTGGGGGCGATCGCCGGTTACGCCGCGCTCGCCGAATCGGGGCCGGGCGAACTTATAGCCCTTTCGGCCGGCCCGGCGCGGCGCGACGCTACGCTCAAGACAATCTCGGCCTACGAGCCGCTCGCCATGTCCGCGCTAATCGTTCCCCGGATGCGTGCGATGCGCGCGTATTTGGACGCGACGGGATTGCGCGCGCGCGGCGAGCGCGGCGCGGACCGGGACGCGGCGCTCGCCGCGCTGGAAACCGAATGCGAGCTGTTGCGCATTGAGATCGGCCCGCGCCTGCTAATCGCCCCGCCACCCAATCTGGGCACGCTCGAAGCCCGCTTCCAAAAGTTCAAGTGGACTTACGTGCAGCGCTATCTGGCCGCGCACGAGCGATGGCGCGCGGAGATGGACCGGCTCGCTCCCGAAGCGGAGGGCGCGCGCCGCCGCCTCGATGCGCTGCGCCGCCTCGACGCAATCGCGGCGCTCGGCGCGCCCGAAGGCGAGGCGTTCGAACCGCGCGTGGCGGAATTGCCGGTGCGAGCCGCACGATGCGCGCATCGCGGGCCGCTCAAGCCGGAACTCGCCCCGCGCTGTCCCGCCTGCGGATACGTTCTGGGCGCGGTTTCGCCGCGCGAAGAACTGGACGATATAATGGACGGGTTGCGGCGCGCGCTGGAAGCCAAGCTAATCGCGCTCTCGCAGAACGTGATCGCGCGGATTATCCGCGAACACAATCGTGCCCATCGCCTGGACGGCCTGCTCAAGATTATCCAGGCGGCCAACGCCGACGCGCTGGTGCGGGTGCTCGAGGCAAGCTCGCGCGCTATCTGGCGGCGCTGCTCGACGAGAACCTTGCGCCGGCGGGAACACCCGCGATGAGAATGGTTAAGGCGATTGGGCGCGAGCGCGGCAAAAACCGCGGCGCAAGGGCGGAATTAACCACCAAGGCGCCAAGCCACAAAGCCGGAAAGGGATAGACCGGAACTTCTCGCTCCGCGAGAGGAAGTTCCGCCTTGATGCCTTGGCGGCGAGTTACGCGGCGTGGCGCTTGATCGGTTGGCCGGGAGGGAATGCGCTGGCGCGTTTGCGGCGCGGCTTGATGTTGGCGCGCTCGAGAATCCGAAACCATCCGTCGCGCGCGATTTCGAGGCCCCATAGCAGGCCCAGTCCGAGCGCGACGCCGACGCCGCGCACAACTTCGTAGGCGAGACTCACGCCTTCCAGCCGGTCAACGCTGAATTCAGTCGAGGGTTCCTGTCGGCTCTGTTCCATCGCGGTCCAGACTAAACGACGCGCCGCCCTCATGCAACCGGGTCTGCGCGCGGGTAGTGTCCTGCTTTGTCCTCGGCGCTGAAAGCGCCGAAGGGTATCAGCCCGGCGCAACGCGCCGGGTAACCGGAACCAAAAATCTTCCCGCCCTGAAGGGGCGGGAGGATTCCTCGCGCCCCTTCAGGGCGCGATTCCTCACTTCGCCCGGAAACCCAGGGCGTTGCCCTGGGCTAGTATCCTTCGGCGCTTTCAGCGCCGACCCCGAATTAGGGCAGTACCCGCCCGCGTTGGTCAGGCCGGCTGCGGAGCGGCGAGGTCGAGTCCCACCGCGGTGCCGCTCTTGCGCGTGGCGTAGCGCGTCAGCAGCCGGACAACCGCCGGCGTGACTTCGGAGATCGCTTCGGAACGAAAGCCGACCGTCTCCGGTCCGCGCGTCCGCATCATTCCCATCATCGAAAGGCGCAGCAGCGCGGCGACCGCCTGATAGTAGCGGAATTGCTCGAAGTCGAGCGGCGCCATCGCGTGATACAGCGGCAGGTACATCGCGGCGAACGAGGCGCGCAGCCCGTTGCCGGCCGCGTTGTCGCGCATCCACCACGGCTGTTCCAGGGCGGACGACGACAGAATCACCGCGGTCATCGCGGCGTCGAGATGGCGGTCGCCCCGGTCGGCGTTGACCCAGTCGATTACGCCGGTAACGCGCGGGCCTTTAACGATCACGTTGATCGGGTGGTAATCCAGATGCAGGAGCGACAACCGCCCGGTCTCGAATACGGGCGCGCGCCCGGCGACGCGGCGGAGCGCATCGCGCAACCCCGGCAACGGTCCCGTTTCGACGCGTTCGCCGATAATCGCGAGCACGCGGCTTAAAAGCGGCGCCTCGGTCGCGGCGTTGGGAGCGAGGTAGGCGGGCTGAATGTCGCGCAGGCCGGGCGCGGTGGGATCGAAGCGATGGAGCCGGACCTGCTCGCGCACGAACGAGAAGAAGCCGAGCGAAAAGGTCAGGAAGGCGCGCGGGAAACTCTTGATCGCGAACAGCGGGCCGCCCGCGAGCCGTTGCATTATCAGGAACGGCGCGCCCAGCGCGTCATGGTCCGGCTCGAAGACGTAAGGATGGGGCACGCAATAGCCGGCCACCGACAGCCGATCGATCGTGGTGTGCTCGCGCCGCCATTTCGCATCGGCCTGCGAGCCTTGATACAGCCGCAATGCTACAGGAACGCCAACCGGAATGGCGGGATAAGCCGCCGCGCGAGATTCGAGGATCAGTTCAAAGACGGTGGTTTCCCATCCGCTGGCGAGCACGGCGAACCGTGCGATCTTCGCGCCGAGGTAGGATGACAGCCGCGATTCGATCGCTTCAGGGTCAGGCATGGCAAGTCCAAGAACCGCGCGGAAGCGGCCCGCCAAAGCCTAATACAGCGCCCACCCTCGCGCAATTGAATCCGGGGACAATACCGGGCGCGTCAACCACCCTTTCGTTACCACCCGGTAGAGCTCTTTCGTGGACGCAAAATCTAATCTCAGCCTTCAACTCCGAAGATCGAGCCCTGCTTGGGCTGATGTGGTTGCCATTGATAGCGAACCGGCTTCCGTAATTTCATTGCGCATCCTTCCTCAACAGCACGCTTCAGCCAAAGGCGCAATTGAGCCTTCTCAATACCTAGATCGCGCAAGAGTTCATCCGCTGAAATGGGGGCCTTCTCGGCGGATAGTTCCAGGCGATGTAGGAATAGATCGTAAGAACCAGAACCGTCCGGATTTTGATTCGATTGGACCGGTGCTTCGCTCTCTTTCGCTTGGGAGCGGCTTTCGTGAGTAGTTCCGGCAAAATTTCTCCCCTCGACTTGAGGTGGGGAATCGGCGCCACTGGAACTGGCCGCTTCCGATGATTGAGCCGGCCGATCAAACAACCCAGGCATTTGCACTGATTGGCGCGCCTCCTGCGGCGCGGATAGCGCGGCCAATTCGAGAACTCCGTCTGGCAGCCAGCACGCGCCGCGGCGCACCAACTCGGCATTGCCGGAGGCGGTGTCTGGGTGCGGTTTGACCCATAGCGGCACCCAGCCCCGATTCAGATTTTCGATGGCCCCGGTCCAGGTACCGCCCCTTTCCTTACTCGACGACACCACGATGGCCGCATCGGACAGGCAGTAGATGTACTTATTGCGCGACATGGCGTTGCCGACGTCAAAGCCGGCCTCGGGATAGAAAGGCGAAATCAACACCACGTTGTTGGACATCAAGCCGGCGCGATATTTGGCTGATGTTGCGGCTCGCATCAGGCTGTCGGAGAGAACGCCTATGACCGTCCCTTCATGTTGCATTGCTCCTAACATTGCCGCCTCGTCGATGCCTCGCGCGCCTCCGGACACAACAGAAAACCCCTGCAGTGCGGCATCGCAACCGAGTTGCGCGCTGAATGCTAAATCGTCCGCACTCGCCTCGCGTGAGCCAACCGCCGCAATTCCACCCCGATTGAGCAGATTCCGGTTGCCGCATCCAAAAAGCAACGGGGGCGAATCGGTTCTAAGCCGTTTCTTTAACCGATCAGGATAGTCCGGATCGGAACGAACTAAAACCCATAACCCGGCACGCTGCCACTTTTCCAAGGCGAGACCTAACGCGCCTGCTCGACCCAGCAGGTACCCAACCCTCTCCGGCGTGATGGACCGATCCAGCCAGCCGTTCAGTACACACGACAGATCGCCGCTGAGCAGGACTTCAGGCGCGATGCCGTGCTCTTTGAGCCAATGCGCGAAGCGCCCCCACTCCGTCGGTGACAGCGGTCGCGGGTCACCTTTAATGGGCTTGGAAAAATAGGCGGTCAGCAACAGGACTGCCTGAGTCTGTTCTCTAAAATTCATCTCTATCAATCTTGGCCGCTCGTGCTGGCCAACGCCAATGGCCAGACCGGGCCGCTACCGGCCCGGCGCAACAGCGCAGCTACTACAGTCATCGTCCAAGACGAATCCACAATGTCGTCCACCAGCAGGACCGGCCCGTTCGGAATGTCGCCGGTTACAGAAAATACGCCGTCGAGGTTGTGGCATCGGTGATAACGGTTCTGTTGTAATTTCTGTTGTTCGTTGTCACGCACTTTTGTCACTGCCGTTACGAACGGCAATTTTAGCCGCGTGGCCAAGCGGAGCGCAAAATCAGGGACCAACTCCGCATGATTGCGGGATGGCACGCAAGTTACCCAAGTCGGCGCTGGCTGCGGCTGCCAACGTTGTTGGATCATTTCGGCGGCTGCTTCCACCAATTCGGGCAATGTCCTGAAGGTTGTTGAAAATTGAGTGGCGGCTATCCTCGCCCGATCGGAAGATCGGGTTGGGTAAGAGGAGGAAGCCGCCATGAGCAAGAGTGCCAAGAGCAAGGATGGAAAGAAAG
>JBOHWK010000084.1:0-28885 GCA_050736715.1 Binataceae bacterium (SeqCode) | reverse complement strand
GCGGTGGCGCCGGTGAGCGCGGGGGCGGCGAACCTGACGATTACGCCGCAGAAGCTTTCCTTTGGAACAACCGCGGCTGGGACGACTTCGGCGCCGCAGCCGGTCACGATTTCGAATTCTAAGCCGGCCGCAATCTCGGTCACCGGCGTGGCGCCGCCGGACCGGTTCACCCTCGAAAGCGACACGTGCAGCGGCCAAACGCTTGCGGCCGGCGCGAGTTGCACAATCGGCGTGGCATTCAGTCCGATCGAGGCGGGAGAGGTCAGTGGGCAACTGGCGATCACCTCCGCGCCGGGTGTTGCCCGCTCCCGGCGGACCAGGCTTCGCCGGCAAAGTGTGAAGCTGGCCGGGACCGCATCCCCCGCCGCCGCGTCGGGGGTTTTCGTGACTAACCCGTACATCGACGGCTTGACCATCTATCCGATCGCCGCAGACGGCAATGTTTACCCAAGTGCGGCCGTCATCGGCCCCGACACCGATCTTGATTATCCATTCGGCATCGCGACCGACTCATCGGGCGCGATCTACGTCGCCAATTACAACGCCAGCACCGTTACGATCTATGCGGCGGACAGCGGCGGCAATCTGGCGCCCATCGGCGCGCTCGGCGGATCCATGACCGGGCTGGTGGAACCCGAGGGCATTGCGGTCGATTCCAGCGGAAACGTCTATGTGGCGAACACCCAGGGCGGCGCGGCTTATTTCGGCAGCATCACGGTCTATGGACCCGGCCAGTCCGGTAACCAACCACCCCTCCAGACTATCGTTGGCGACTCGACCGGGTTGGCTTATCCGGTTGGCGTTGCGGTGGATTCGAGCGGGGACGTGTACGCGGCCAACCTCGAGGGGGGAATCACGGGTGAAGGCAGCATCACGGTTTATTCACCGGGCGGCAGCGGCGACGTGCCGCCGGCGGCCACTATTACCGGACCGCTCACGGGACTGGGCCAGCCGTCGGGCATTGCGGTGGCTTCCAGCGGCAAAATCTATGTGGCGAACAACTCTTGCGGCCCCAGCGCGAGCGGATGCGTCACGGTCTATTCGGCTTTGGGAAAGACCACCGGCACGGTCGATCTTGCGCCGATCGCCACCATCAGCGGCTCCGCCACGCAACTGGATGAAATCCAAGGAATCGCCGTGGATTGGGGCGGGAGCATCTATGTGACGAGCTTCAGCGCTCCGGGCGCCGTCTATGTTTACGCTCCCGGCGCCAACGGCAATGTCGCTCCGTTCGCGACCATCGCCGGCTCGAACACGGGATTGTTCGGTCCCCGGGGCATTGCCGCGCTCGGCGTTCGGCCGACTCCGACCGCCACGACGACACCGACTCCGACTGCCACCGAAACCGCAACCCCAACGGCTACTGCCACCGCGACGGTCACTGCCACCGAAACCGCAACCCCGACGGCCACCACGACCGCGACGGTGACTGCCACCACGACCGCGACGCCGACCGCTACCACGACTGCGACGGTGACTGCCACCGAGACCGCGACGCCGACCGCTACCACGACCGCGACGGTGACTGCCACCGAAACCGCCACGCCGACAGCCACCGCGACCGCGACGGTGACTGCCACCTCCTGTGCGGGGCCTGAGCCGGATGGGGCGGCAACGACGACCACCAGCAATACGGCGGGAGCCACTACCGTCACCTTGAATTTTCCGGCGGCCGTGACGGCTGGCGACATCTGCGTCGCCGGGTTCGCGCTCCAATCGACCAACGGCCAAAACGCCGGTAACACGGGTAGTAATGTCACCGTAACCCCGGCGCACTGGAGCTACATCCGCCAGGGCAGCGCCTTCTGCAATACTGCCAATTGCACCAACAACCAGGAACTATTCGAGTATTGGTACGGCGTCGGGACGACCGGAGCGGCCGGAACCGAGGGTGGCACGACGGCCACTTGGACGCTTAGCCCAAGCTTCAACGGAATGGCCGGCTGGATCCAGTGCTACAGCGGCGTGGATACCACGACACCGGTCGATCCGAACAACGCCGGCGGCGTCGGCCCCGTCGGCGGCGGAATGAACGCGAGCCTGAGCACCATCACATTGAACTCGATGGCGACCCTACACCGAGCTTGCGAGCGGATAATCCTCCACTGCTCGATCGGAAATACCGCTGGCGCTTACACCGCGCCGGCCCCGCCGGTCGATTCGCTCACGGCGCAAATCGTGGGCAGCGGTGGAACCGGCATCTTGTCCGGCTTGAACGAGAATGACATCGCCTTTGACGGCCTCAACCCGACCACGGCCGCGCCAACGGCGCCGACGTGCACGAACGCCGGCGCGGCGGCGCACTTTAACGGCGCGGAGTTCGCCTTGCAGCCCCCCTGACCTTGGTATCGCTGCGCAACCGGCGGCGATGCGGGCGGGCAATATTAGCTGCTCGCTGCCGCCTTGCCCGGCGGGGGACAACCACATCCGGCTTCCTGCGGGAGCGCGCGCCGCCATCCGGAGAATTTTGTGACGCATTTTCAAGTTTTGCTTCATCATTGACCGCGGCATCATTAGCGAATGTTGACCGGGGGCGGCGATGCTTGATAACGTGGAAGCGATGAACCAGACGGTAATCAATGGCTCCGATGCGAAGCGCGACGAGGTCATGCTCGCCGACGCCGCCGTGCTGACCCGGCTCGACAAGGCGATCGGATGGGCGCGCAAGTTTTCGATCTTCCCCTACCCGTTCGCGACCGCGTGCTGCGCGATGGAATATATGTCGCTTTCGACCACGCCCTACGATATCGACCGCTTCGGCGCGCTCCTGCCGCGCTTCACTCCGCGCCAGGCCGATCTGCTGATGGTAATCGGCACGGTCACCGTTCGGCAGGGTCCGATTCTGCGCCGCGTGTACGACCAGATGGCGGAGCCGAAATGGGTGATGGCGTTCGGTGCGTGCGCGTCGAGCGGCGGTTTCTACGACAACTACGCGACGATTCCCGGAATCGACCGGATCGTTCCGGTCGATGTGTACGTGCCCGGCTGCCCGCCCCGCCCCGAAAGCGTGCTCGACGCCCTGATGGCGCTCCAGCGCAAAATCCAGGGCCAGAAACAGAAGCTGATGGCCTTGCCCGCCGGCAGTTGAGCGATGGCTGGAACTAGCCGCGCCGGCGGGACTAGATGAGCGATCGAGGTTGGCGCTGTGGAACCGAATCAGGAGGCGTTTCTCAATTCCCTTGAAGAAGCCGAGCGCGCGGGCGGCCGCGTCCTGCACGAACTGACGGAACTCACCAAATCGGCAGAATTAAAAGAGCTGCTAAAAAAGGTTGGGCACGACGAGGGATATTGGGCCGGCGAAATTGGGGCCAACCTCCGCCGCTTGGGCGGGAACCCATCCAACAAGACCGGCGATTTCGTCGAAAAAGTGCGCGCGGTTCCCGATTACAAAGCCAAGCTCGAATTGCTCAATCGCGGACAGCGCTGGATAATCCGCAAGATCGAAGAACAACTCCCTAATTTGAACGACGAGCGGCTCAAAGCGATGCTCACGGTGATGGCCCAGGCGCACCGAACCAACATCGCCGCCGTCGATGAAGCGCTCGCGGCCGGCCTCAGCTAAGACCGATTCACCCGCCCCTGCCGAGCAACTCTTTAATCGCCGCGGCTTGGTTGTGTTCGGTGCCCTTGGCGCGGTATACGAGGCTCAAGGTTCTCGCCTTCGACAGCGCGGCCGGGCCGGTTAACATTTTATCTGCCGCCCCGCGGCCCGCCGGGTACACTGGCGGGCCGCCTTCTTTACCCTGCCCAATCCGAATCAAAATTTCTTCATCGAGATCGCCGGTACCATTAGGAAATCTTGACCCCCAGCGCCGATGGCTGATAGCGTGGACATCGCGATGGAACGCATCCTCACCCGCTGGCTGGACATCCCTGAGCTGCGCAAGCTTGGGGTGTACGTTGCTCATGGCGGCTACCAGGCGCTGCGCAAGGCGCTGTTGGAAATGAAGCCGGCGGAGATTATCGACGAGGTAAAAAGTTCGAATCTGCGCGGGCGCGGCGGCGCCGCCTTTCCGACCGGCGTGAAATGGAGCTTCATTCCCAAGGAATCGCAGAAACCCGTCTATCTTTGCTGCAACGCCGACGAAAGCGAGCCGGGCACCTTCGCCAATCGCTACGAGTTGGAGCACGATCCGCACGGAATCCTCGAAGGGATCGCGATCGCGGCGCGCGCGGTCGGTGCGCATACCGCCTACGTCTATCTGCGCGGCGAATTCACCGTGCAGATGGCGCGGCTCGACGAGGCGATCGCGGAGGCATACGCGAAGAATTATCTGGGCAAGCGCATCATGGGGTCGGACTTCGATCTCGACATATACACCCATCGCGGCGCCGGCGCCTATATTTGCGGCGAAGAGACCGGCCTGCTCGAATCGCTGGAGGGCAAGCGCGGCTACCCGCGCAATCGTCCTCCCTTCCCCGCGATTCAGGGCGCGTTCGGATGCCCCACCGTCGTGAACAACGTCGAGACGCTCGCCAACATTCCCCACATAATTAACCGCGGCGCCGCTTGGTATAAATCGATCGGGCCGGAGAAAAGTCCAGGGCCGAAGCTCTTCTGCCTGTCGGGCCACATCAATAAGCCGGGCCTGTACGAATTGCCGATGGGCTTTCCGCTGAAGAACCTGATCTATGACACCGGCGGCGGAATCTTGGACGGCAAGAACCTGAAAGGCGTCATCCCCGGCGGTTCGTCGTTCCCAATTTTCACCGCCGAGGAAGCCGTCAAGGTCAACATGGACTTCGATTCGGTGCGCGCGGCTGGATCGCTCATGGGCACCGCGGGCGTGATGGTGATGCACGAGGACACCTGCATGGTCGATACGCTCAAGACGATCGCGCACTTTTACCATCACGAATCGTGCGGCCAATGCACGCCATGCCGCGAGGGATGCGGCTGGATCGAGAAACTGCTCATCGATCTGGAAGCGGGGCGCGGCAAGATGGAGGACCTGCAAGTACTCATCGACGTGGCCGTCAACATGGAAGGCAACACGATTTGCGTGCTGGCCGACAGCCTCTCGATGCCGGTAAAGAGCTTCGTGCCGAAATATCGCGAGGAATTCGAAGCGCACGTCAAGCTCGGCCGGTGTCCCTTCAAGAGCGATTCCGGCAAGCTCGCGCAGGCGGCGGCATAAGCGGAACCGGCGATGCCCAAACTCACCATCGACGGCAAAGAGATTGACGCGCCCGGCGGGGACAATCTGATTCAGGCGGCGGAACGCGCCGGAATCGAGATTCCGCACTATTGCTTTCATCCGGGGCTGTCGATTCCCGGCAATTGCCGGATGTGCCTGGTCGAGGTCGAAAAAGCGCCCAAACTCCAAATTGCGTGCAACACGCGCGTGGCGGAGGGACTGGTAGTCCACACCGTGAGCGCCAAGGCCAAGGCGGCGCAGCGCGCGGTGCTCGAATTTTTGCTGATCAACCATCCGATCGATTGTCCCGTCTGCGATCAGGCCGGCGAGTGCAAGCTCCAAGACTACTACATGGACTACGACGACCAGCCTTCGCGCTTTCTGCTCGGCAAGAAAAATCACAAGGGCAAGGCGATCGACATCGGCTCGGGCGTGATGCTCGATCAGGAGCGATGCATCCTGTGCTCGCGATGCACGCGATTTTTGGACGAGGTTTCGCAAACCCACGAACTGGCCATTTTCGAGCGCAACGATCACGTCCGCATCGACATCAATCCCGGCCGGCCGGTCGATAACAATTACGCGGGCAATATCGTCGATATCTGCCCGGTCGGCGCGCTGACCGAAAAGGATTTCCGCTTCCGGATGCGCGTCTGGTACCTGCATCGCACGCCCTCGGTGTGCGCCGGATGCGAGCGCGGCTGCTCGATCGACATCTATCAGCATCGGGGGCGCATCTACCGCTTCAAGCCGCGCTTCAATCCGGATGTGAACCACTATTGGATGTGCGACGAGGGACGCCATGGTTTCCCCGCGCTCCAGACCGAGTCGCGGCTGGTCCGTCCGCTCGTTCAACAGAAGGATGAACTGGCCGCGCAGACTTGGACGGACGCGATCCAGGCTGCGGCGGCGACGATCAAAAGCATCGGCGGCGAGCATGGCGCGAACGCGATCGGCGCGGTCGTCGGCGCGCAAGCCACCAACGAGGAAGCCTTTGCGCTCAAGCAATTGATCCGCGAGACGATCGGATCGGATCGGATCGCGGCGCTGAACTATTCTCCGCCCGGCGCGAGCGGTGACGACAAGCTGCTCGTGCGCGCGAACAAGAATCCCAACCCGCGCGGGCTGGCCGCGCTCGGCATTTCGGCGGACGGGATCGATTCGATGGCGGAGGCGGTGGCGGCGGGCAAGCTCAAGATGCTGATCGCGCTGCGCGCCGACTTGGCCGGAGCGATGGGCGAGGCGGCGTTCATGGAACGCTTCGGCGCGCTCGACTATCTGCTCGTGCTCTCCACCGACGCGAATCCGACCTGCCAAATGGCGAACCAAGTCTGGCCGATCGGCGCATATCCCGAAATCGACGGCAGCTTCACCAATTTCAAAGGCCGCGTGCAACGCATCCGCGCCGCGTTTCCGCCGCCGGGCGAGGCGCTCCCGGCGGTCGAGGCGATCGCCCGGCTCGGCCATGCGCTCGACGGCATCGAACGGACGAAGTCGGCCGGCGAACTCTTTACCGCGATGGCCGCGGCGGAACCGCCGTTCAAGGGCATGACGCTCGACAACCTTGGCGCGCACGGCGCGGACTTGGCGGCGTCATGAGCAAATGTTTTGGACGATCGCGCTATGCGGCAGCTTTCGCCAGGTGACGATTCGCCATTCCCAAAAATTCCGTGGTGAGGCGTGGCGCCGCCGAAGGGCGGTCCTGCGGAGACTCCCGGTTCGTGCCATCATGCGCCTGCTCGATAATCTCGCGGCGCTAATTCGCGTGCCGCGCGATTTCTTCAGCGAATTGCCATGACCGCGCCGCATAGCCATTTGCTCCACGGCGCGCCGCGCCTCCATTACCTGGAATGGAATCCCGCGGGACGCCGCACGATCGTGCTGATCCACGGCAATTCCGCCAACGCCTGGTGGTGGGAGCCGGTTGCCGCCGCGATGCCATCCGAATTGCGGCTCCTCGCGCTCGATCAGCGTGGACACGGCGACAGCGAATGGGTCCGGCCCGCCGCATATTCCCCCGACGATTACGCAAACGACATCGCGCGGCTTATCGAACACGCGGTCTCGGTTGGCGAGCCACCGATCGTCGTGGGCCACAGCATGGGCGGCTTGAGCGTGCTGGCGTTCGCGCGGATGCATCCGGCGCGCGCGCGCGGCGTCGGCGCGATCGACATCGCGGTGGTCTCGAGCCGCGCGAGAGATCGGTATTTGCGCCGCCTGCGGGCGCTGCCAACCGTCACCTATCCCGATTTCGATACTGCGAAGGCGCGCTTTCGCCTGATGCCTGAAGAAGGCGCGGTGCCCGCCGAAATCCTCCATCGAATCGCCGAGCGCAGTTTCGCGCGAACCGAGGACGGGCGCTGGACCCTAAAGTTCGACCGCGAGAGCTTCTTCGGCGGTGACGGAATGCACGTGCTCGAAGCGATTGCGGCAATCGAAACGCCGTTGCTGTTGGTGCGCGCCGAACACAGCCGCATCATGACGGCGGAAGCGGCGGAACAGGCGCGCGAAGCGAATCCGCGCGCGCGCCTGGTCACGATTCCCGATTCGCACCATCACCTGCCGCTCGAACGGCCCGCCGATCTGGCATGCATCGTCGCCGAGTTCGCTGCGAGCCTCTGACGCGGTGCCGGGCCAGACCGATTCCACCCATCAAATTTCCACCCACGGATTCACGATGGCGGGGAGCCAAGCTTGAAAATCCGCCGTGTTCCGCGTGACCAAGCTCATGCCGCCAACGCTCGCTGTGGCCGCTATCAATGCGTCCACAGTGCCGAGCGGGCGACCGGCGGCTTCACCCCGCGCGAGCAATTTTCCCCAAGCATCCGCGATTTTGGCGTCGATCGCGGCGATCCTGCCTTCAAAGCGAAGCGGCAGTTCGTCGCGCAGCCAAACCTCCAGACGCTTGCGCCGCGCCCCATCCGCCATCCGTTCGATGCCGTGGCGCAATTCGCCCAGTGTAATCACGCTCAGGAAGATGCGATCCTCATCGGCGCCGGCGAGCCACGTGATCACGCCCGGATTGGGCCGCGGCTTCACCCATTCCGAAACCACGTTGGTGGCGAGCAGGAAATTCACAGATCGATTTTACGCGCCGCGGCTTTCGAGCGCTTCGTCCGGAGGCCGGAGCCGCGCAGCGGAGACGCGGCGAAAAATTCCGCCAGATTGCCGACCCGCTTGGTTTTGCGTTCCCATTCGTCCACCGCGACGACGACCGCGGCTTTACGGCCGTTGCGCGTGATCGTTTGCGGTCCGCGCAATCGCGCGTCCTCGATTACCTGGCTGAACCGCGCCTTGGCTTCCGCCACCGTCCAGCTTTTCGCGTTCATGACGCACATCCTAAAATAGTCATGATAGTCATTATGGTCATAATTAGAAGGGAACTCAAGCTCATTGCCGAGGGGGCGAATTATCGCCGCCCGGTCGCATCAGCGCGCGCGCGCCGGTATCCTCTATTCCCCGATGGCGGAACGCATCCATATCACCACGGCGATCCATTACAGCAACGGGCCGCCGCATCTCGGCCACGCCTACGAGGCGATCGCCGCCGACGCGTTCGCGCGCCATTACAAGCGCAAGCTCGGCGCGGACAATGTGACGTTCGTCACCGGGACCGACGAGCACGGCCAGAAAAATCGCGACGCGGCGGCGAAGGCGGGCCTCTCGCCGAAGGAGTTCGTCGATCGGACGAGCGCGCTCTTCAAGGAGACGTTCGCGTTGCTCGAAATCGACTACACGAAATTCGTCCGCACCACCGACGATGCGCACAAGGAATTCGTGCGATGGATGCTCAAGCGGACGCATGATGCCGGCGACATCTACCCGAAGGATTACGAAGGGCTGTACTGCGTCGGATGCGAGCGCTTCTATACGGAAAAGGAGTTGGTCAACGGAACCGTCTGCCCCGTACACAATACTCCCACCGAAACGATTCGGGAGCGAAACTATTTCCTCAACCTGGAAAAGTTTCGCGCGAAGATTCTTGAGCGAATCAACGGACAGGCGGATTTCATCCGGCCTGAACGCTACCGCAACGAGGCGCTCCGGATGCTCGCCGAGCCGCTCGAAGACCTGTGCATCTCGCGACCCAAATCGCGGCTCGATTGGGGAATCGAACTTCCCTTCGACAACAAGTACGTAACCTACGTTTGGTACGACGCCTTCTGCGCCTATTTCAGCGAAGTTCCCGGCCCTAATTTGGACGCGCTTAAGCAGACGATCCCGGTAACGCAACATTTTATCGGCAAGGACATTCTGAAGACGCACGCGGTCTATTGGCCTGCCATTCTGCTCGCGGCGGGATTGCCGATTTACGGCCACCTGAATGTCCACGGCTTTTTGAATTTCGGCGGCGCGCGGTTATCGAAGAGCGCGGGCAATATCGTCGATCCGGCCGAACTGGCGAAGAAGTACGGCTCCGACGTGCTGCGCTACTTCGTGCTGCGCGAGTTTGTCTATGGCCTCGACGGCGATTTCACCGAGGACCGCATCGTCGAGCGCTACAACGCCGACTTGGCCAACAACTTGGGAAATCTCGTGAGCCGCGTCCTCACGATGGCGCAGAATTACTTCGGCGGCGACGTCAACGCCGGTGCGGCGGCGCTTACGGACGAGGAGAAGTTATTCCCCGGCTTTTCAGCAACGTTCTTCGCGGAACGGGTTGGCGAGAAAATCGAAGTTCTCAGGTTCGGCAAGGAAATCGAAGAGATCAACTCCAAGACCGCGCTGGAACAAATATGGATCGCGCTCGACGTTGCGAACAGAGACATCGTCAGAACGTCGCCGTTCACGCTCGCGAAAGATCCTGCGAAGTTGCCGCAGGTTGGATGGTTTCTGGCCCAACTACTCTGGCGTCTAGGCGTGATTTCCGGCGCGCTCGAACCGTTCATGCCGAACACCGCGCGAAAGCTGTTCGAGCTGCTAAAGGTAGATGCGGCGACAGTGGGAAATGTGTTCGAACAAGGGCATCGAGTGAAGCCGCCTATTCCGCTCTTTCCGCGAATCGAAAAGCCGAAATGACCGTCGTCGATACGCATTGCCATCTCGCCGATGCGAAATTGCGCGGCGATGTCGAAGGCGTCCTTGCCCGCGCGGCCGACGCGGGCGTCGTTCGGATGATATCGGTCGGCGCGATCGGCCCAATCGAGAACGACCGGCTGACGGTCGAAATCGCCGAGCGCCATCCAAATGTCTTCGCCGCCGTGGGAGTGCATCCCCACGACGCGAAGGAATGCACCCGCGAGCGCATCGCGGAATTGCGCGAGCTTGCCAAATCTCCGCGCGTCGTGGCGATTGGAGAGAGCGGGCTGGACTTCCATTACCTGCATTCGCCCGCCGACGCTCAGGAAGATGCGCTGCGGCGCCATCTGGAACTCGCGGCGGAATTGAACAAGCCGATCGTGATTCATTGCCGCGACGGCGAGCGGCGAGTTGTCGATATCGTGCGCGAAGTTGGGATGCCGCCGCATGGCGGCGTGATTCATTGCTTCAGCGGCGATACGGCGGCGGCGCGCGAATTTCTCGCGCTGGGATTTTCGATTTCGTTTTCGGGAATCCTGACCTTCAAGACCGCGGCGCAAGTCCGCGATGCCGCGCGAATCGTCCCCGCCGATCGCGTGATGGTCGAGACCGACGCGCCCTACCTTGCGCCGGAACCGCATCGCGGAAAGCGCAACGAACCCGCCTACGTGATTCGCACCCTGGAGACGCTGGCGCAGCTTCGCGAAACCGATCCGGAATCGCTCGGCGAGCAAGTCGCCGCCAATGCCGAGCGATTGTTCCAATTATCCACAGAGGACTAGCCGCGCCGATTGTCAATGCACTGCGCGCCGGGGTATGGATCGTTGCATGGCTGCGATAAAGAAATTCACGATTCCATCCGCTCCCTCATTGATCGGCAGGCACCTGCGCGCGGCGCGGAGGCAAGCCCGCGTGGGCGAGATCGAGTCTCCGATCGGGCGGCTTTTTTTCGCCGAAAGCGATCGCGGCCTCGCGGCGATTCATTTCCTTGACGTCGAAACCGGCGAGCGCACGCTCGAACGGCTGCGGCGAAAATTCGAGTTGGAGGAAAACGAACCGGCGGCGCGAAAATTTGCGGCGGAAATCCGGCGTTACTTGCGCGGCGATTTCAGCGAGATGGATCGCCCGCTGGACCTGAGCTTGATCGAAAGCGATTTCCAGCGCCGCTCCTCGGAACGATTGCGCAAGGTGCCGCCCGGTTCGGTGATTTCGTATGCGGCGCTGGCGGCCGCAATCGGCCATCCGGACAGCCAGCGCGCGATCGGCAACACGATGGCGTCGAATCCGGTGCCGATATTCGTGCCCTGCCATCGCGTCGTGCGATCCGACGGTTCGCTTGGAAATTACGGCGGGGGAGTGTCGGCCAAGGCCAAGCTGTTGCGCATTGAGGGAGTGGAGATTGATCGTGATATGCGGGTCGTGCCGTGGTCGCCCGCCGGACGCGGCGATAACTGGTAAGCTAAAATGTCTTCTGCAGCCCGGCTTCCTTAAGCACCGCATTGGCGGTATGCCGAGACAAGATTTTTCCATCGACAGTAAATCGCTTGTTGGTGATCGGGCTCGACCAAATCTCGTGGTCGCCTTTCCCGTGGCGGACAAAATCACATCCGGCCCGCTTAAGGATTCGCTTTAGTTCCGGCGTAAAACTTTGCGACATGGCACGGATTCAGGCATTGAGCCTGAGCATTAGTGATTCCTGGATGGGACCACGTTGTCAAAGCGGAACAGTTCCGCTTTTACGAATCCAGCCGAAGCCGCTCGTGGTACTCCG
This sequence comes from Binataceae bacterium (SeqCode), assembly GCA_050736715.1. Classification (GTDB taxonomy): domain Bacteria; phylum Desulfobacterota; class Binatia; order Binatales; family Binataceae; genus Binatus. The sequence continues at coordinate 16,957 of JBOHWK010000084.1, read as the reverse complement.
CAACGACTTCGAACGGGACCTCGGCGAGAGGTTTACCGTTGCGGCGCGGGATGCGTCCATTCGCATCCAGTAATTCCGGGATTAACACGCGCAGTTTCTTGATGAGAGCATCGACGTTCGCGGCTTCGGTGACAAGACCTGGCACATCGTCGCTAGTGGCGACCCACACTCCGGCTTCACCGTCCCAGACGGCTTTGACCAAATAGGAACGGCCTTTCGACCTCGACGCTCCGGCCACTTTTGCTGCTTGCATCTATGCACCAGAATAACGTTGTTCCTGAATAGTTGCCATCGCTCCACAAACGACTGAATCAGGGGCGGCGCGACTGATAAATCGCGGTGCCGTCGCGGTTGTCCTTGACCTCGATGCCGCGCGCTTCCAATTCCATGCGCAATTCGTCGGCGCGCTTGAAGTTCTTCGCGCGCCGGGCGGCGTCGCGCTCAGCGATCGTGCTGCGCACGTCCGGCGGAAATTCCGCGCCGCTTTCCCGCTCGCGATAGCCGGCGAGGCCGAGGCCCAGCGCCGCGTCGAGCGCGCAAAGCGCCGGCCATGCGCCGAAGTCCTTGCGGCGGTACGATTCCGCGATCAGTTCCAGCGCAACGGCAAGCGCCTGCGGCGTGTTGAGATCGTTGTTGAGCGCGTCGTGAAATCGTTCGCGATGCTCCGCCGTCCATTGCGGCGCCTCGGCTCCTTCCATCTCGCGCGGAACGTTGCGCGCAAATTCGCGGAAATATTCGAGGTTGCGCTGCGCGGCGTGCAACCCCGCGTCGCTGTACACCAATTCGGATCGATACTTCGCGCCTAGGCAGAAAATCCGAAACGCGAGCGGATCGATTCCCGCCGGCGGCAGATCGCTCAAGAGCGGAAACTTGCCGGCGCTCTTGCTGATCTTCGTTCCCTCCTTTCCGATCAGAAAAGCGTTGTGGACAAAATACCGCACGAACGGCACCCCGGTCGCGCTTTCGGATTGCGCGATTTCGTTCTCGTGATGGATCGGAATGTGATCGATTCCGCCGGTGTGAAGGTCGATCGTCTCGCCCAGGTATTTCATCGACATCGCGGAGCATTCGATGTGCCAGCCGGGATAGCCGCGTCCCCACGGACTGTCCCATTGCATCAGATGGCCCGGCTGGCCGAGCACCCAGAGCGCGAAATCGTGCGGACTTTTCTTGTCGGGCGAATGCTCCAATCGCTGGCCCGCGTGCTGCTCGTCGAGGCGCTGGCGCGAAAGCCGGCCGATTTGCGCCGGCCCGCGCCATTTCTCCACGTCGAAATAGACGCCCGACGGCGTGACGTAGCCGTAGCCGCGTTCGACGATTCGCCCGATTAGCGCGAGCATTTCTGGAATATGATCGGTCGCGCGGCATTGGACGGCGGGCGGCTCGATATTGAGCGAAGCGCAATCGCGGTTGAATTGCTCAAGGTAGAAATTTGCGATCTCGAGCGGCGATTTCCCCTGTTCGCGCGCGGTCTTTTCGATCTTGTCCTCGCCCGCATCCTCGTCGGAGGTCAGGTGGCCGACATCGGTCACATTCATCGCGTGGCGGACGTTATAGCCGTTGAATTCGAGCGCGCGGCGGAGAGTATCGACGAAGACATAGGCCCGCAAATTCCCCAGATGCTGCGGCAGATAGACGGTCGGCCCGCACGAGTAGAGCGTTACAACTGGCGAAGCGAGCGGATGAAACCCCTCGGCCTTGCGCGACAGCGTATTGAAGATGACGAACGGCTTCACGGGGAAAGAGTCTATCCGCGGATTGCGCCGATTTCATCCGCCCCCCGCCCCGGCCCGGCGGATTGATTCCATCGCCAAATGTGGCTACAATGGCTACATGAAATCGTCAGCGGCGGTTCAGGTTGGAGTGCGCGAACTTAAGAATCGGCTCGCCTCGTACCTTAGACTCGCCAAGGCGGACCGGGAAGTGATCGTGACCGAGCATGGCCGGCCCATCGCCGTTATTCAACCGCTCGGCCGGATCGGGACGCGGAGCAGCCTCGACGCGAAAATCGCGGCGCTGGCGGCCACGGGAGAAATCGCCGCCCCGGAGCGGCGGCTATTGCCGCGCATCCGTAGAATCAAAGCCGCGGGCCGTCCGCTTTCGGCGGAAATCGTTGCCGATCGGCGATGAATTACTTCGATACCAGCGCCCTAATCAAGCGCTTCGTCGAGGAACCGGGGTCAAAGGCGGTCGAAGCGTTGATCGTGGCGGAACCCCAAATCGCAACCTCCAAGGTGGCGTACGCTGAAGTCCATGCCGGCCTCGCAAGGAAGCTGCGCGAGGGCGCGCTGACGCCCACGGCCCATCGCAGGGTGGCGCGCGCGTTCGATTCGGACTGGCGCGCCTGCCTGCGCGTCGATCTTGCCGATCGCATCCTCGCGCTAACCCGCGATTTGGTGCGGCGCCATCCTTTGCGCGGCTTCGACGCGATCCACCTCGCCTCCGCGATGCGCTTGCAGGAACAACTCAGAGAAACCATCCAGATGGTCGCATCCGACGAGCGGCTGATTGCGGCGGCGCGGGGCGAGGGAATGGCGGCCCTCGATGTTCGAGGCTAACGGGCCGCGCCGATCGCGCGGAAAGCGAATTGTCAATTCGTGGGATTCGCGGGACCGGCGGATAATTCCTCGGCCTTGGCTACCGTCCGTTTTTTCAGGCGGCCGAGCGCGTCGCGCCTATGCCGCGTGGATGATATCCGCTTGTATTGGCGGTCGGCGAGCCACGCATAGCCGGGAACGTACCAAAGATATGCGATGAGACCCTTCCATCCGTGCTGGCGGCGGAGGACTTCGTTAATCGCGCGCGCGCCGCGAAACACCCGGCCGTGGCCGTCCACCGCGTGCAACTCCTCAAGCAGATGCTCGCGGGTCAAATCGGGAAAATGCTCGCGCGCAGCCTCGCTGTTCAAGTCGATCGCGTCGATCAGGCCGGAGTTGTCGAAGGTGCGGATGCCGTCCAGCGCGGTCCGGCACATCTCGCATCCGCCGTCGTAGAGGATCGCGAGGCGGCCGGGCGCCGCCTTTCCGGTGCCGATTGTAATCTTCGATGCGCTCATCGATCAGCGGCGCGACAGGCGCGGATCGCCGCCCATCCGGCGCAATCGTACGCTTTCGGTGTAGATGCGCCATTCGTAGCCGTCGAGCAGCGAGCGCCATCCCGCCTCCACCGTATTGGCCGATTTGGCGAGCGTGCTCCAAGCGGTATTGCCGTCGGTGAATTTCTTGACCGAGACGACTTCGGCCTCGGTCGATTCGCCGCTGGCGTGGGTGTAGGTCTCGGTCACGCGCACCGATTCGAGAAACGGGAAATACTTGAGCAGCGCCTTGCGCAGCGCGACATCGAGGGCGTGGACCACGCCGACGCCCGAGGCCGCCTCGGTAACCTCCTTGTCGCCGACGCGGATTACCACGGTGGCATCGATCGTCTCCTTGCCCTCCTGGAGGTCGTCGATCACGCGGCGGCGCACAACTGAGAACGGCGCGGCGTAATCGCGCCCGGTACGCAACTCCGCGAGTTCCCGCGACGCCTGCGGCGGCTCGGCGTCGTAGAAATCGTTCTGGTGTCCGCCAGTCATCGGCACTACGAGAAAGGATTATCATCGGCGGGCGCGCCGCTTGCAAGCGCGATGCGCGATTGCAAATTTTTTCGGTCCGTGCCTTGCGACCATACGGAGGCCCGCCTTGACTAGATTGCAATTAGCCGTACACCCTCAATCTGTTAGACGCTGTTTAGGAGAGAGGCATGAAAAAGCGCATCGATCCAAGAGCAATTCCGCCCGTTATCGGCACCGGCTACCCGGCCCCGTTCGACGAACCGTGCCGCAAGCGGGAGCGGCGGCGGCTTGGTGACGCGGCCGGCCTGGCGCAATTCGGCGTCAACCTCCTGCGCCTGCCGCCCGGAGCCTGGTCGAGCCAGCGGCACTGGCACACCCACGAAGATGAGTTTATCCACGTGCTGAGCGGCGAGGTGGTTCTCGTGACAGATGGCGGCGAGGAGCTTTTACACGCCGGTGACGCCGCCGGTTTCAAGGCGGGCGATTCCAATGGCCATTGCCTTCAGAACCGCTCGGCCGCCGATGCGCAGGTCCTTGAAATAGGCGCGCGCATTCCGGAGGACGTGGGATACTACTCGGATATCGATATGATATTTACCGGTCGTGGAAAGTCCGCGCCGTTCACGCATCGCGACGGTACGCCTTATTAGAACTGCCCAACCGGCATCCTTCGCTCTACTCGAACACGATCGTGCGGTTGCGATGCACGATTACCTGCTTCTTCAGGTGCGCGCGGACGGCCTTCGCTAAGACCATCACTTCGAGGTCTTTGCCCTTGCGCGCCAGGTCGGCGACCGTGTCGCGATGGGTGACCGGCGTCGCCGCCTGCGCGATAATCGGGCCGGCGTCCAATTCTTCGGTCACGTAATGGGCCGTCGCGCCGATCAGCTTGACTCCGCGATCGTGCGCCTGCTTGTGCGGACGCTGCCCGGCAAACGCGGGCAGGAAACTATGATGGATATTGACGATCGGCTTCCGCCACGCGCGCAGGAAATCGCCCGACAGCACCTGCATGTAGCGCGCCAGCACAACAGTGTCGGCATCAAGCTCCTCCAGCCGTTTGAGTAGCGCCGCTTCAGCCTCGGCTTTATTGTCCTTCAGTACCGGAATCACCGTGAATGGAACCTCGAACGGCCGCGCAAGCGGCTCCAATTCCTCGTGGTTGCTGACCACGCCCACGATGTCCCCGTCCAGTTCGCCGAAGCGATAGCGCGACAGCAGGTCCATCATGCAATGCGGTAGCCGCGACGCCATCACGACGATTCGGTCGCGCCGGGCGGCATCGAACAGTTGCCAGTGGAGGTTATCCCACGGCAGGAGCGGCGGCACGGCCGCGTCGAGTTCTTTCGACAATTCCGCGATCGGCAGCCGCAAGCTATCCAGATAGATGCGCCAGAAAAAGTGGCCGTCCTCGTCGTCGGCGTACTGGTCGGACGTGATAATGTTGCAGCCCAGTGTGAACAGATGGCCGGCGACGCGGGCGATTATGCCCGGCCGGTCGAGGCACGAGATCAGGAGAACCGCTTTGCCCTTTGATTCCGCCATCGCAATCCGCCGTTCGGCTGGCGTCGATTTTAATGAGTCCGGCCGCCGATAAACAGGTGGCCGCTACCGGCTGCCTCCGCGTTGTAGCGACGCCGATCGGTAATCCCGGCGACCTCTCCGCACGCGCGATCCTCACACTGCGCGAGGCCGATCTGATCGCGTGCGAGGACACGCGCCGCACCGGCAGAATGCTCGCGGGTCTTGGAATCGCTACGCCCACGATCAGCTACTTCGAGCACAACGAGGAACGGCGCATTCCGGAATTGATCGAACGATTACGCGCGGGTGCGAAAATCGCCCTCGTCACCGACGCCGGAACTCCAGCGATTTCCGATCCCGGCTTCAAGCTGGTTCGCGCCGCGATCGAGGCGGGCGCGCGAGTCGAAGCGGTCCCGGGCGCGTCGGCGGCGATCGCGGCATTATCGGTCGCCGGAATCGCGACGAATCGCTTCGCGTTCGAGGGATTCCTTCCGCCGCGCGGCGCGGCCCGCCGCAAGGCGCTCGAAGCGCTTCGCGCCGAGCCGCGCACGATGGTCTTTTACGAGGCCGCCCGTCGCCTGGCTCCCACGCTAGAGGAGATGACGGCGGTTTTCGGCGAATCGCGCAGCGGGGCGGTGCTCCGCGAGATTACCAAAACCTACGAAGAAATCGCACGCGGCGGTCTCGGCGAATTGGCGCGCCGCTATCGCGCGAATCCGGCGCTCGGCGAGGTGACGATCGTCGTCGAAGGCGCGCCGCTGGAACCGACATCGACCTCCGCGCACCCCGTCACAATCGAGCCGCTGCGCGGCTTGGGACTAAGCCTCAAGCAGGCCAGCGCCGTGCTCGCACTGCTAACCGGCCGTCCCCGCCGCGAAATTTATAACGAGGCGCTGAAGTCTCGCGACTCCGAATCTTGCGGTAACAAATAGCGGCTAATTGTTGACGCTCCGTAACCATCCATCAACAGCCGCCGCTTGCGCCATCATCCCCCGTGCGATTCAATGCTGTGAGGAGCAGTGTGGGGATGGCGGCAAGTGCAAAACGCGCGGCGCGCAACGGTGCGTCCTCCAATGGAGTTTCAGCGGCGCCGTTATCCGTACTGGTCGTGCATGGCCCGAATCTCAACCTGCTGGGCGAGCGCGAACCGGGCGTTTACGGTCGAATCCGGCTTGCCGAAATCGATAAGGACCTGAAGGCGCTCGGACGCGAACTCGGAATGAAGGTCGAAACATTTCAATCGAACGGCGAGGGCGCGATCGTCGATAGAATCCAGGCCGCGCGCGGGCGGGCCGATGTAATGCTGCTGAATCCGGGCGGCTACACGCACACGAGCGTCGCGATTCGCGATGCGGTGCTGGCGGTCGGAATTCCGGTGATCGAAGTACACCTGTCGAACGTGTACAAGCGCGAGCGCTTCCGCCATCGCTCGCTCATCGCCGATATCGCCCACGGCAGAATCATGGGCTTCGGCGCGGAGAGCTACCGGCTCGCGCTGCGCGCCGCCCGCGCCGTGGTGGAATCGGCCGAGCTTAGAAGCGAATAGGCGATGCGGCGCAGCGCGAACTTAAGGCCGATTGGAAAAGCTTCGCACCTGACACGACAGGGAGGGCCGATGGAAGCGCGCGAAATCAAAACTTTGCTCGCCCTGATGCGCGAGTATGGACTAACCGAACTTGAGATCGAGGACAAGAAGGGCAAGGTGCGACTGGTCCGCGGGACCGCCGGCGGCGGCGAGGCAGACGCGGGCAATCGCGCGGCGGCCGTGCCGATCGCAATCGCGTCAAAACGCCACGTCGAGGCAAAATCCGAATCGGGCGGCGAGAAGGCCGCGCCGGGCGGAATCGAGCTCGCGCCGAATCAGAAGCTAATCGAAAGCCCGATGGTCGGCACGTTTTACCGGGCCGCCACGCCCGATGCCACTCCCTTTGTCGAGGAGGGCGCGCAGGTGCGCAAGGGCCAGCCGCTTTGCATCGTCGAGGCGATGAAGATGATGAACGAGATCGAGTCGCCCGCGGCCGGCCGCGTCGTCAGAATCATCGCGGAGAACGGACAGCCGGTCGAATACGGACAGCCATTGATGATCCTCGAAGTGGAATAGGGGCATGTTCAAGAAATTGCTAGTCGCCAATCGCGGCACGATTGCGATCCGGATCGTCCGGGCGTGCCGCGAATTGGGAATCGCGACGGTTGCCGTCTATTCCACCGCCGACAAGGATGCCCTCCACGTGCGGATGGCCGACGAATCGGTCTGCATCGGGCCGCCCGCGGCCGCGGACAGCTACCTCAACATCCCGGCGATCCTGAGCGCGGCAACGGCGTTCGGCGCCGACGCGCTCCATCCCGGCTACGGCTTCCTCTCCGAGAACGGCGATTTCGCCGAGGCGTGCGAGCGTTCGGGCATCAACTTCGTCGGTCCGCGCGCGCGCCATATCCGGGTCATGGGCGACAAGCCGCGCGCGCGGCGAATCATGCAGCGCGCGGGAGTCCCGGTCCTGCCCGGCAGCGAAGGGATGGGTGTGAGCGAGCTGCGCGCGGCGCAGGCCGACGCCAAGCGGCTCGGCTATCCGATTCTGATCAAGGCGGCGGCGGGCGGCGGCGGCAAGGGGATGCGCATCGCGCGCGACGGTGCGGAACTCGCTCGCTTCTTTCCAATCGCGCAGGCGGAATCGGACGCGGCGTTCGCCTCGCGCAAAATGTATCTGGAAAAATACCTGGAGCGCGCGCGCCACGTCGAATTTCAGATTTTGGCCGACGGCAACCGCAACGCGATCCATCTCGGCGAGCGCGATTGCTCGATCCAGCGCCGCCATCAGAAGGTAATCGAGGAATCGCCGTGCCCGATCATGACCGCGCGGCTGCGCGCCAAGATGGGCAAGGCGGCGGTGCGCGCCGCGGAGGTCGTCGGCTACTCCAACGTCGGGACGGTCGAGTTTTTGCTCGCGGACAGCGGTGAATTTTACTTCATCGAGATGAACACCCGCATTCAGGTCGAGCACGGCGTCACCGAGATGGTCACCGGCGTGGACCTGGTGAAGGAGAGCATCAGGATCGCGATGGGCCGCGCGCTAACGCTCAAGCAGAAGCAAATTGAATTTCACGGCGCCGCGATCGAATTCCGCGTCTATGCCGAGGACCCCAGCTCCGGCATCCCGTCTCCCGGCGTCGTAAGCAATCATCATGCGCCGGGGGGATTGGGAGTGCGGGTCGAAACCGCGCTCTACGACGGCTACCGCGTGCCGGTCCATTACGATCCGCTAATCGCAAAGCTCATCGTTCACGCGGAGACGCGCGCGGAGGCGATCGCGCGCGGCCGCGCCGCGATCCGGGAATACGTAATCGACGGCATCAAGACCAACCTGCCGCTCCATTTGAAGATTCTGCACGATCCCGAATTCTGCGCGGGCCGCTTCACGACGGGATTCCTCGGCCGCTACGCCGCCCGCCCCGAACCTGCCGAATCGCAACCGGTGCCGCTCAGCAAAGCCTCGTAACCGCGGCCATCCGCTGAATCAAAGCGGAGATAAGCGCCGATGGTTGGAAGGCTGTGCAACATCGCCCTCCGCTAATGGCCCGCGTTGGCCATCGCGCGCAGGGAGAAAAACTGGTTGTCCACCACGCCCATGTCGATGTACCAGCATTCGCGTTCCGGCGAATGCGGTCCCGGCATGTACACCACCGAACTGTAGCCGCTCTGCACGTCCTCATCGACGAGCGCCAACTGAAATATCCGCTGGTAGGGATAGATCGCGATTTGTGCGTCGGGCACCGGCCGGTCGCGGTAAGTGTTGAAGATCGCGATCGTCTTCCACAGCTTGCCGCCGCGGTCGTACTGATCCGTGGCGGTCACGAACCAGTCCTCGGAGTCGATATAGAGGATGCGGCGCGGAATGGTCGCGTCGATGCCGGGCTTGGAGTCGGCCTGAATCACGTACAGATCGCGCATTTCCCAATCTTCGGGGCAGATGCTGCGGTTGCCGTCGTGGGGGCATCCGGTCTCCGGCGAATGGATCGCATCGACCGACGCGAGCATCGGCCTTTCGCCCAGAAATTTGTAAGTGAAATCCTCGACCTTCGCCGAAAAGCCGAAAAATGAATCGGGATCGATCGTGTTGGCTTCGGCGCCGCCCGCCGAAGCAGCCCCCAGCCCGCCCGCCGACATTCCGCCGCCGCCCGCCCCGCCGATTCCGCTGAATCCCGGCAGCATCGCGATTGCGTCGGACAGGAGCGCGGGCGACAGGCGGCGCAATCGGCGCGTCTCCGGATTGAAGACCCAGACGTTGTCCTCCTCGGTGGGACTCAGGTAGCGCATCCCGATCAGCCCGAAGCCGCGCATCATCGAGGGTTCCAGGAACGGGTAATAGCCAAAGCGCATCCGGACGCCGCTCGCCTTGGCGTCGGGGTCGGTTGGGATCGGCGGCACGTCGATGCGGCCGACGTTGTTGTAGATGGCGAAGTGGCCAACGGTGAAATAGCTGAGCGGCGTGCCGGTGCTGTTGCTTCCGTAGCTCGCGATCTCACCGTAGCGCAGGTCGATATCGTCGCTGTAGAGCGGGCGATAGCTGAAATTCCACATGATCTTGTCCGCGGCGCGGGGATCGTTGGTATCGACCAGCGGGAACGGCAATCCCGCGACGTAGCCCTTAATCGTGCCGGAAGGGACGAGACTGACTTGCGCCGAATACTTTTCCGTCGCGGCCTTGTACGGCGGCGGCCATTCGAGCTTATGCGTGGGGACGATATCCATCGACATCCCCTGCTTGACCAATATGTAATTGCCGGGGCTAACGAGATTCTTCACCAGCGCCGCGTTGGATTTCGTGACGATGTCGCCCGGCTTGACTCCGGGCGGCGGGATTTTCGCGCTTGCGCGCTTGGCGGCGGTGTTGGCGGGTTTGACTCGACGCGCGATTTCCTTCGGCGCAACCGCGGCCGGCGAAGATGCCGATTGCGGTTTCGCCGGCACTTGGGCGCCCGCGGAGAGCGGCCCGCATAGCACCGCAAGAACAATTCCAGCCCCCGCGATTTGCACTCGTGAGATTCGCATCGCCACCTCCGTCCTTTCCGCGCGACAATCTTACCGCCGTTGGCCCGGAATCGAAACCGCCGCGAATCCTCGGGTTGATCGGCATTGAAGGCCGCCCCTATGATTAGGGCGCGTCTTGAGGAGGGATGAACCGATGCGCGGATCGATCGCAGGAATTGGAATACTCGCGGCCGTGGTTGTCGCCACCACGGCGATTGCGCCGCCGCGCGCCGCAGCGCAATTGCCGCGGATGGGCATTCCGCTCGCCACGACGATCGTGGTGGCCAAGCCGGCACCCGGCCAAATCTACGGTAACCGCCAAACGGTTACGATGGGCGTCAAGGGCAAGACCTATCGCTTCGTGCTCAAGGATGCCTGGGTTAACGACCCGATGGGCAAAGTCCATTGGAGCGATGTATGGCAACAGGTCAACTTTTACCAGCCGAATTTCATGGTCGTCGGTCTTGACGAAAGCGTGTTCAAGAAGATCGATCCGGGCCAGACGCTCACCGTACGCGGCCTGTACACGTCGCTCGGACGGAACTTCGAGGTGACGGGCACGCAACTCGGCGGCGGCCCCTACGCCCCGGCAAAGCATTATTGAGTGATGGCGGTCTCGATGAATGCGGCAAATGAACCGGGGGCGGAAGCATCGATGCCTCCGCCCGGGCGATAAGAACCCGCCGCTAGAAAAGCAGACTGCCGCGGGGGCCCTCATTTCCTGATGCAGTCCATCAGAATTGCGGCGGGATACTTGATGAAGCCGTCCCAGTAGGAACGATCATCGCTGCCGTGAGGATCGGGAGACAATTCCGGCTTGTGAACTGTGAAATCGCGGAATCCCGCGTCCCGGAATGCCGACTCGTAGGCCTCGATCGGCAGATAGTAATTTTCGATGTCCAGTATCTCGTCATCAAGGTGAATCCGCCATAATATCGGCGCGCCTTCGAATACACGATCGGCCAGCTTCATCTCGAAGCCGTACTTCCGATAGTCGGGCGGCTGCTGGAAGTGGTAAACGCCCGGATTGGTCGTGAATGTGACGAAGCGGCCCCCGGATTTCAGCCGGCTCGCCATCCCTCGGCACATGCGCGCCAGCTCCGCGCGATCGTGCGCATACACCAACAGCCAGGCGGCGGCGACCAGATCGAAGTCCTGTTGCGGAACGACGGTCCGGCCATCCTCGACCAGATACTCGATGCCCATCGGACTCTTCGCTTCCTGCGCGCGGGCCAGCTCAATCATGCGTTCCGATATGTCGAATCCAGTTACCTTGGCCGCGCCGGCCTGAGCGAGCAGCCGAGTGAGATGGCCCTCGCCGCATGCGGCGTCCATGACCTTCTTCCCTTTGAGGTCGCCGATCAGCTTCATCAGGGAATAGGTTTCGACTCGCGATCGCCAGGGCTGTTCCTTGGCTTTCTTGTACTGCTCGGCGACGTGCCCTTCATTGTAGTCGGTCGTCATGATTACCTCCGCTTACTGCCTTACGTACTACAGGATTTCGGCGAATAGGCGCAGATGCCGAATTCAGCCGACGCCCCAATTCTGCCACTACAAAACCGTTGCCCAAGGAAAAATGCCGATAATCGTTGGGGAAATTGGGTTCGTTCGGCAATTTTTCTTTCTTTTCAAATTTTTTCCTTCCTTTTCATTAACGAGGCCGAATGCCGTTTAACTCTTATCTGGTGTGGTGTCCCGCAAATTTCTTCAAGAACAAAGAGCACCTTCCGGCCGCGCTTTCCCCCTTTCCCTTGGGAAAGGGGGTTAGGGGGATAGGTCGCGAACGCAGCTTCAAACGCTTCCCCGCATGGCACGAAAATAGCCGGTGCTCTCGCGCTACTTTCGTGCCACGCGGGAATAGGGAGAGGGTATTTTCCTTTCGCGCACGCCTATCCCCCTCGCCCCCTTCCCGAAACGGGAAGGGGGAAGAAACGATCGCTTTCCTCAAGTTATTTGCGGGACACCACATTAGGAAACGCCCGATTTCATTGTAACCCCTCCGCGCGTTTTCGATAAGGATGAACCGGTTCATCCCCGGCCCGAGGCGCTCTATTCGATATGTGCGCCGCTGCGAAATTTCCTCGTGCGCGATCTTTCGGCTGCCTAATTGATCGGTTGCGCGCGATGCCGCGACGGATGGACTCAGTGCAACCCACTCGCGTTGTCATTCTGAAGGTACAAGCCGGCGCGACGCGCGGGATTCAAGCATCGGCAAGCCGGGCATGAGAGCCTTGCGAACGGCCGGCCCGTGACGCCATACTTATCGCAATGGCGCTTGATCACCCATCATTCGGCCTGACGGAACGATGATTCAAGAACACGATAGCGTAGTGCTGCTGGCGGACCTCCCCAACGCGGGCTTGGAAGCGGGCGATGTGGTCGTGGTGGTACACGTGCATCCCGGCGGTCGCGCCTTCGAAGTCGAATTCATGACGCTCGGCGGCGAGACGGTGGCGGTCGAGACGCTGGAGGCCGATCGGCTGCGTCCCGCCAAGCCGCGGGAAATCCTGCACGTGCGCAATCTGCCGGCTGCTTAATCGGCTCACACACACACCGCGAGAAGCGATGCGCGTTCGCGCGGCGTTATCGCGCCGCGGCCCATTCGACGGCGTGAACGCGAACCGGGCGGCTGAACCCTTTTAAGGCGACATCGCCGATGTCTTTGAAGGGAAGGCCCTTTCCGACGCACAACTCGGCGACCACGTTCGACACCAGAATCTGATCCGGCTCCGCGTGGGAACAGAGCCGCGCGGCCATTTGCACCGTCGCGCCGAAGAAATCGTGCTCGCGCTCGACCGGCTCGCCGGCCGCCGCGCCAATGCGCACCCGGACCGGATGCTCTCCGTGTTCCTCACGATGCTTCGCCAGCCCGCCCAAAATCCGCGTTGCGCAGCGCACCGCGGCCGCGGCCGACATAAAGGAGGCCATTATGCCGTCGCCCGTATGCTTTACCTCGCGCCCTTCCAATTCCGCCAAAGCATTGCGGACGATAGTGTTATGGACGTCGAGCAGCGCCATCCCCGCTTCGTCGCCCAATGCCTCATTCGTCGAACCGACAATATCGGTGAAGAGAATCGTCCGGATTGCGGGGTCCCGTTCCTTACCGCCGGTGGCGGGACTGAACATCACTCCGGTCGGACCTGTTTCTCCTCCACCGAGGAACGCGTCCACCAGTTCTGGCTGGACCTCGATTATTCTGTCTGCGATTTGCCCGTGCGCCTGGCGGTGCACCTTCTCCGCGGTTTCCGGATCGGGCGCATCGACGAGGCAGAACGCCTTACCCAGACCTTCGTTAAACCAGTACTTCACGTATTTGACGCCGTACTTCCCCTGGATCTCGAGGTCGGCGGCGTGCGCCTGCTCAACCTCCAGCGTGGTTGCTCCCTGAAGGTTATGGATGTCCATGTATAGCGGCATGTCAAAACCCGAAAAACTAATTGCCCCAGTCGCCGGACCGTCTTTTCAAACTACCACGAGCGGGCAGCCTGCCGGAAGCGCGAACTGCTATGTTGCGGCGGGCTTGATGTTCTGGTTCACGCGAAACAGGTTGCCCGGGTCGTACTTTTTCTTGACCTTTGCCAGACGGCTGAAATTCTCCCGATAACTCGCGACAATGCGCTCCTCGTCTTCGTCGTCCATTAGGAAATTCACATACGCGCCACCCGCGGACAGCGGATGCAATGCCGACCAATAGGTTCGCACCCAGTCGCGATACGTTGGCATCGGCGCCGGATCGGGGCTGACGCCAGCGATAATGTGCGTAAATCTCACGCGCCGGTACGAAAATGCGGTATCCACCGGCGCAACGTCATGCACCGCGCCATCGAGCGGGTAGATGTGGAGAGCGGAATTGATCGTGGGAATGTCCGGCCCGTACTTCACGTGCGCGGCGATTACTTCATCCGTCAGTTCGTTTACGAAATCGGCCTTCCAATAGTGATGCAGACCGGGAGGAAGCAGCGGATCGAACATCGATTGAACCGCCGGGTACGGCGCCGGACCCAGATGGGCGAACGCCAGCGGGCCGAATTCCAGGAGCGGCCGCGCCGCCGATTCACCCGCGGCGGGATCGCCGCAATAGACAAACACGATCCCGCATACGGTCTTGCCGTGTAAAGGCTCGGGAAAGGGCGGTGCGGAAGGGACAATCAGAAATGCGAAGAACGCGCTAACCTCGCGCGGCGCTTTCGCCATAAAATCCCGAAACAGCCGCAGCACGCCGGCGGCCCGATCCAAAGGATAAAGAATCGGTCCGGCGAATACCGTGCTCACCGGATGCAGCCGAAATTCCATCGACGTGACGACGCCGAAGTTTCCGCCTCCCCCGCGCAGCGCCCAATACAAATCCGGGCGCTCGGTGGCGCTTGCCGTGAGTAAGCTGCCGTCAGCGGTCACCACGTCGGCGGAAATCAAATTGTCACAGGACAATCCATAGCGCCGGGTCAGATATCCGAATCCGCCCCCGAGCGTGAGGCCGGAAACTCCCGTGGTGGAGATGACGCCGCCGGGAGTCGCAAGCCCGAACGGATGCGTGGCGTGGTCAAAGTCGCCCCACGTGCATCCCGTTTGGACCCGCGCGACGCGCCGCGCGGGATCGACGCGGATGCCCTTCATCGGAGACAAGTCGGCGACCACGCCGCCGTCGCACGTGCCGAATCCGGGCACGCTGTGACTGCCGGCTCGGATCGCAAGCGGCATCGAATGCTCGCGCGCGAAGCCCACACACGCGATCACGTCGGCCACGTCGGCGCATCGCACGATTAGCGCGGGCCGCCGATCGATCGTCGCGTTGTACACCTTGCGCGCCGATTCGTACGCCTTGTCGGACGGATCTATCACTTTGCCGCGAACGGCCGACGCGAAAGCTTTCACGGCGGCCGGATCGGGTCCGCCGGCAGGATCCTTTCCGCTGTGACTTTGCATGATTCAACCGCCTACAGAATCAGCGCGTATCATACCCCAAAAGTAACGGGGGCGGAAGCATCGATGCTTCCGCCCCGTGAGAGATCCCGGCCGCGTCCTACTCTCTCGTGGCGCCTACGGCCACAGTACCATCGGCGCTGAAGCTATAGCGGCTCTCGCTTCATCCCCGTGCGAACATTGGCGCATAAAACCGGTCGAGGTGTGCTTGGCGAATGACGCGGCGGATCGATTGCGGATCCAGTTCCGCAGGCTTGCGGAGCGAGCCTTTCCCGCGCTTAGTGAACAACTCCGGGCGTTTCATCGCCAGCCAGAGCAGCCGCTTGGTCGGCTCCGAAGGACGGATTTGGCCGCTCTCGTATTTTTCAAACGACTTTTCTCCCGTTCCGAACACCAGGCCGGCCTCGCGCTGCGACAGCCCACAATGGATGCGGATGGCGCGGATGAGGAGCGGAGTAAACGATTCTCCCCTGGCCATTGCCTCGGCGGTTCGGCGCGCCATCTCCGCCACCAGATTGTCCGCATCGACCAACTGGCCTTCGAAGTCGTTCGGGTCGTCCAGGGAACACCACCATCCGGGCTGGCGGTAGTGGAAGGTCTTGCCGTCAACCCGCAAAGAGACCAGCTTCTCGCCGCGAACCATCGGCCGCCCGCTTTCCGGACTGGCCATCGTTGCCGGATAATTCCTTGGGTTCTTTGCCATTGTTCACGCCTCCTTGAAGCCGATCGGGAATAATGCGTTCATCGCGTCGAGGGTGAATTTCACGTACAGTTCCTTTCCGCCGGCCTTGGGCCGGTAAACGTCCTGCCAAATCCGCGGATTGGCATACGAGGTCATCGACTTTTCGAAGTCGGCGGCCTTCAGCGATTGAATCACGGCGATCACCGCTTCATCGTCCATCATGAGCGCGTCCCCGCCTTGTTTTGACGCAAAAGAACGGTTCAATCTTGCCGGATCGGCAAAAGCCGCTTTGATGTCAGTGAGCGGAAAGTGCGGCTTAAACTTCTCCACTACCCCCATTATGGGGGTGAGATGACCTGCGGTCAAGGCCCTCCACCGGAATCGCGCTCGCGGCCTCGCGGCTAGATGGGAATAACCTCAATCCTTTCAGGAATCTCATTCGTAAACTAGCGCCTATTGACGATCCAGCGAAAAATAAACGGGGCGGAAGCATTGGTGCTTCCGCCCCGTTGAGAGATCCCGGCCGCGTCCTACTCTCCCGTGGCGCCTACGGCCACAGTACCATCGGCGCTGAAGGGCTTAACTGCCGAGTTCGGGATGGGATCGGGTGTGTCCCCTTCGCCATGGCGACCGGAAACTTGGTGGCTCCCAGAAGACCCCTCCCCCAACCCCTCCCCATAAATGGAGAGGGGAGGAAAGGTGGATCTGGAGCCGGAAATTTCCGACAACTGAATAGGTAGGGTCTTCAAGCGAGTGTTCGAGCCTTGTCTGCGACTCAGCCTTATGCCGTCCGATCCGGCTAGCGATATGAACTCCGGTTCGGGTTCGGCGATTATCTCAATTCGTGGAGAAGAGAGATAATTAGTGGTCAAGCCGCACGGCCAATTAGTACCGGTCAGCTTCACGCCTTACGGCGCTTCCACCTCCGGCCTATCAACCTCCTGGTCTAGAAGGGGCCTTTAGGATCTTACGATCGGGATACCTAATCTCAGGGTGGGCTTCCCACTTATATGCTTTCAGTGGTTATCCCTTCCGCACATGGCTACCCGGCGATGCGGCTGGCGCCACAACCGGTACACCAGAGGTGCGTCCGTCCCGGTCCTCTCGTACTAAGGACAGCTTCCTTCAAGTATCCTTCGCCCACGGCGGATAGGGACCGAACTGTCTCACGACGTTCTGAACCCAGCTCGCGTGCCACTTTAATCGGCGAACAGCCGAACCCTTGGGAGCTACTCCACCCCCAGGATGTGAC
>JBOHWK010000083.1:0-2795 GCA_050736715.1 Binataceae bacterium (SeqCode) | reverse complement strand
AACAACACGATCGTGACGATCACCGATCAGCAGGGCACCGTGGTGGCCTGGGCCAGCGCCGGATCGGTGGGATTCAAAGGATCGCGCAAGGGAACGCCGTTCGCGGAGCAGATGGCCGCCGAGGCGTGCGCGAAAAAAGTATCGGAAGTGGGAATGCGCGCGGTGGTGGTCCATCTCAACGGTCCCGGCGGCGGACGCGAATCGGCGATTCGCGCGTTGCAGGCCACGGGATTGGGCGTAATCTCGATTCGGGACGTAACCCCGATCCCGCACAACGGATGCCGCCCGCCGAAGCGGCGCAGAGTTTGATGGACACGAAAAGGACGGGCCAACGTGGCTAGAAATCTAGGATCGGTATGCCGGATGTGTCGGCGCGAAGGACTGAAGCTCTTTCTCAAGGGCGAGCGGTGCTACAGCGACAAGTGCGCGATCGAGCGGCGCAATTATCCGCCCGGAGCGCACGGGCAGGCGCGCACCCGCTTCTCGGAATTCGCCATCCGGCTGCGCGAAAAGCAGAAGGTCAAGCGAATTTACGGCCTGATGGAGAAGCAGTTCGCCCGCTACTTCGAGATGGCGGAGCGGATGCCCGGGATTACCGGCGAAAACCTCCTAATCCTGCTCGAACGCCGGCTCGATAACCTCGTGTACCGGCTCGGCTTTGCCACCTCGCTCGCGCAGGCGCGCCAGATCGTCCGCCACGGCCATATCATGGTTAACGGCAAGCGGGTCACGATTCCCTCGAAGCTGGCCGCGGCTGGCGACACGATCGGGGTGGTCGAGGCGAGCCGCACGAAAAAAGTGATCGTCGAGGCGATCGAGTTGGCGCAGCGGCGCGGCGTGCCGCCCTGGATTGCGCTTGAACGCGAACAGTTCCGCGGCTCGCTCCGGTCGCTGCCGGCGCGCGCTGAATTGACGATGCCGATTAGCGAGAAGCTGATCGTCGAGCACTATTCTAGGTAACGCGGAATAACTAACAAAGGAGAACCGATTGGCGTCCCGCGCGGCCCGCGGCGGGCCGGCGCGGCGCCGGAGAATCCATCGGAAACAAGAACACGGCTATGCACAACGATTGGCGAGACCTGATCAAACCCAAAGCGGTCGAATTCGAGGAGAAGGAGGTCACTCCCTCCTACGGCAAGTTCACGGCGGAGCCGCTCGAACGCGGCTACGGCATTACGGTGGGCAACGCGCTCCGGCGCGTCCTGCTCTCCTCGCTACCGGGCTACGCGATTACCGCAGTCCGGATGAAGGGAGTGTTGCACGAATTCTCGACCCTGCCGGGGGTCAAGGAGGACGTGACCGACATCGTCCTCAACCTCAAGGAAGTGCGGCTGCGGCTGCACGAGGGCGATCGCCTGACGGCCGCGCTCAAGGTCAAGGGCGAGGCGGAAGTCACCGCGCGGGACATCACCGGCGGCCCGAGCCTCGAAGTCCTGACCCCGGACCGGCATATCGCCACGCTCGACAAGGGCGCGGAAATCGAAATGGAAATCGTGGTCGATCGCGGCCGCGGCTACGTGCCCGCCGAGCGCGGCGCTAATGACGGTGACGAGGAGGCGGAAGCGCCGCCGATCGGGACGATTCGCCTGGATGCCATATTCTCGCCCGTGCGCAAGGTCAATTTCACCGTCACCAACGCGCGCGTCGGCCAGCGCACCGACTACGACAAGCTCAACGTCGAACTCTGGACCGACGGATCGATTTCGCCCCGCGACGCGATCACCTACGCCGCGCGCGTGATGCGCGATCAGATGGCGATTTTCGCCGGCGCCGAAGAGGGCGCCGAGGCGGCCGGCGCGGAGGAGGGCGCGGCGGCGCGCCCCGCGCTCAGCGAAACGCTCTACCGCCCCGTCGAGGGGCTGCCGATCTCGGTTCGCGCCTTCAACGGCCTCCAGAACGCGGACATCAAGTATATCGGCGAACTGGTCCAGCGCAGCGAGCAGGATATGCTCAAGATCAAGAACTTCGGCCGCAAGTCGCTCAACGAGGTCAAGGAAGTCCTCTCCGACATGGGGCTGTCGCTCGGAATGCGCCTGGATAATCTGCCGCCGCGCGCCGAACTCGAACGGATGTGGGAGCAGAACCAGCCGGCCGCGGGCTGAATCGCGCCGAAATCCGCGCAATTGGTGGTTGAACTCTTATGCGTCATCTAAATCAGGGCCGCAAGCTGAATCGCACCTCGGCGCATCGCAAGGCGCTGTTCAAGAACCTGGTGCTGGCGCTAATCCGCCACGAAAAAATCACCACCACCGATCCCAAGGCCAAGGAACTCCGCCGGATCGCCGACCGGATGGTCACGCTCGGCAAGCAGGGCGATCTCGCCGCGCGCCGGCGTGCGTTCGCCTTCATGCAATCGCATGAGGCGGTGGTGAAGCTCTTCGGCGAGATTGCGCCGCGCTTCAAGGATCGCAACGGCGGCTACACCCGCGTGGTCAAAATGGGCCATCGGCGCGGCGACGCCGCGCTGCTCTCGATTATCGAGTTCACCGGCGCCGAGGAAAAGACCGCGGCGAAGAAGCCCAAGAAGCGCGCGCAAAAGCGGGAAACCCCCGCCGCCACTACGCCGGCCCAAAAGCGCGCCGTCGCCGGATAGCGGCGGACCAGCCAGCCCGCATCGCGGGCATCCGCGCGATTGTAGTCCATGCGAAAGACGAGGCGGCGCGCCGCTGGTACGAGCAATTCGATTTCGAGCTAGCAGGGTGCGGAAAAATGGCTGAATAGCAAGAACTTGGCTTCCTTTTGGAGCGTTAGGATGGATTGTTCGAGGGTTGGTTTGCGGTTCAGTTGCGCGATCG
>JBOHWK010000082.1:0-5682 GCA_050736715.1 Binataceae bacterium (SeqCode) | reverse complement strand
CTGAACATCCCGCTCTGCTGCTCGTCCGTCCCGCGCATCCCCGCTTCCTCCTCAACCCACAACGGTCACCTATCTATCTACCTCGGTGCGGAGCGAAAAGCGATCATTTTTCCGCACCCTGCTAGTGCACTCCTCGCGGACCACTTCGATATTGGCCTCGAATTCCCCGGTGGGGATGGCGTTTTGAAGTGCCATTAACAGCGTCAATCGAATCTGGCTTTCAGAGGTCTTGGTGGTCTTGAGATCCTCATAGAGCGGCTTCAGATCGTTGCCTTCCTTGAAATACAGATTGTTAAGTTGGTCGACCGAAACCCCGTATTTCTCAAGGAATTTCCGCGCTTTGACATGGAGATTGGCTAGCTTTAGGTCCTCTTGTTTCGCGGATTCTTCAGCAGGTGGGGTAGTGGGTATGCTGGGAAAGGGTCCGGGTTGAGGTGACTGCTGGACCGAAGCCTTATGTTGAATGGCCGGGGGAGCCGTTCCTTCCAAGTGGTTTTTGAGCAGAAGTTCGAAACAGGTGACCTGAAGGTTTTCCGGAAGCGCTTTGGCGATTTCAGCGAATTCTTCTACTTTCTCCTTGAGCTTGGACATGGACAAGTCGTTCCTCCGTTCGAGTGTCTGTTAGCGCCGGTTTACGAAGCCGATTGGCACCGTCTGGCTCGCGCAGGACGGTCTTTCTTGCTCGATCTCTTTTAAGAGTTCATAGGTTACTTTTAGAGTGATTTTCAAGCTCCGGCCCGGACCATCAAAGGTTGAAGCCTGTGCCACCCGGATATCCGCGAAAACCAAACTGGTTTTCGCGCTTTCTGTTTTAATCAGCCGGGAAGTCCGAAACCTCGATGAGGTTTCGGGTAGCGGCTTCTCCCCTACCCCTTCAGCCAGTTGGCGATTCGCATATGCGTTCCGGGCGGATCGCTCACTTGAAAGAAATGGCCGGCGCCGGGGATGATGAACAGTTCCGCTTGAGGAATCCTGCTCTTGATGATTTCCGCATTCGCCGTGGGAACGAGGATGTCGCTGTCGCCGTGAACGATCAGCACCGGGCATTTGATTTCCGGCAATCGATCGTAAGCGTTGAATCCCACGATCCCCGCCATCGCGCGATCGGCCGTTGCCGGCGGCGTCGCCGGGAACATCTTCGCTCCCGCCAGCATCATCGCCTTGATCTCCGGATGCGCCGCGCTGAACGCGGGAGGCACCAGCGCCGGCATCATCGTATCGAACGCCTTTTCGGGATCGGAGGCCATCAGCTTGGAACCCGTCATCAGCATTTCGACGACGTTCATGGGCGCCATGACCGCGTTCGGCCCGCCCGGCATCGTGCATCCCAGCACGACCTTGACGACCTGATCGGGATGGCGAATCGTGAGTTCCTGCGCAATCATCCCGCCCATCGAAACCCCGAACACTTTCGCCTTTGGAATGTCGAGCGCGCGGAGCAGATTGCTCGCGTCCTCCGCCATGTCGGGGACCGTATAGGGACCGTCGGGCTTGTCGCTGAGCCCGGTCCCGCGATTGTCGAAGTAGATGCACTTGAATCCGCTGAGGAACGGGAGCGACGGCAGCCACGCCGCCCCCGGCATCCCGAAGCCCATGATCAGCAGCAGCGGCTCGCCGCTACCGTAAATGTCGTAGTTGAGATTGATGTTGCCGGCCTTGATTTTAGGCATCGCGGGAGCCTCCTTGCGATCGGTTTGGGGCCGAGTGTAGCAGAATCTCGCGCGCTTGCGTTATCGCGCGGGCGCGCCAAGCTTCGATGCGGCGCGCGCGTAAATCTTCACTGCAACGCGGGCTGGCCCGCCGGATGCGCCGGCTTCGTCTGTGGAATCGTCGGCGCTGGCGCGACCGGTTGTTCAGGGGCACTCGACACCGAGGTCTGCCCCGAAGCACCCGGTTGGATCACGATCTCCTGCGGCGGCATCTCCGCTTCGTGTTCGCTCAACAGGCTGTAATCCGGGTAAATTGGCAGCACGGGAGCCGGCTGGCCAGCCGTGTTGTCGGCCGGACGGAAGGCGGGCGCCAGCGGCGATTCGCCGGTCACGTAATGGAGCGGACGCGCAACCAGCCATTCGAGCGCGAATCCGAGCGGATAGACCGCGTAGCTGGCAAGCGAAAGCGGCTGCGAATCCTCGTCGTTGTATTCCTTCGGATGCTGCACGTCGGTGTCATTGTACTGCGCGTGCGAGAAGGAGGGGGACGCCAGCACGAGCGCCGCGCCTAAACAGATTGCTGCCCGCCACATGGGATCAACTTTGTCCATCGCGCTGCGCCATGTCAACCGTCGGTCCCGGTGCGGCAATCCCACCTTGCCTCGGCCCGCGCGCGGAGCGATTCTTATTCCGATGCGGCAGTCGCTCAGTTTGTGAATGGCGGCCCGGCGCTACATCATGAGGCCGGCCGGCCGCGCGCTCACGCCGACGGGCGGATTTCTCAAGGGGTTCGCCTTCTCGCTCAATCCCTATGTCGGATGCGCATTCGGCGCGGCGGGCGGATGCCCGTTCTGCTACGTGCGGATGCTCCCGGTCGCGCGAACCGAACCGCAACCGTGGGGCGATTGGGTGATCGCAAAATCGAACTTGGGAGAGCTTCTCGAACGCGAGCTGTCCGCGCTCCAGCGTTCGGGCCGCCTCGATCGAGCGGCGGTGTTCATGTCGAGCGCGACCGATCCGTATCAGGGAATCGAGCGGCGGCTCGGCCTCACGCGCACGGCCCTCAAGACATTCGTTAAACATCCGATTCGCCGCCTCCTGATTCAGACGCGCAGCCCGCTTATTGAGCGCGACATCGATCTGATTCGCGAATTAGGCTCGCGCGCAATCGTTTCAATCACGGTCGAAACCGACGACGATTCCGTCCGCCGCGCGATTACGCCGACCTCGCCCTCGGTCGCGCGGCGAATTCGCACCGCGCGGATGCTTCGCGATCATGGCATCTTCGTGCAACTTGCGATTGCGCCGATGCTTCCGAACGATCCCGTGCGCTTCGCGGAAATCGCCGATGCCGCCGCCGATCGCGTCATAATCGACACCTACTTCGCCGGCGACGGCTCGGGCGGCGCGCGCTCGCGCGCGCTGGGAATCGGCCCGCTGTACGATCGGCTGGGCCTCACCAAATGGTTCCGGCCCGGCGCGGAGCGCGAACTGCTCGCCGCGATGCGCGCGCGGCTGGGTGCGAATCGCGTGCTGTTCAGCCGCGACGGCTTCAGCGCAGTGTGATCGGTCGCTCACTTGGGCGCCTTGCCTTTCCCCTTGAGTTGCACCACGCCGCCGCTTGGTTTCACAATCTCCGCGTTGCTCGTCACGGTAAGCGTCCCGGTGTCGAACTCGCCCTTCGGGGTCGCCGCTGTCGGCATGTAATCGACCACGATTGTGCAGGTCTCTTTCACCGCGAGCGATTCTCCCTGCGTGCAGGTCGTCGCCGAATCCTGCGTGAAATTGCCGGTCCCGCCGATGCTTTGGATGCTGAATGAATCGAGCAGCACGGCGGTAACCCCGGACTTCTTGGTCGCGGTCGCCTTGACCTTGAAGGTTTTCGCGGTCGTCGTACCGACTGTCTTGGTCCCAAAGTTGCCTTTCGACGGCGCAATCGAGAGCTTGCCGGGAACCGGCGTGACCACCGCCGTCGGCGTCGCGGTCTGAGTCGGGGTGGCGGTTGGTGTAGCGGTCAGCGTGGCAGTCGTGGTCATCGTTGGCGTTGCCGTGATGGTGGGCGTCGCCGTTGGGGTGGCAAAATCGATTTCGCTCACGAAGGCGTCGCCGCCGCCGCTGCGCTGGAATCCCCCGGGGGTGGTGGGAAAGTCTGTCGAATCGGTGCTTCCGGTGACGTATGCGGTTCCCGCGGAGTCGATTGCAATTCCATTGCCGGCATCTAATCCACTTCCGCCCAAGAAGGTGGAATAGAGTAGCGATTGAGTGCCGGATAGCGCGGGATCGAACTTTGCCACGAAGGCGTCACTGACGCCGCCAAAGGTGGGCTGATAAGCGCCGGCGGTCGTGGGAAAGTCGGAGGAGTCGGCATTGCCAACAACGTACGCAATGCCGGAGGAATCCACCGCTATGCCGTTGCCGGAGTCGCTCGTGCCGCCCCCCAAATAGGTCGAGTAAGCGAGCGCCGAGCCTGCCGCATTCAGCTTGGTCACGAACGCATTTGGATTGCCGCCGGTTGCACCGTTGCTGCTTTGAAAGGCGCTCGCACTGACGGGAAAGTCGGTCGAGGAAGTCGCGCCGGTAACATAAACGTCACCCGCGGAATCGATGGAAATGCCGGTTCCCATCTCACCGGCCGAGTTGCCGGAGTCGATCGCGCCGCTGCCGCCAAGGTAAGTGGAATAAACCAAGGAGGCATTGCCCGACGCCGACGGATAGATCTTCGCCACGAAAGCGTTGGGGCCGGCGGCGGGCACACACATTCCGCCCGCTCCCGCATCGGCGCAGCACGGCCAGGGTGTGCCGGGTCCGCTGCAAACCGTTCCTGGATCGACGGAACCATCCTGGTTGTTACTCCCGGTCTGATAAGCGCCAGCCGTGGTGGGAAATGCGGGGCCAAGGCCGGGGTAATTTATCGAAGAGTAGGCGGTTCCCGTGACGTAGGCGAAACCCAAAGAATCGACCGTAATGGCGCCGCCCGAATCGCCGAAAGTCGGATACTGCGTCGTCGGATCGGCTTCAAATCCGTACATTCCGCCCCCGCCCAGATAGGTCGAATAGATCAGCCCGCTACCGCTCGCGTTGAGTACCGTTACAAAGGCATTCGTTTGCTGAAAGCTGGAAATGGGAAGATCGGTCTGATATGCGCCGCCGGTGACCGGAAAGTTGCAGCTTCCTGTCTGCGGGCCGGTGCAGCAGCCTCCGGAACCTCTGCAAAAAACGTTTGTCGAGTCGGTCGTGCCGGTGACATAAGCCTCGCCCGAGGAATTAACCGCTATCCCCGCAACGGAGTCTCCGTAGATTCCCTTGCTGCCGCCCAAGTACGTCGAATAGATAAGCGCGGTGCCCGGCGGATTCAACTCCGTGACGAAGCCGGTCTGGACCGGATAATTATTGTTAGTGGCCTGGAACGCGCCGGGCGTGAGGGGGAAGTCATCCGATTGCGTCCAGCCCGCCACGTAGGCATCGCCCGCGGAATCCACCGCGATTCCGTTGGCCCGTTCGACGCTACTACCTCCAAGATACGTTGAATAAATTAACACCGTACCGGCGGGGTTCAACTTCGTAACGAACGCATCGCTGCTGCCATTTATTGCGGTTTGGAACGCCCCCGGGGTTACCGGGAATCCGGATGAGGTAAAGCCCGCGATGTAGGCGTTGCCCGCCGAGTCGATCGCGATGCCATCCCCGTAGTCATGATTGCCGCTGCCCAAATATGTCGAATAGACCAGCACCGGATCGATGTTCACCGGGCGGCTGCGGTCGTACGACGCCAGTTCAAAGCCGATCGTATCTTTACTCCTCAGCACGGTCCGCCCATCGATCTTTTCGCGATGTCCATCGCGCACCTGATAGATCGCGGGGAGATGCTGGATGACTTTGCCGCCATCGGCGAGCGTCGCGATTACGTCGCCATCGCGGTTCAGCGCAAGTTGCTTCGCGCCGTCGAAGCGCAATTCGATCGCATTGGGATTCGCGCCGGGATGGAGGATGAAGTCGTATTCGAGTTGGCGGCCGGCTTCCTCTGTGTCCCTCT
>JBOHWK010000081.1:0-12073 GCA_050736715.1 Binataceae bacterium (SeqCode) | reverse complement strand
GTGTCGCCGCGGGCGGCTTCGGCAACGGGGCGGTGGACTGGGTAAAGACGATGCCGGTGACGTTCAAATCGGTCGTCGCCTTCTGTTGGGTCTCGACCGGCGCGGTCAGATCGAAGCCGAAACCGCGCGTCTCGCCGGGCACAAACGGCAGCACCTTGGCGCTGAAGTCGGTGAACTCGAGCGGGGTCATGATGGGCACGTGGGTTTCGCTATAGACGAGCTTTCGATGGCTTCCCTTGTCGATGTAATAGTTGACCGTGACGGTCACCTGATCGATCGGGCGATCGCCGTTGTTGGTTATCTTGCCGAAGATGCCGGGATGGCGCGTTTCCGACATCTTTTCCGCGGCATCGCTCAGCACAATCTTTTTCGCGTTCACATAGGCGAGCGCGTCGGGAACTTCGCTCTTCACCCGCCGGATATCGATCAGTTCGCGGTTGTAGAGGTACGCCAGTCCCTCGATCCCCGTCGTATCCTGCATACTGAGTTCGGCCAGCAGCGTCTGGTAGGCGGAGATCGCCTGGTCGTATTCGGCCTGATGGTACAGGTTGACGGCGTCGGCATGCTCCTTCACTATCTTTTCAATGACGGGAAAATCGGCGAGCAGCCGCCATTTGCCGTCTTCCTTCACGAACACCATGTTGTCGCCGTAGGTCAGCTTCGGAAAGTTGCCTTTTGCCAGCCATTCCGCCCCCAACTGCTCTGGCGTGTCGTTGGGGTTGGTGTCGAAAGTAAGCTTGGCGTCGATCGTGCGCTCGAAGAGCGGCAGGTCCGGCCGCGTCACGTTGACGGTGACCACCGCCTTGCCGTTCTCCATCCGCGAGCCGCCGAGGCCGAACTTGTAGGCGGCGAGGACCGGTTTGAACCAGTCCTTGCTGACATCGGGCGCCATCGGAATTTCCGCCAGGAATTGCTCGATCGGCCGATCGACCTGATCCTGATGGGTGAGCAGGTCGTAACATTTCTCATAGTTGTGAATCTGGAGGGCGTTCAGGTACTCGTTGGCGGCGTTCTGCGCCGTCCCGCGGCCGCATCCCGCGATTCCAACCGCGGCGCAAATCAGGAGGGCGGCCGCGATTCGCCGCGGCGTGGCATAAGTGGGGCTGCTAATCATCTTCAGGTTCCTTTCGCAATGAGCGCCAAGGGTTCAATTCTAATGCCGCGCGCGCCAAAGACAAGCCCACCCTAGGCGAAAATCGCCGGGCGCCGCTCAACGGCAATTGCGAAGCAAACTCCGATTCTTCATCGGGCCGCATAAAAAGGTGCTTGGACGCGGACCCGGCCCTGATATATTGAAAGCGGATCGCTTCACCGGCATCGGCCGGTGCGCAAAGCGATCCGCCGAGGAAAGAAAATGGCGCGCACCAAGAAATTCACCGATCCGACCGACATCGAAATCGTCGAAATCCACCGCCGCTTCGTCGAAGTGATGGAGGAAATCCGGCTCGAAACGATCGACCCCCAGACCAAACAGCATTACCTGATCGTGCTGCGCTCGCTGACCGAAAAGCTGGCGATGCCGAGCAAGCCGCTGCATGAAATCCTGACCGAGATGATGGCCGAGGCGGCGCCGCTGATCTTCCAGGCGATGCAATCGGGCGGGCAGCGTTAGCCGGGGAGCGGACGATGAGTGGAGGACCAACCGTTACGGAAAAGAAGCCGCTGGCGGCGCTCGCGTATCTGTTTTTCTTTGTCAGCGGGCTGGCGCTGCTCTACGTCGAGCCGTACAACCAGGACGAATTCGTCCGCTTCCACGCACGCCAATCTATAGGATTCACGATCGTGTGGTTCGGGATTAACGTGGTGCTGGGCGTATTCATCGCGATCCTGCCAAATCCTGTTGGCGTGCTGCTCATCGCCGCCGAGGAATTGGTCAACCTCGCGATCGCGGTTTACTGGCTGTACCTGATGTATCGGGCCTACCTCGGCGAACGCTACCGGATTCCCGAACTCGCCGACATAATCGATAACGTGGCCGGCGCCACCCCTTAGTAAGGGTCCCTTATGCACCGCTGCCGGCCGCCGGAATTGGCTCGGCTTGGATATTGGCGGCGCCGGTGGTCGCGATGCGTAAGCCCGGTTCGCGCGCGATCGCATCGAGGACGCGGCGGGCGACTTCGTCGGCGATTTGCGGCGCGCTGTAGGTCTCGGCGGGATAGCGGACGATCACGGTGAGGCCGGCCGGTCCCAGATTGAGCAGGCTTTGCGGCTTGGGCGGCTCCAGGATCATGTTCAGTTCTAGTTGCAGGTTGCGCCAATCGCGCTCGACCCGTTCGCGGTAGCCGGCATAGACGCCCTCGACCGCCTCCAGGATGCGCTTTTCCGCCAGCCGGAAATCGCAATCGGCCGCGAGCGTGAGCCGGACTTCGTTCCAGATAAAGCTCGCTCCCGGCGCCTGCTTGAAGAAATTCCCGTTGGGCTGAAACACGATCGAATTGGAAAAGACCACCACCCGCCCGGTCGGCTGCCGCACCGCGCCCACTCCGCCCAATTCCATCAGCGACAGCTTGACCAGTCCGATGTCGATAACGTCGCCGGTCACCGAGCCGAGTTCGACGCGATCGCCCACCTTGATCCCGAAGCGGCCGATTAGGAAAAAATATCCGGCGACCGACAGGATCACGTTCTGGAGCGCGAGCGCGATTCCGGCGGCGGCGAACCCCAGCACGGTCGCAACCGAGCCGATCTCGGTGGAAAAATTGTACAGCACGATCGCCACGACAAGGAGCCAGATCGCGAATCGGCGCGCCGCCAGCGCCTGTCCGCGCCGCCGGATGTCGGTGACGTAGCGGTTGGCGAGCCGGCGCCATAGCGCGGCGCCGGCGAAGATCAGGATTAAGACGGCGGCGAGCGCGATCGCGCGAATCGCGAGGCGGCGCAACTCCCCAGCCGAGCGGCGCTCAACCGCCGCCTGCCATCGCGCCAGATTGTCCCGATACTGGCCGAACAGCACGAGCTGCTCGCTAAGCGGCAAAAGCGCGGCCGTCACGAGCTTGTGCCGGGCGAGCAGCGCCTCGAACGTGCGCTTGCGCGCGCGCAGGCTTTGGACATCGGCGGGGCCGCCCGCCCTGGCAAGCGCGTCGCCCTCCCGATCGATTTCGCGCATTTGAAGAATCAGCGGCTGCCGAACCGCACCGATTCGATCGGCAACCGATCGCGCAAAGGCGGCGCTTCCATCCAGTTCGTCGAACTTGCGTTGCAGGGCAAACAGACTCTCGGCAAGGCCGATAATGCCCGACGGCTCGGCGACTTGAAGCGGCGGCGCCGCGGGAATCGCGCCGCCCTTTCCGGCCGGCAGGGGAAGCGATCGCTCCAGTTGATCGATCTGGGCGTCCAAATCGGTCGCCCGCTCGGGGCCGGCCCGCCCGCTTTCGAACTGAATCATCGCCCCAACCGCGTCGATTCGGGCGCGGACCAGATCGAGCGAACCTTCCGCGGCCGCGATGGCGGACTCGATTCCGCCGCGCTTGCGTCCGCGCGCCGCCTTGAGCCGTTCGTGCAAATCCGAAATCCGCTTCTGAAGATCGCGCGCTTGCGCCTGCAATTGTGCCGTCCGCGTGCTCAGATTGCGCAATTCCGGCGCTCCGTTTTTAAGCGCGCCCGGCGCGCTCCGCGTG
Organism: Binataceae bacterium (SeqCode); assembly: GCA_050736715.1. Lineage (GTDB taxonomy): Bacteria > Desulfobacterota > Binatia > Binatales > Binataceae > Binatus. The sequence continues at coordinate 8,456 of JBOHWK010000081.1, read as the reverse complement.
CCCTGCGGCGCCGGGTATTTCTCAGCCGTTTTTTCGATGTAGCCGGCCGCGGCGCGCGCGTAAGCGAACGCAAGCTGGATAATTTCGCCCGCGATCCGCTGGTCGTTGGAGAAAAACGCCATGTCGGACGGCTCGGTGACGAGCCGCCCGCCGGCGGTCAGATGGCGGTACCAGCCGATTACACCGCTTAGGTAGGAAATCACCGCCTGCGGGTCCGTCGCGGCCGACGCGTCCGCCTCCGCCGCGCTTCCCGTAGGCGATCCGGCAGCGGCAGAGGCGGACGGTTTGGAACTCGCCGCCGGCGTGGCGGCCGGCGCCTGGGCTTGCGCGCTGCCCGCAACGAGGGCGATCGCGGCGCAGAGCAGGATCGCTTCGATCGGGCGCATGGCGCGCGATCGGTGCGGGGGATTTTCGCGGCGGCGCATCTTCGCGGCAAAGAACTTTATCATGCGTGCCCCGCCCGTTCGATTATCGCGATTCGGCGGCGCGCCGCCTACTTGCGGCCGGTGTCGGCGCGCAAGCCGATCGCGCGCCTGCATCGCGCGAGGATCGCGAAGACGATCGGCGCCACGAACGCCGTAATTACGGCGTTCGCCGCGATTTCCGGGACCAGCGGGCCGGCTTGCGAGAGCGCGCCGAAGCCCGCCGAGAGCGCGATCGAACCGAGTGCGGCGAACGGCGTGGCGAAAAGTACGATTATCGCGCCGACGAACGTGGTCGTCGCGATTAGCCGGATTGAAATTTCATAGCTCGCCAGAAAAACCACGATCGTCAGCAATGCGTTCGCGCCCAGGTTCGCGCCCGACACCGAGTCGGCGGCATAGCCGATCGCGAACGCCATCGCCACCGCGATCGCGCCATGATGGCGCAGGCCGAGATCGACCGCGAGGATGACGATCAGGTTCGGGATCAGCGCGTGGTACGGCACCGCCCGCGCGAGCGTCGTTTCGATCGCGAGCGCAATTAGCGCGAAGAACGAGTACAGCGCAACCAGCCGCATCCCCGCTATCCTTGCCGCCGTTTGCCTTCCGGCCTCTTCCCCTCCGGCCGCGCACGCCGCGCCGGCTCAGGACGCGCCTTGCGGGTTGGGGGCAAGCGGGTTGGGAGCAAGCTGGGGCGGGCGCTGCGTCACGACCAGCACCTGCTCCAGTTGGCGGAAATCGCAGGCCGGCGCGATCGCGACGTTCAGGAAGAGTCCCGGACCCGCGCGATGCACGCTTTCGATCGTGCCGACCAGCAGCCCGCGCGGAAAGATTCCGTCGAGTCCCGAAGTCACGATCGCGTCGCCCTTGCGCACGTCCTCGGAGCGATCGACATACTTCATGATCACGCCGTAATCGACCCTCCCGGCGACGATTCCGCGCGCGCGCGAGCGCTGGTCGAAACCGTCGAGCGCGAAATTATGATCGTCGATCAACAGCACGCGGGAGGCATCGGGACTGGCGTCGATGATCTTGCCGGCCACGCCCGAGTTCGCGAGCACCGCCATCCCCGGCTCGATCCCCGCGCTCGTGCCGCCGCTCAGGATTAGCGTGTGCGACAGTCCCGAGGCGTCGCTGCCGATTACGTTGGCGGCGACGGCGTTGAGGCCCAGCGCGCCGCGCAATCCGAGCAATTGGGAGAGATGGCGGTTTTCGGTTTCGAGTTCGGCGAGCCGCGCCTGATTCCCCGCGGCCGCGGCCAGTTCCGCCCGCAGGTGCGCGTTTTCCCGCCGCACGTTGACGAGGTCGAGATAATTCCGGACGATTCCCGCCGCCCCGCCGGACATCCGCGTCAAGGCGTCGTCGAAGGGATGGAGCGCCTCCAAAATTGCGGCTTGCGGGCGCGCGGCGAGATCGCCCGGATGGACTCCCGCGGAAATCATGTGAAGCGAAAAAATCAACAGCGCGCCGGCGGTCAGGGCCACGCGGTTGCGCCAGAGAAAACCGCTTTTCATGTCATCGCGCCCCATCGCGGGCGGCGAACCGCGGCCGCGCGGAGGATCGATCCGGGGATCAATCCACCGTCACGTCGCGCAACAGCGTCAGTTCGTCGAGCACCTTTCCCGCCCCCATCACCACCGCCGTCAGCGGATCGTCGGCCAGCGTGACCGGCAACCCGGTCTCCTCGCGCAGCAGCACGTCGAGGTTGCGCAGGAGCGAACCGCCGCCGGCCAGCACGATTCCCTTGTCCACGATGTCGGACGCGAGCTCCGGGGGCGTGCGTTCGAGCGCGATTCGCACCGACTCGACCACCTGCCGCACCGGCTCCATCAGCGCCTCGCGGATTTCCTCGTCGGTAATCTCGATAATCTTCGGCACGCCGGCCACCAGATCGCGCCCCTTGATCTCCATCGTCTGAATTTCGTTGCCGGGATAGGCCGAGCCGATCGTGATCTTGACCAGTTCCGCGGTGCGCTCGCCGATCAGCAAATTGTACTTGCGCTTGATGTGCTGGATAATCGACTCGTCCATCTTGTCGCCCGCCACCCGCACCGAGCGCGAAAACACCACGCCCGCGAGCGAGATCACCGCGACCTCGGTGGTGCCGCCGCCGATATCGACGATCATGTTGCCGGTCGGCTCCGTAATCGGCAGCCCCGCGCCGATCGCCGCCGCCATCGGCTCCTCGATCAGATAGACTTCGCGCGCGCCGGCCGATTCCGCCGATTCGCGCACCGCGCGCTTTTCGACCGCGGTGATCCCGAACGGCACGCAGATTACGATTCGCGGCCGCGGGCGCACGAGCGTCTTGCCCGAATGAATCTTCTGGATGAAATAGCGGAGCATGTTCTCGGTGATCTCGAAGTCGGCGATCACGCCGTCCTTGAGCGGGCGAATCGCGACGATCGAGCCAGGCGTGCGCCCGAGCATCTTTTTCGCCTCGGTGCCGATCGCCAGCACGCGGCGCGCCCCGCGCGAATCCTTCTGCACCGCGACCACGGAAGGCTCGTTGCAGATGATGCCCTCGCCCTTGACATAGATGAGCGTGTTGGCGGTGCCCAGATCGATCGCGAGATCGCTGGAGAACCATCCGAAAATCGAGTTTAACACGGGCTAATTTATCCCCCGATCGCGGGACTTTCGCGCACTTCCACTCCCGCCACCATCGATCGTCAAGCTAACAGACGCAGGCCGGCATAGGCAAGCAAGATGGCCGATTTCCCCGATCGCCGCGACCGCGCGATCTGTAATGTTGCACGGGCCCATTCGGCGTGGCTGAGGGCAAGCTTTCAGCCTGTGATTGGGCCCGTCCCAGAAAAACAAAACCCCCGCGATGCGGAGGTTATGTTGGGCCGTTGCGTCCTTAAGGTTGCCCAGCCTTCACCATTCGGACGCTTAAGTTTTATTACGATTGCGACCGAACCGGTACTCGCTACAGCCCTTCCTAGTAGTCCCTTTTGGAGTTAATGTCAAGGGCTGCCACCCACGGCGCCTGCCACGTGCGATCGCTCCTTTTGCCTGTCATCCAGAGCGGTCGCCTTCGGCATGAGCCGAAGGCCGGCGTGGAATCTCGAATGCCGCATTGAGGGAGGACTCGCAATGGAACCGGACAACCCAAAAGTAATCTGGGGCTTCGATCTCGGCACCGCGTCGGTCGGCTTCGCCGCCGTGGAATACGACGACAAAAAGCGCGAGGGAAAAATCCTCCGACTCGGCGTCCGCGTCTTCCCCGAAGGCGTCGAAGAAAAACGGCGGGCGCCGCGCAATCTGGCGCGGCGGCAAGCCCGGCTCATGCGCCGCCAGATACGGCGCCGCCGCTGGCGCAAACGCCATCTGCGCGCCGCGCTGGTCGATGCCGGCTTGTTGCCCAAAGAGGAGCGCGAGCCGAGTTCGCGCGCGACGGAATTTTTCAGCAAGCGGAACGATCCATACGAACTCCGCGCCAAGGCCGTGCGGGAAAAACTGGAAAACCCGTTCGATATCGGCCGCGTCTTGTTCCACCTGTCGAAGCATCGCGCCTTCATGGGCAGCCGGAAGTTCGGCGAGATCGAAGAGAAGGAACCCGAAAAGCTGGGAAAGAAAGCGCTGCAAATGAGGGAGCGGCTGGAAAAGGAGATTGCGGCGGGAAGAAAGGAGCCGCAACCGGCTGGGGACGAGGAGAGCGTCAAGCCGGAGATCGAACTACACAAGGCGAAGATGGGCGGCCGGTTTCTTGGCGAATACCTGCAAAAGGATTTCGCCTATCCCAATCGCAAGCGCGGTTGGCACTTTCAGCGCGTGATGGTCGAGGACGAATTCGACCGCATCTGGAAGAAGCAGAGCGAGTTTCACGATGCGCTCAAAGACGAAAAGCGCCGCGAGCGAATCCGTCACATTATCTTCGATCAGCGGCCCACCTATTTCCGGCCCAGCACCGTCGGCAAATGCGACCTCGAACCCACCGAAGACCGCTGTTTGAAAGCCGACTGGCGCGCGCAGCAATTCGTCATGCTGCAAATGCTCAACAGCCTGCGCCTTTCGGGCGATCGCCCGATATCCAAAGAGCAGCGAAACCTGATTCTGAACCGAATCCAGGCAAGCGGCAGGGTCGCGTTCAAAACCTTGCGTGGCAAAAAGGCGCTGAATCTGGAAGACGAATTCAATTTCGAGCGCGGCGGAAAAAAAGAGATGCTCGGCAATGTCACCGAGGCGAGACTGGCGGAGGCGTTCGGCGACGGATGGCAAACCCTTCTCGCGCGCGACAAAATCCGCGACGAAATCGCCGAACGGCTTTGGTATGTCGAGTACCGCCTCGTTCACAACGGCAAGCGCGCCGAAATTCGCGATTGGAAGGATATCGCCGCCAAGCGCGAAAAGTTCGCCGTCGCGGCGCAGCGCGATTGGGGCGTCACTGCGGAGCAGGCCAAGGCGTTGTCGAACATCAGCCTCCCCGACGGCCACGCGATGCACTCCAAGGCGGCCATCCTCAAAATGCTTCCATTCCTCGAACAGGGCTTTCGCTACGACGAGGCCAAGGACAAAGCCTACCCCGATCGGCAAGCCGCAAACGGCAAAAACGATCGGTTGCCGCCGCCGCCCGCAATCCGAAATCCGACCGTGATGCGCACGCTGAACGAACTCCGCAACGTCGCCAACAATCTGCTCCGCGTTCATGGCCGCCCCGATCTGATCCGCGTCGAACTCGCTCGCGACCTAAAAGTGCCTTCAAGGTGTCCACCCGGCCGTCCCAACTGTGGCAGGTGCCGCCGATGCATCATGCGGCGAATTGACCAGAACGAGACCAGCCGCGAAAAGGCAAAAGAGGAACTCGCCAAGGCGAACATTGTGCCAAAGGGATCTAACATCGAAAAATATCTGCTTGCGGAGGAGCAGGGTTGGCGCTGTCCCTACACCGTCGATGAAAAAGAGGGTCACATCTCGTTCGAAGGGTTGTTCCAAACCGGCCTGTTCGAGGTGGACCATGTCCTGCCGCGCGCCCGTTCCCTCGACAACACGTTCGCTAACAAAGTCGTATGCCATCGCGACGCCAACCGGGATAAGGCCAGGCGCACTCCTTATGAGGCATGGGGAAAGGACAAGGATCGATGGACGCAAATTCTCGGCATCCTAGACCGGATGCTCGAGCGCAACCATTTTCCGCTCGGCAAGATCAACCGCATAAAGACCGAAGACTATCCGGCCGCCGGTTCCGACGAATTCACGGAACGTCAGCTTCGCGATACCGCTTACGCCTCGCGCGCCGCGCGCGAGTATCTCGGCGCCCTCGGTGTGAAGGTCGATCCCGCCAACGGCAAGGTCACCCGCAATCTACGCCATCTCTGGGGTCTCGACAAAATCCTGTCCGACGACAATGAAAAGAACCGCAACGACCATCGCCACCATGCGATCGACGCGCTGACCGTCGCCCTCACCACGCCCGCGTTCATCAAGCGCGCCAGCGAATACTATGCCGCCGATATTCGCCCGCACGACGAGAAGCTAAGCGAGCAGTTGAAGGAGCGGGTGAAGAAGAGCTTCCAGCTGCCGTGGGAAACCATCCACGCCGACGCCGAACGCGCCGCGAACGAGATCATCGTGTCCCATCGCGCCCAGCGCAAAGTCTCCGGCGCCCTCCACGATCAAATGCCCTGGGGCGACAGGGGTCCGATCGATACGCGCGGTCGAAAGCACCTCTATGTGCAGGGAGATAAAGAAGATAGAAAGCAAACCGCACTGGTGAGGGCAATTGGACCGGAAGCGAAAGCGGGGCACCCAATCGACGAGCGCTCACGTCCCGGTTGGGTCCCCACCAATTCCAATCATCACATGATCATCTACAAGAAAGATGGCAAGCTCGATCGCGAGATCGTCTCCTTGTTTGACGTCGCGATGCGAGTATCTAACCGCGAGCCCATCGTGAACCGAGCCCCAAAAGCAGGCGTGCCCTTTTGGAGATCCCTGTGTATCGGCGATATGCTGGAATGGAAAAAACAATACTGGGTGGTAAAGAAGCTAGAATCCGACGGTCGGATAACCATTCAGCCTCACGACGCCGCACAAATGTCGGAACGTAATAGCGGTAGCGCAATCAGCTATTTCCAAGAGGGGGCGCGCAAGGTCGTCGTCGATCCGATCGGGCGCGTTTTTCCGGCCAATGATTAGCCTTTGTGTGTCATCACCGAACGGAATAGGGATTCCACGCCGCTCCCTGGGAAGGGAGCGGCTCTGAATGACACGTAAAAAGAAGAGGGCTACTCTGAATGACAAATAATGAGGAGGCAGGCATTGACGAGGAGCGGGTATTTCCTTTTTGTGTCATTCAGAGCGCCGTCCCCGGCGCGTGGAATCCCGGATTCGGGATGCCTCGCGCGGCAGCCACGCGCGGGCATGACACACAAAAGGCGGCGGGCAGAAAATGATTAAGCGCACCATCGAAATCTCAAGCGGCCCCACTCGCCTCTACATCCGCAACCGCCAACTCGTTATCGGCCGCGAGGGGCGCGATCCCGCCACCGTCCCCGCCGAGGACATCGGGCTATTGCTCGTGGATCATCCCGCCGTCAGCTACACGCAGGCGGTATTCAATCTGCTCGCGGAACTCGGCGCGGCGGTCGTGATCTGCGGCGAGACCCACATGCCATCCTCGATGCTGATGCCGATCGCGTCGAACACGATCCAGACCGAGCGGTACGGCGCGCAAATCGCGGCGGGCGTTCCGCTCAAAAAACAGCTCTGGCAACAGTCCGTCTCGGCAAAGATCGAAAATCAAGCCGCCGTGCTGAAGACCGTTACGGGAGGCGACTCAGGTTTGCGCGAGATGGCGCGCCGCGTGCAATCGGGCGACAAAGGGAACCTCGAAGCGCAAGCCGCCCAGCGTTACTGGCCCGCGCTGTTCGGGAAATTCTTCCGGCGCGATCGCGAGGGCGAGCCCCCCAACAACCTCCTGAATTACGGCTACATGGTGACGCGCGCGGCCGTCGCCCGCGCGATTTGCGCGGCGGGACTCCTGCCCACGCTCGGCATCCACCATCGCAACCGCTACAACGCCTTCTGCCTCGCCGACGACCTCATGGAGCCGTACCGGCCGTTCGTCGATTGGAAGGTCGCGGAGATTGCGCGCGGCGACGTTGCGCCCCGGACGCTCGGGCGCGAGGAGAAGGCCCAACTGCTGGGCCTGTTCAACCATTCCGTCCGCATCGGCGGGAAAAGCACTCCCCTCCTGCTCGCGGTCCATGCGACGGCCTCCTCGCTGGCGAAATCGTTTACCGAGCGGCAGGCGCAATTGCTCTTCCCGGAGGGCTTGCCGTTCGCAACCGAAGAACCGGAAGATGCGGAGGGCGGCGCCGATGTCCCGGCCATTGCGTGACCCGCTGGGGTGGCGAACCGTGTGGGTGATCGCGCTGTTCGACCTGCCGGTGATGAGCCGGCAACAGCGCAAGGCCTACACGCGGTTCCGCAAGGAGCTGTTGGATGACGGCTTTTCGATGATGCAGTACTCCGTCTATCAGCGCCATTGCGCCAGCCCCGAAAACGCGACGGTTCATACGGTTCGGTTGGGAGGGCGAGTGCCGGCGGAGGGCGAGGTTCGCTTTATCGCGATCACCGACAAGCAGTTCGAGAAGATCGTGACTTTCGTCGGAAAAAAACGGAAGGCGGCGGCAAAATCGCCCGCCCAGCTGGAGTTTTTCTAGGGCCGGAGGCCCTAGAAAATCCAGCGTTTTCAGCCACTTATGGGCGGGCAATTGTAGCGAATACCGGCTCGGCCGCAAACCGCAACGATAATCCTAAAGGGAATGCGACAAACACTATTGTAGCGAATACCGGCTCGGCCGCAAACCGCAACAATGTAGTCGGCGGAATGAGCGGGAGCTGAATTGTAGCGAATACCGGCTCGGCCGCAAACCGCAACAGGCACCGGCGCTGTGCTCGGTGGCGCGGTATTGTAGCGAATACCGGCTCGGCCGCAAACCGCAACAGTAGCCTGAAATCATCTCGTTGCGCACAATTGTAGCGAATACCGGCTCGGCCGCAAACCGCAACAGACCGAACAGGATC
>JBOHWK010000080.1:0-15961 GCA_050736715.1 Binataceae bacterium (SeqCode) | reverse complement strand
GAGCAAACGAACCCACCGCAGCCAGCCGGGACCCAGCCGGACGCCTCCGATTACGCCCCCCAGGTCCGTCAAGCGGCGATATCGTGCTGGAATAAAGGACAATGGACCGCGCCGCCCATCGGAAATCGTCGCTAACCATGCGTGCGAAATTCGGGTAGGATGTTCTCCGCTTGAGTATGCGGGAAGCAGCGGGGGAAGCAGCCGAAGGTTCGCCGCATTGCGCGGTTTATTTCTTGCAGAAAGTGCGGACGAATTTCACCAAATCGTGAATCTCGCCGTCGTCGAAGCCGCCGCCCTGCGCTTGCATGTCGGAACTCAGGCCCACCGACGCGCCGCCGTCCTTGATTGCCTTGAACAGCGTGGCGTCGGAAATCTTGGACATTTCGGCGCAATTGGCGAAATCGCGCGGATGGGTACTGAGCGTGGCGCCGCCGGGACCGTCGCCTTTGCCGTCCGCGCCGTGGCATTTCGCGCAGAAAATAGTGTAGCTCTGTTTGGCCGCCGCCAAGTCCGCGGCGTTCGCGGGCGAGCAAACCGCGAGCGTAATCGTTAGAAGACCGAGGCCGAAAATCCACCGGACGTACATGATCCGAATCTCCTTACCCATTGGACCGCTCCAGCGCGGATATCCTGTCTCATCGCAACAACCATGCCTTGCATGGAGCCGGCCCGGCATGGTGACCGTGGCGCGCCAGAAAAATTCTTATAATTCAGGCGGTTGTCCGATCATTAACAGAGATAATCCGCTGACGAAACAGCGTAAGGAATTCTTATCCGGTAATCGGGAATGGCATCGCTTGTATCCTTCGGATACAGAGAAGATGTGGCCGAATGGCGCGATTCAAACGCCTCCGGCCGCTGTGCCGATCGAATTGTCAGCGCGATTTCAGGTAAACCAGAATCGCGTTCGCGTCGCCGGCCGGCATATTGCTGAGCGTCCGCATGTGCATGATGATCTGGTTCCATTCGTAAGGCGCCTTCTCGCTCGGAGGACGGGCATTGTGGCATTGCGCGCAATAAACCGGCCAGAGCTGGGCGCCTTTACGGAACAGTTCGCGCTTTTCGGCCTTGGTCATCTTTCCCTGGTCTTGGGCGAAGGCGAACCCTCCAATCGCGCCCACGGCGAACCATGAAATGATTATCGCGATCATCGCTTTGCGCATCGTCTTGTCTTCTCCTCAGAATCCAATCGTGAACTGGGTGAGGAACGCGTGGTCGTTGGGAATCGATCCGGCCGGTGTCAGCGAACCGTCACTCGCGACAAACATCCCACCGGCCTGCGGCACTTCGAAGTCGAACTCGTTGTTCCACACGATCGAGGGTGCGAACCAGTAATCCAGCGCCAGCGCCACCTCGCGCGAATGCGGAGCGTACAGCGCGGGGGAGCCGTTCAGCCCGAAATCGGGGATTAAGCCGGCCTGGAATCCGCCCACTCCCATCCCGGTCGCGCCGGTGATGTCGTCGATCGCGACATAATGCTGATTGACTCCCGAGTAGCGAATCAGCGGCTGCAAACGCTGGAAATACCGGTTGATGTTTCTCGGCAGGCCGGGAATTTTAACGCTGCTCATCATGTAACCCAACTGCAGGTACCAACCCTGCCGATTATCCCGCGGCAGGCTGGAGCCCATATCGCGGTACGATTGGAGCCATTCGCCGCGGCCCTGAAAGTTTCCTTTGAGATAATTGAAATCGACGCCCCACGAGGTCAGCCAGTTCCCACCCTGCCATTTGCCGTCGTAGGTCGAGGCGCCCAGTTCGAGCCGGCCCAGATCGGCGTCGAGCGGCAGCGGATAGAAGCGCAGGCGCCCGCCGTACGATCTGCCGTTGCTCTGCGCGTTGGCGACCGCGACCGGGCCGCCCATCGACGCGCCCAGCACGTTCTCGCTGAAAGTGGGGCCGTTGCCGATCCAGGCGGTGTAGTCGAAGTCCTGTCCCAGCTTGCCCCATTGCAGTCCCCCGCGCGCCTGCACCCCGATCTCGCCCGGCGGCACCACCGATTCGACGCCGAACGGCAACGGCGCCGTGACGAAGCGATTCACCCACATGGGGCTTTGGGCCTCCAGCCAGTCGCCGAACGGATTGTCGAACAGCCCGCCAACGAGCGTCAGGTAGTCGCTCGGAAAGAGTTGGAAGTCGGCCGTCGAGAGGTCGGTTCCCGTCCCGGTTTGGCCGAAGCTCGCACTCATCACCCCCTCGAACAGAATCCAATCGGCTGGGCGGTAAAGCACCATCGGCTCCCAATCGAGCAGGAACGTGTTCTGGGTGGCGTGATGGATATCGGCGAGGGCGCCGCTTTGCTGGTTGTAGATGTAATCCAGCCCGGCCGCTCCGGTCACCTGAAAGGTGTGCGAACCGAGATACTGGCCGAACGACTCCGAGAATTGCGCGGGACTCATCGGCTCGTTCGCCTTGTCCTCCAGGGTCTTCACCTGAAGCGCCGTCTGTTGCAACTGCTGATTCGTAGCCTGGAGCCGGCGATTGGTATTCCGCAACTGGAGCGTGGCATCGGAGACCTTCGATTTCCGGCTTTCGAGCTGATTGACCTGGGTTTGCAGCGACTCGATCATTTGCCGATCTCGCCGATGCTCCCGGCGCATCTCTTTGAGTTGGCGCAGAATCTCCTTCATCTGCCGCATTGTCGCGGCGGCGTTGCCGCTGTCCGAATCGGCCGCGCGCGCGGTCATCGCGCCCGTCACGAGCGCGGTGCAAAGCGTCAAAAGAATTACCCCGAAGAATCTCTTGGCCCGCATATCTGCAACCTCCCCAACGGCCGGATTTCGGCCACCTCCACCGCTTCAGCAACAACCGTGCCCCGCGCGGTTGCCATGCGGATTCGCTTGAACGGAGGCCGGAAAATTTCCGTTTTTGAGGAATTCGGGCCCGCTTCAATGGGAAAATCAACAGGGAATTGCAGCGGGTGAGTAGCCATAATGTAGCCATCGGGAGCGTTGAATGTGTACCCATCGGATGCATTTTCGTGGAGGATGGCTCAATCGAATCCAAACGCGCGGGCGGCGTTGTCCCACAGAATCTTCTGCTTGCTCGATTCCGGGATCGGCTGCTTGAGCATCGTGTCGATTCCCCGCGGGAAAGTGCGAAATCGCTTGCGCCGCAGTCCAGAGGCGGGTTGTGGGTATCGCTACCGGAGCGGTAAGGTGGAGGATTCCGATTGATGGCCGCCACGGGTCCGTACCCGCCGGGCGGCGTAATTTTCGCCGATGACTGAGGCAGAGACAGTGGACGACCATGCCCTCGCGGCCGATCCGAATCGCAAACGGCCCGGCGCCGGAATCGAAGCGCCGGTGAAACCTGGCGGCGCGGCTCGCGCTTGGCGCTTTTGGATCGGAGCGGGTGCGCTCGCGATTGCGGCGGTTGCCGGCTATCGCCTCGGCGCGTTCTGGTATCTTGGCGACGCGGCGCGGCTGCGCGCTCTCGTTCTTGGGATGGGACTGGGCGGACCGATCCTGTTCATTGCGCTGTTTTCGGTGGCCGAGGGACTCGGGTTTCCCGGAGTCGTATTCGTTGGCGGCGCGGCGCTGATTTGGCCGCTATGGATGGCGATTCTGTTTTCATGGGCGGGCGGCGTCGGAGCGGCAATCCTCGGATTCTTCTTTGCGCGCACGATCGGGCGCGAATGGGTTCAGCACTGGATGCCGCCGCGCGTCCACCGATACGATTCTCAAATCACCGATCGCAGTTTTATGAGCGTGCTGATCGCGCGGCTGCTGTTCTTCATGGCGCCGTGGGTTCATTGGATGTTCGGGTTGTCGTCGGTCCGGTGGCCGGTTTACGTAGTTGGAACCGCGATCGGCCTTTTGCCGGGAATCGTGCTGGTCTCGGTGAGCGGCAAGAGCCTGTTCGGCTATCTGCTTACGCAGCGGCCATCGGTATGGATCGTCGGCGCGCTTTCGATCGCGGCGCTGGTTTATCTGGCGCGCCGCCTCCGGCCCGCCTCGCTTGGATAAGTGCTTTCCTCGCCGAGCAGGCGGCTTTCGGCGCGCGCGTGAACGGCTCGCCCTCGACGAGGAACGTGCGCTCTCCCGATCCGGGCCGTGGCGCGGCGGAATTGTAGCGCGCGTCGATATGCCGCCTGAAAATGTCGCCGGGTTCCATCCGATGCGCATCGACATCGGCGATTTTGTAGCCGTCCTTCATGGCGTTCCTCCCTGCGTCGCGGGCGTTTCCCAATGGCGCAGCGGAGCGCCGCGATAGCGCATCCGGGGCCGGATCAGGCGGTTGTCGGCGTATTGTTCGAGCGCGTGCGCGATCCATCCGGCGGCGCGGCCGATCGCGAAGATGGCGGCCGGGAGCGCGCGCGGAAATCCCATCGCCAGGGCGCATACGGTCAGGTAAAAATCGAGATTCGGGCGCAATCGTTCGCGCTTCCAGACCGCTTCCTCGGCCTTGCGCGCGAGCGTGAAGAGCCGCGCGCCGCGCCGGCGCGAAATCGATTCGGCCACGTCGCGGAGCAGCACGGCGCGCGGATCGCCGCCGGGATAGATCGCATGGCCGAAGCCGGGCGGCAACTGCCGTTCGCGGCTGAACGCGCCAAGGCATTCGTCCAGCCGCGCGCCCGCTTCCAGCTCCGCGAACATCGCGCCGATCCGGCCGCACGCGCCGCCATGAATCGGCCCCGAAAGCGAACACAGCGCCGCGAGCGTCGAGGCGAACAGGTCCGCGCCGGTGCTCGCGACCACGCGCGCCGCGAACGTCGAGGCGTTCAGTTCATGTTCCGCGCACGCCGCCAGGATTCGGTTCATCGCCCGAATTTCCCAATCGGAACCTTCCGCGCGATTCGCGCAATTCAACAGCCGCCCCGCCATCCCGGTCCCCGCGCGCGGCGCCGCGCGATCGGAGCCGGGGAGCGCAAGCGGCAACTGCGCGATAATCAGCCGGCCGCGCTCGATTCGCGCGCGCGGCGAATGGGGCCGGTCCCACGCGGCGAGGATCGGCAGCACCGCCGCCATCCGAAGCAAAGGCGGCGCATCGTCACCGGCGGCGGCCAGCGCGGCGGCAACCGACCGGGGCGTTCGCGCATTCTCGATTTCAGCGGCGAGCGCGGCGGCCTCTTTGGGCGCCGGTCGTTCGCCGTTCCACAGCAAAAGGCAGGCCTCCTCGAACGAGGCGTGCGCAACAACCTCCTCGATCGGATAGCCGCGATAGGCGAGCTGTCCGCCGATTATCGAACTGACGGCGGATTCGGCGACAATTACGCCCGGCGGTCGCGATTCGAGCCCGCGCGGCTGGGCGACGGTCACCCAAGTCGCGGCGGGAGGAAGCGTGCGGCCGCGCCGGCCCGGCTCGCCCGACACCACTCCGCGCAGCGCGTCGATATCGGCGCGGCGGTAGAGCGCCCGCCGGCCCACGCGGCGCCGGTAGCTTTTGAGCCAGCCGCGGCTTACGTATGCGTAGAGGGTGCCGAGCTTTACCCCAAGCTGCTCGGCGGCCTCGGCGGCGCCAATCAGGCCAAGTTTTTCGCCGGCCGGTTCGCCAATCCGTTCGCGCGCACGGCGGGGGCCTCGTACGGAAATGCGGGTCGCCACCGGGAAATCAGGCCACGCGCGCCGCCGCCGCGTCAAGCGGGCGGCTCAGCCGCGGAGCGCTTCGGCGCCGCCTACGATGTCCATCAGTTCGCGGGTGATTTGGGCCTGGCGGGCGCGATTCATTTCCAGGGTGAGCGAGGCGATCATATCGACCGCGTTGTTGGTCGCGCTATCCATCGCGGTCATTCGCGACCCTTGCTCGCTCGCCTCGGCCTCGAGAAGCGCATGATAAACGGCGGCTTCCAGGTAGGCGCGGATGACGGCGGGAGCGAGTTCCGCCCGGTTCGGCTCGACCAGATAATCGGTCGGGATGGGCGCGGCGGATTCGGCGTCCGAGGCCGGAGCTTCCTTATTCTTTTCCGCGGCGGCGCCCGGTGGCGCGACGGGCAACAAGCGCTCGAAAACCGGGGTTTGCGTCAGCGCGGACTTGAATCGCGTATAAACGACGGCGGCTTCCGCGATCGCACCGGCGCGGTAATCGGAAAGAATCTTCGCGGCGATATCGCGCGCCAGGCCGATTGTCGCAAGACGCGGCAGATTGTCGATGCGGGAGGCGGCGACCGGAACGTTCAGGCGCTTTAGGTGATCGGTGGCCTTCTTTCCGACCGCGAACAGATCGACTTCGCAGCCTTCCTTTGCGGTGTCGCGGCGCGCTTCGTCGGCGGCGCGCAAAAGATTCGCGTTGTAGCCGCCGCACAGTCCGCGATCGGAAGCGACGATCACGATAAGCGACTTTTGCGCCGCGCCCTCACGCGGGCCGGCCGCTTCGGCATCCGCGCCGAGGAGCGAATCTGCAATGCGCGCCAGCGCCTCCGAGTACGGGAGCGAATTGGCGAGCGCCTCCTGCGCGCGGCGCAGGCGTGAAGCGGCGACCAATTTCATCGCGCGCGTGATCTGCTGGGTCGATTTGACCGAAGCGATCCGGCGCCGGATTGCCTTGAGCGATGCCATCGGGAGCGGCTCTTTGAAATGCCCGCTACGCGGCCTTGCCGGTTTGGGCGAGGAACGATTCCAAGAACGCGTCGAGGCCGGCTTTCACCTTTTTGCGCAATTCGTCGCTCAGTTCGCGCTTGGCTTTGATTTCGGCCAGCACGTCGGCGTGGCGCGCCTCGAAATTCGCGTAGAGCGCCTTCTCGAACGGGCGGATTTGATCGACGGACAGCTTGTCGAAATAGCCCTCGTTGCCGGCGAAAATTATCAGCACCTCTTTTTCGACCGGCAGCGGAGAGTACTGGTCCTGCTTGAGCATTTCGGTAAGGCGCGAGCCGCGGCTCAATAGGCGCTGCGACGCGGGATCGAGTTCCGAGCCGAATTGCGCGAACGCCGCCATCTCGCGGTATTGCGCGAGATCGAGTTGGAGCGTGCCTCCCACCTGCTTCATCGCTTTGGTCGCGGCCGAGAACTTGACCCGCGAAACCGACAGGCCGAGGTTCACGGCGGGCCGCACGTTGGAGTTGAACAGGTCGGTGTCGAGCACGATCTGGCCGTCGGTAATCGAAATGACGTTGGTCGGGATGTAGGCCGAGACGTCGCCGGCCTGCGTTTCGATAATCGGAAGCGCGGTAAGCGAGCCGCCGCCGTTCTCGTCGGAGAGCTTGGCGGCGCGTTCGAGCAGGCGCGAATGGAGATAGAATACGTCGCCGGGGTATGCCTCGCGGCCGGGAGGACGGCGGAGCAGGAGCGACAACTGGCGATAGGCCTGCGCGTGTTTGGAAAGATCGTCGTATATCAAAAGCGAATGGCGTCCGGAGTCGCGGAAATACTCGCCCATCGTGCAACCGCTGTACGGCGCGATAAATTGCAGCGGCGCCGCCTCGGATGCCGTCGCGGCGACCACGGTCGTGTATTCCATCGCGCCGTAGCGCGCGAGCTTCTCGACTACTTGGGCGACGGTCGAGCGCTTCTGCCCGATCGCGACGTAAAAACATTGCACGTTCAGGCCGCGCTGATTGACGATCGTGTCGATCGCGATCGCGGTCTTGCCGGTTTGGCGGTCGCCGATTATCAACTCGCGCTGTCCCCGGCCGATACAAAGCATCGAGTCGATCGCCTTGATTCCGGTCTGCATCGGCTCCTTGACCGGCTGGCGTTTGATGATGCTGGGCGCTTTGATCTCGATGCGCCGGGTCTCGGCGGCCTTGATTGGCCCTTTGTCGTCGATCGGCTGGCCGAGCGAATTCACGACCCGGCCGAGCAACCCCTCGCCGACGGGAACCTCGGCGATTTTGCCGGTGCGCTTGACCTCGTCGCCCTCCGCGATCGCCTGCGGATCGCCGAACAGGGCCGCGCCGACGTTGTCCTCTTCGAGGTTCAGCACCATCCCGTAAATCCGGTGCGGAAATTCGAGCAGTTCGCCCGCGGCCGCGTTCTGGAGGCCGTAGATTCGCGCGATCCCGTCGCCGCAGGACAAGACGCGGCCGGTCTCGCGAACGGAGATCGAGCCTTCAAAGCCCTTGATCTCGTTCTTTAGGATTTCGCTGATTTCCGATGGTTTGATTTCCGCCATGTGATGCTGTCTCTATTCCGATCTACCCGGCCAATCGGCGGCGCGCTTGCGCGAGCCGCGTGGCCAGGCTGCCGTCGTAAATTCTCCCGCCCAATTCGGCGGTGACTCCGCCCAAGAGGGCGGGATCGACCTTTACCGCCGCAATAATCTTCTTTCCCGCAATCGCCGCAAGGCCGGCCGTCACCCGCTCCACCTCCGAATCGGCGGGCTGGAGCGCGAAGGTCAGCGTCGCCCGCTCGCGTCCCAGCATTCGGTCCACTTGATTCCGATATGACTCCGCAATCGCGCCGATTTCAGCAATTCGCCCGTGCCGCGCCAGCACCACGGCGAACGATCGGAGGGGATAGCTGAGTTCCAGCCGCTCCGCAATCAGGGCCATCGCCTTCTGGCGGTTCTCCGGCGAAAGTTCGGGCGAGGCGAGCCGTTCGAGGAGGGCGGGCGATCCGGCCGCCGCCGCGAGCCGATCGAGTTCCGCACCCCATTTCTCTTCCTGCCCCTTTTCCGCCAATTCCAACAGGGCGCGCGCGTAGCGTTTGGCGACTCGCGATCCGTTCATCGCCGCCCCTCCGCGCCCAGCCTACTCGTGAAGCCGTTTATAAGCCGGGCCTGATCGTCGCCGTGGAATTCGCGCGCGATAAGCTCGCGGGCGATTCCGGTGGCCGAGTCAGCCAAGCGTTCCCGCACGCGGCGCACCGCGTTCTCGGCCATCGCGGCCGCCCCTAGTTCCGCTTCGCGGCCAACGCGCTCGGCAGCAGTCTTCGCGGCGCCGGAAATGCTGCGCATCTGGAACGCCGTCTCTTCCTCAAGCTCGGTGGCAAGCGCTTTGATTTCAGCCTCGAGCGCGGCCATCTTGGCCGCCGCCCGATTCGCCAGCTCCTGCGCTTCGGAAAAGGCGCGATCGGCGCGCGACAGCCCGGAGCGAATCGCACCGGCGCGATCGGCAAAGAATTTGCGCGCCGGCGGCGCCGCGTAATAGACGATCAGAATCGCGAACAGCGCGAAGTTGACCGCATAGAAGATCAGCAGCAGCCATGAGCCGCGATCTTCGCCACCCGCTTCCGTGGCCATCGCGGCCTGCGGAACCAACGCGGCGGCGAGGACCATCGCCGCAACCATCCGCTGCTTCATCAGTTGCCCTCGAGCCGCGATGCGTTCGCGTCAAGGGAACGGCCGAGCACGCGCTCGGCGAGTTCCGCCGCAAGGTTATGGCCCATTTGTTCCAACTCGCGCTCGGCGTTTTTGAGCTCGGCCGCGATTTTTGCTTGCGCCGCCGCCAGCACCGCCGCCGCTCCCGCCTTGGCCTCTTCGAGCGCTTTCGCCGCCGCGGCTTCGCCCGTGCGCCGTTCGGTGTCGCGCCGCGCGAGCGCGCCGCGGCGGACTTCGGCCAGCCGGCGTTCGCGCTCCTCCTCGGCCGCGCGCGCATCCTTGATCAATTGTTCGGCGCGATCGCTTAAGTCCTTGAGCCGGCGCTCGCGCTCGGAGAGCAGCCCAAGGAACGGACGAAAGAAGATGCGGCTGAATAGGAACCAAAAGACAAGGAACGACGCGATCAGTTCGAAGAAAACTATCCAGTTGGGCGGAATGTGCATGTTACGGCATCTCCCCGGCGGGGATTTTGGCGATCGTCCGCATCGATAACAAGCGCTTGGAAAGCGTGAACCGGACTGCGGGCCGGCGCGAATCAGGCCTGCTTCTGTCCTCCGGCGGCCTGCGCCATCCGTTCCTCTTTGGGGAATACGGTGACTTTGCGGTCCTCGCGCGCGCCCTCCGGTTGCATCGAGCAATGCCCCTCGAACATCGCGCCCTCGTGGATCACGAGCACGGGTGCCGCGATGTTGCCGTGGACCTTGGCCGCGGGCCGGATTTCGATCCGTTGGGTGGCGGCGATGTCGCCGCTCACCTTGCCCGCCACCGATACCGACGCGGCGCGAATCTGCGCGGTGACGGCGGCGCTCTCGCCGATCGTCAGGCTGTCCTTGGCGTTGATTTCGCCGTCGATTTCGCCATCGATTCGGGCCGGGCCTTCGAAGGAAATTTTTCCGCTAATCTTGGAGCCGCGATCGAGGTACGCGCGCCCTTCCCCGCCGGCCGCCGCGCTGGATCGCGCATTCGATCCCGGCGCCGCCGGCGCCAAAATATCGTTTGCTCCCGCCGAGGCGAGAGGAGTCGCGGCCGGCTGCGGCCGAGGATTCTTTTCCGGCTCTTTTGTAAACAGTGCCATCGCAAAATACCCCCTCGGCGCGCCCGGGTTAAGTCCCGCGCCGCCTACCCGGTCTCCGAGTTTAGGCTTGCCTCATACCCAATGCAAATGTAGCTGTCAATTCCCCACCGCGAAGCAATTCGGGGTCAGCGCCCGATTCGGGGCCGTCTCCCGGCCTAAACCCCTCGCGGCTCCGCGACGCTCGCCCCGCCGTAGGCGACTGCGGCCCGGAGGTCCTCTTTCGTCAGATGCGGATAATCTTCCAGAAGCTCGCGTTCGGTTTCGCCTTCCGCGAGCTTGCGGAGGATCAGTTCGACCGTGATCCGGGTTCCCTTGATGACGGGCTTGCCCAGCATCACTTTGGGATTGATATCGACTCTGCCGGTGGTCATGGCGCTTCAACGATCTTCATGATTTCGGATATCGCCTCTTTTGGAAATGGCGCATAGGTCTTGGCGATCTCCTCGGCGCTCATGCCTTCCGCAAGACAGGCAAGCACAAATGCCACCAATAGCCGCGTTCCCCGAATCGCGAGCTTGCCGCCCAGCAATTCAGGATCGCGAACGATCCATTTGTAGCCGCGATACGGCGCCGGCTTCCAAGTATCCGTGACGTTTTACCCAAGCGAATTGTACCCCAAGCGATCTTTGATGGCGATGCGCCAGGTTGGCAGGTCGGGAGATCTATAACGATCCACCGTAAACTTCAGGCTCATCGAAGGCGAAGCCGGGTTCTCAATTTGTCAGGAGTTCTCATCTTCCGAGGCCTCTCCGGCTTTGTGCCGAGGTGCCCGCGGCAAAGTTTCCGCCCTGCTACGGCCGGCTGTCCACACCGTTCTCCTACGGGGTTCTTTCTTAGACATCGCATGGCAGTAAATTTTATCGGCCAATACCGGTGCGCGCAAAGGTCTCCGCGATCGAGATGCATTTATGAAATTCAGTACGCACGCGCGGCTACGGCGCTTCCCACAATACCTTTCCGTTGTCGCGGAATAGCACCAAGGACGATTCGGCGCGATGTTCAGTCGATTCTGTCGCCGTATTGGTTAAGTCTGTGGTTCCGAGCACCGCGCGCTCCTGTTCGGCGCGGTCGTACAGGGCGAGGTCGGGCGAGCCGTCGGCTCCTACACCGAGGATGACGCGCGCCTTCCCCGCCTTGTCGGAAAGGGAGAGACCGGTTTTGCCACGGAACATCATCAGGTGCGCGCGATCCTTGCCTGCGCTATCCGCCAAAATGAGGTTGGGCGATCCGTCAGGGAGTAGCACGAAGTCCGCGCGGTCCTTTCCCGCTTTGTCGCGCAGGATGAGACTCGGCGTGCCGTCGGCGTATAGCTGGAAATCCGCGCGGTCCTTCCCCGCGTTGTCGTACAGGGCGAGATCGGGTGCGCCATCGGCGGTTAGCTCGAAAATCGCACGCCTCTTTTCCGCTTTGTCGTACAGGGTTAGATCGGGAGAGCCGTCGGGGTTTACATAGAATTCCTCGCGCACCTTACCTACGCTGTTGCACAGCATGAAACGGACGGCGCCATCGGCTTCCGTACTGAGTGCGGCGCGCAGCTTGAGCGTCTTGCGCGTTGTCTCGAACAGGAGGAGACCAGATGTGCCGTCGGGATTTACCGAGAGTTCCTCGCGCAAATTGCCTGCGCGGTCGAGCAGGGCGAGAAAGGGCGTGCCGGCGGTGGACAGGGCAAGCTCCGCGCGCATCTTGCCCGCGCCATCTACGAGGCGGATCGCTTTTGCAGTGATAATATCGGCGTGGATTTTGACGGGGGCGCGTCCGAACGCCGTTCCCGATAACAGCCAAGTTGAAGCCGCCCCGCCCAAAATCCCGCATAACCCCGCCACCACAAGTATCAGCCAGCGATTTCCATGTTCCATTGTTTCCCTCCCATAGTCGATCATCCCGATATTGTCGAAGCGCCGCCCGCAACGCCAGCGGTAGCCGCTCAATGGATCGCCGCTGACGATCCCCGGCTCAGGCGGCAGTAACGCGGCGGAGCGATTATCTTCCGGTGGTAGCATCGTAATGGCGGGCGGCGTAGCGTCTTTGCAGGAGGTAACTTGGGATGAAGCGTAATGAGCGGACGATTTCTCGCGGCCAAGCAATGGTCGAGTACGTTTTGACGATCATGGGAATTATGTTGGCCTACGGCATGATCGCGGTGCTCGTCGGTTCCTGAGATTCGCTGTTTCCCGGTATCGTCCGAATCGACCGGGCGATACCGGGGCACAGCAAATTTTCCGGGCAAAGTTTTCTGGCTGCGCCGGTTGACGTCCGGCGGACACTACGTCAGCCGGGTTCGTCCTCGTCCCGAAGGAAGCCCTTCCGTTCCCAGACCCTGCGTCTCCACTCGGACAACCTATATCTCCAGCGCACCCACACAAACTCATAAATCCAAAGCACGAAGAAGAAGAGGGTAAGTATGCCAATCCAAGGGGCCCATCTCTCGGGCACGGGGCGAAGGTGAAGGAAATCGAAAAGCCAGCTAGGTTTTCCCCCGAGAATGAGCGCACCGCTCACCCAAATTGGCCAAGCGATCGTGATCAGGCGATTCAAAGATTGCTCGACGCTTTTTGATAGCTCAGACATATCAGGCATAAGAGAGGCGCCCATTGAACTAACCGCTTTGAATCTCGGCTCAGAATAGCACAAATCGAATTAATCGTTCAAATATTAGGGACGGGAATTGAGCCGGTTTGCGCCTCGTCCGCGATTACAGTCCGAGTTCTCTACGGACTTCGAGACTGCCGGCGATGGCTTCGCGGATGTTGGCGAGCGCTTCTTTTTCGGTCCGGCCTTGGGACACGCATCCCGGCAGCGCGGGGCATTCGGCGACGATCCAGCCCGCTTCGTCGCGTTCCAGCGTTACCACGAATTTCAACCGTTCCGATCCGCTCGCCCGCTTGGATTTGTCCATGTTCCACAGAATACTACCAACCGCCCGGAAGCGCCATCGACAATGCGACAATGACCGAACGAGCTACGGGCAATTCCGGGCCGCCCGGAATCCCGCCGCTTCGGCGGCTTTGCGGCTTGCGAAGATGACCCGGTTCTCCGGCGACATCCGGTCGTAGCTGCCGCATCCCGGCCAGGCGAAAATTTTGGAGTGCCGATTTCCCACAATCGGGCCGCTGCCGTGCGGGTCGCCGGAATGCTCATCGCCTTCCGAGCCGAGCCGGGCCGATAGCGCCTCGCGCCGGTTCCAATTCGTGATGTATTCGGCGGCGATCTTCGGATCGCGAATCACCACCAAATTCTCGGCGTTATGCATCTCGGCGGCCTTGGTGAAATTGAAGCTCCCGGTAATCACCGTCGCGCGATCGACGATCATCACCTTGCTGTGCGCGATATTGAGCGAGTAATCGATCAGCACGGGCACGCCCTCGCGCCGGAGAAATCCCAACTCGGAGTAAGGCTCCTTTAGATTGCTCTTGTCGAGGATCGCGCGCACGTCAAGGCCGCGCTTGTGCGCCGCGACGATCGCCTTCGCAATCGGATGCGAAGTGAACTCGTAGGCTTGGACGAGCACCTGATGCTTGGCCGCATCGACGATTTTCACGATCGTCGCGGTGGGATCGCATCCGCCGGGAATCGGCGGCGAGAAGCACACCTGCACTTCCGCCGCGCCCGCCGCGGCGCAATAAGAGAGCAGCGCGACGAGCGCCGCAAACGCACCGGCCCGGACCTTGCGACGGAAACTTCCGGCGTCATGTTCCCCCTTCCCAGAAGGGGAAGGGGGACAGGGGGTTAGGTTGTTTTCTTCCGCCAAACCCTCCCTCCGAACATTTGACTTAAGAGACTGCTTCTAATTTTTCGCGGCGGCCGATGCCGCCAATTTGAAATCGCTCGCGCCGCGCGTCGATTACTTCGCGCCGACGCCGGGATGGCGCGCGCCGTGCCGATCGATCGCCGGCAATTCGTCAATCTCCGGCTCCTCGGCGTAATGCTTCGGGACGTCGCGCTCGGTGTAGGCCTTGAGTTCGGGGCGCACGGGATTATAGACCTCCGCGTCCTGCTCCTTGTACCACGCGAGCATCTCGTCCATGTTGCCGTCGCGCCCCTTCTCGGCGAGCACGCGCGAGCGATGCATCAGTTGCTCCTTGGTCTCGACGAAATCGCGCCGGTCGAAGCCCCAAATCCGCGGATGCACGTAGGTGTCCATCCGAATCGCGTCGCACGGGCACGCCTCGACGCACAGGCCGCAGTAGATGCATCGCAGCGTGTCGATCTCGTAGCGCGCCGGGTACTTCTCGATGTGCGGGTCGGGCGCTTCCGCCGCTTCGATATAGATGCATTGCGCGGGGCACGCCGTCGCACACAGGAAGCACGCGGTGCATCGCACGGTGGCGTCCTCGCGCAGCGTCAGGCGATGGCTGCCGCGAAAACTATCGGGGTAGCGCTTGCGCTGGTCGGGATACTGGGTGGTGGTCGAGGCCTGCGCGTCCTTCTTGAAGCCGAAAGCGTGGGCGGTGTGAATCGCGAGGTTGCGGAAGAAGTGGTAGTTGGTGATGGCCAGGCCTTTCAAGACCTCGGGCAAATAGGCCCGCTCCAGAAAGGTCATCGCTTCGCGCCGTTTCATCCTACCGCCACTATACGGAGCATCGCGGATCGCGGTCAAGGTCGCGGCGCCGCGGGGCGCGGGCGGCGATTGCCGCAAGCGGCGCAGGCCTGGCTGGGTCCCGGCTGGCTGCGGTGGGTTCGTTTGCTCATTTTCGTTGTTCGAATTTCAGCCCGGTTTTGGAAAATGTCTTGAAAATGCCGGAGAATTTCGATCGCAAATTGGGTTCGTTCGGCAATTTTTATTTTTTTTCGCCAATACAAACCGCTTGACCGTTTCAGGGTGCCGGCATTTCTTGGGCGCGGCGCAACCGGCGGATAGCGTTGCCGTCATCATGGGGCCTATTCTACACCGCTTCCCCTCCGGCATTGTGGATGAACCAGTTCAGCCATGAACTTTTGGAGGCAAGGTGCCGGGAACGCCATCCCTTTCAGGGTGACATTTTCTATTGCCATCGGGAGCGCTTGGTGGTTGAGCTCGTCGGCGGCCCGCATCGGGATCGGCAGGGTTACGGCCGGGCGCGAGACGCTTACCTTGCCAAATATGGCATCCGAGTTTTGCGGGTACGGAATTGGCAAGTGCGGAATGACCTTCCTGCGGCGATTGCGGCGATCGGGGCCGCGCTGGCGAGAACGCCCTAACCCCTCGCTCCTTCCCCGCTGTGCGGGGAAGGGGATTCAAAAGAAAATCTCGCTCCGCCCTATCCCCCCAACCCCCTTTCCTAAAGGAAAGGGGGAACGCAATCCGCACGCGGGACGATTCACCCGGATTTCGTGGCGTCGCTTATGATCGCCGCCGCGCTTGGTGGCCCGGTGATCGTCGCGGCGAATAAAACGAAGCGATAACGGCTCGCGGTCCCTGAAAGGCGCTGCTGGCCTCTCCTTGTGACGAAGCGAAATTGGTGCGCAGGCCATCGTGACGGAGGGAAATTGGTGCGCATCCTGTTCCCCCTTTCCTTCAGGAAAGGGGGTCAGGGGGATAGGGCGTGGACAAGCTTTTTCAAAACTCCCCTTCCCCGCGTTGCGGGGAAGCGACTGTGTTGGGAGTCAAGGGTTTGCGGGGCATAGGGGGCTCCACTGAGTACGATGTTTAAGGATGGCATTAAGGGTAAGAAGCAGCTTGCGCATGGCGGCGGTGAGGGCGACCTTGGC
>JBOHWK010000079.1:0-10332 GCA_050736715.1 Binataceae bacterium (SeqCode) | reverse complement strand
CCCCCGCGTCACGCCGCTTGCTAACAGAAGCAAGCGCCGCGCCGCGGACCCTCTCCCGATCCGGGAGAGGAGCGGACCGCGCAATGGAACCGGCCCCATAATAGACCAAGTCGATCCCCGGATAGATGTTGCGGTAGCGGACCTTCGCGTACATCGGAACATCGGTGCGCCACTTTTTCGGATCGTTGCCGATGAAATAGTTCGATTTGCCGGGGAGCGGATCGACGCCCTCGATTTGGGCATTGGGATTCGCGCCGATCAGGTTCATGCGGAGGACATCCTCTGTTGATGCGGACGATCCCGCACCCTCACCCGCCGTCGATTTTATCGCTTCGCGAATGGATGGCGTCCTCTCCCGTAAGTGAACGGGAGAGGATGTCCGGCGCGCCGCTTGCGCCTTTTCCGCAAGAGTCGTGACGGACTGGTGAGGGACCTTAGAAAAAGAATTATATCGGCTGCGGTCCCTCACCCCCGCGTCACGCCGCTTGCTAACAGAAGCTGTCGGTAGATCGTAGGAACGATCCCGCGGCAATTTGCCATTGCCAACTCAATTCTTCCGCTGCCATCGCTTGCCAGCGGGCCTAGAAACCGTCGATTCGGCGCGGAGTTTATCGGCCATTCGAGTACATCTTGAAGGCCGCGTGAAGGGCCGTCAAGCGCGATTCGGCGTGTTTTTCGTGTCGCGCGAATCACCGTCGCCATCGGATGCCATCGTGGGCGGAAGCGTGCCAATGGTCGCATCGCTGGACATTCGCTGGACAAATGATCGTTTTGAGGCGCGATTGTCCAGCGAACGATGAAAGTTTAAGAAATTCAAGAGGTTAGCGGCGCTGAACCAGGTAAAATCAGCCGCCGGCCGCTCGGCTTCGCTGGACATCGCGCGACACAGGAATCGTCGATTTTGGGGCTTTCGGGGTGATTTCAGGGCGGCGCGTGGCGGCGCACGATATCGGCGTGAGCGGGCGATGCCATTTAAGCGGCGCTAATAGGCTTCTTCCCGATGCTCTGGAAAGTACCCGGCCCGGAAGATGACGCGGCCGACAATCGAAAAGCCGCGCTCATTGCCTTCTGTAATTATGAGTTCGGGTTTTTCGTCGCCCGGCTTTCGGACGATGAACTTAGGCGGCAGGCCGGTCTGATAGCGAACCAACCGCAGGGATACCCGGCCGTCGCGGACGATCATGCACGGCGCCTCGGCTTGGAATTTTTGATCGTTCGGCAATTGGGAGATCAAGTGCGGGAAACTCGCCCCGCAAACGACCACAAGATCGCCCTTCATTATAAGGGGGCGCAGGGCATCGTCCAGCGCGTGCATCGCGAGCAAGGTATCGTCGGCGAACTGCCAGAGGTCGGGGCGGAGCGAATCGCGGCGAACGAGCGTGCGATCGACCGGCTTCATCATCGGGAACATGTAGGCGCCGGTTTTCCTATAATCGAATACGGGGATGGCAACGTACCCTTCCGGCGTCTCGGAATACTGGCGCGGCCCGATGCCGGCGGCGAGCCAATTCAAACTAACGCCGGTTGCCTTTACGATCGCAACCAGCTTGTCGCGTCCCGGCTCGGCTCTTTGAAGCCAGACACGAACCGTTCCTTCTGTGACGCCGATCAAGGCCGCGAAGGCACGCAGGCTCTTTCTCTCCCGGATCAATTCGTTCAAGCGATCAACAAAGCCTTCGCGGTCGGTTTTCCGCTGCGCAACTGTAAATGCCTCGGCCGTAATTGAGCGAGACCCCCCCCCTTGCGCATCGTTACGAATTTTGTTACGAATATCGTTACGCATCGGGACTAGCTAGGACGGTGCGAAAAATAGCACGATGGCGGAGCAGAATCAAACCGACTTGATCGTGACGACGCGCATGATCGCGTCGCTGCCGTCGTACTGCCGCGAGAATTACGACGCGACGCAAAAAGCTGCGCAGCGTTGGCTTTACACCACGGCGGAAAAATCAGGAGCGAAGGTGGCTGCGGCTCCAAGCGGGCGGCATCATTCACTTGCACTGCCTGCGGCGATCGTGCGCGCGCATCTCGCGCCCGCCGATGCCCTCGCGCTCGAACGGATGACCGGCGGCGAAGCCGCGGAAATTGTGGCGGCCGTTCCGATTCCCGGCGTGGCGGCGTTATCGGCGGATGAAGCGCGGGAGGCGCTACACGATCGCTTCGATCGCTCAAGCGATCGAAAGAAAAACCGGGCGATCCGGCGCGCGGAAATCGCGCGCGAAATCGACGAAACCGCTGAATCGATCAACGCCGCGACAGGGCGGCGGGTTGGGTTCAAGCGCGCGTACAAAATCGTCGCGGCGGCGCACGGGCTGAAAGTCCCGACGATTCGGCGGTGGAGTGAGGCGATCCGCGGTCGCGATCGCGGCGACTATGCGCCGCTTCTACTCGACGATCACGCCGGCCGCTCGCGCGGGGGCGACTACGATCCACAATTCGATTCGCTTTTCCGATCGCTCTGGCTGAAACGAAACAAGCCGACGGCCAAGGCGGCGGCGGATAATGTGCTCGCGATTATTTCGGGAACGCGCGACGCGGGTGAAGCGCGGGCGCGCGGGGTCGCCGTCCCGGCGGTTGGTTCGCTCTTGCGAAAGTTGCGGCGGGAAGTTCACCCCGAGGTGATCATACTCGCGCGACACGGCGTCGAGACGCTCAAGGCGCGCCATTACATCCGGCGCGATCGCAGCGCGTTATACGCCGGACAATACTACGGCGGCGATGGGCACTATTCGCCCAAGCAGATACTTTTCCCCGACGGCGAAAGCCGCCTCGCCGTCACTTATTTTTGGCACGACCTATATTCCAGCCGGATGCTCGGCTGCCGGACCGGCAAGACGGAAGATCGGAACATCGTCCGCCTGAGCTTCGGCGATGCCTGCGTTTACGCAGTCCCGCAAACGGTAGGAATCGATAACGGTCGCGGCGGCGCGAGCAAGTGGAACAGCGGCGGCGCGCCGACACGCTTTCGTTTCAAGGTGCGGCCGGAGGAGCCGCTCGGTCTATTCGCCGCGATGGGCGTTGCGGTCCGCTTCACGACTCCGTATCACGGCCAGTCGAAACCAATCGAGCGCGCGTTTCGCGAGGTAGATGACCGACTCCGCGCGCGGCCCGATCTCGCGGTCTATGGGAACAAACCGATCCCGCTGGCCGTCTATGAGCGCGCGCTCGACGAGGAAGTGGTCTGCTTCAACGCGCGCGTCGGGCGCCGCACCGCTATCGCGGCCGGCCGATCCTTCAATCAAGTCTGGAGCGAATCCATCATGGCGCATCCGCCGCGCGTCGCTACGCAGGCGCAGCTTCGTTTGTGCCTACTCGCGGCCGAGGAGGTTAGGGTTTCAGATCGCGACGGTCGGATTCGCATCTTCGGCAACGAGTATGGTGGCGAACTTGCGGATCGTCTCGCGGGCCGGAAAATCGTCGCGCGGTTCGATCCCGATGACTTGCAGGATACAGCCGAGGCGCTCCACCTTTACGAGGGCACTGGCGAATACCTGGGCGCGATCGGCTGCCTCCTGCCAGCCGGGTTTAACGACGCCTCAGCCGCGCGCGATATCGCGCGTCTCCGCGCCTCGAACCTCAAGTTGCGGCGGCGCGAACTCGAAACCGAACGGCTCATCGGCGATAAACAGTTGGCGGCGATGATGCCCACCGTCGGCGCGGCGGACGGCGCGGCGGTGAAAGTGGTCAAGCCGCTCCGCCTCAGAATCGATCCGCCGCGCGGCTTGCCGGAATCGCGGCCGCACGATCGGATTTTCGAGGCGCTGGAAAAGGTCGCCGAGCAATCGGAAGCGGCGCTCTTAAAGGAGATCGCCTAATGGTGGAGACGGTAAAAATCATCCCGATCGACGGCGATGCGGCGAATGCGCGGGAGAGCAACGGCGGCGATGTGCGCGAGCGCATTCGCGCGCTTGTATTCGCGGGCGAGTCGTCTATTACCGAAATCGCGGCGGAGGCGGACCTGGGCGCGTCAACGCTGAGCCAATTCTTAAGCGGCACCTACCACGGGAACCTCGCGGCCGTTGCGGCGAAGCTCGCACGCTGGCTGGAACTCCGCGAAGAGCGGGCGGCCGCCGATGCGCTCATGCCGGAAGCGGCGGCGTTCGCGATGACGCCGACGGCGAAGCAGATTCTCGCGACCCTGACCAACGCGCAAAACTTTTCGTGGGTCGTGGAAATCGACGGCGCGCCCGGCGTCGGCAAGACGCTCGCGGCGCGGCACTACCGGGAGACGCATCCGGCCGTCGCGATCGTGACGGCCTCGCCAGATTGCGCGGGCCTGGTCCCGTTTCTCGACGAAGTATGCGTCGCGTTGAAACTCACGCACGGATCGTTTGCGGGCGCGCTTCGCTTGTCCCGGCGAATACAGGCGCATCTCGCGGGAAAGAAAAAATATCTACTGATTGTAGATGAAGCGCAGCACCTCTCTCTCCCGGCGCTCGAAATGGTCCGCTCGCTTCACGATAAGACCGGCGCGGGAATCGCGCTGCTCGGATCGGCACTACTGCACCAAGCGATCCGCGGCTCCGAACGGGGAGAGCGGGCGCAAATTCGCTCGCGCGTGGCGATGCGGTTGCCGCTTCGCACCGCGGCCGCCGGCGACGTGGACAGGATTTTGGATTCGTGGAAATTGCGCGGTACGGCGGAGCGGAAGTTTCTCGCGGAAATTGCGCGCCGCGCGGGGGCGCTCCGCACTATGGTCCGCACGCTCGCGCTCGCGACGGCCGCCGCGGGTGCGGATGATCGCAAACCCGAGCTCGACGATTTGAGAAGCGCCTGGGCGCTCTTGGGGGCACTCGACTGATGCCGCGGCGCGCCGA
This sequence comes from Binataceae bacterium (SeqCode), assembly GCA_050736715.1. Lineage (GTDB taxonomy): Bacteria > Desulfobacterota > Binatia > Binatales > Binataceae > Binatus. Next base: position 5,515 of record JBOHWK010000079.1, on the reverse strand, counting down.
CATTTCGATCGCTATCAAGGAGCAAATCGAAACGTTCTTGCTTCAGCACAACTTCACCCACTACCGGGAACTGTCCAGCCTACTCCGGCGGCGCGGGATTCGATTGAGTAAAACGACCCTATGCAATTGGGGTCAGAAACTGCGGCGCGAATGGGCCAACGAGGAGAGCGTGACGCGGCGGACAGCGGCCATCGCGCGGGGATTGAGGCTCGGCGGTGTCGATCGGGATGCGCTCGAAAGCGCGGCGGTCCGCTTGCTCCAAACCGGCGCGGCGCCGATGCCCGCGAAACGATTAGCGCGCGGCGGAGGCGCAGAGGTGAACGGATGACCACGATGGCGACGGCGATGAAAATACCGGACGGCGGAGAGTTGAAAGCGCAAATCGAGGCGCTAGCGCGCGAGTTTGAGCTTGACGGGATCGCGCTCGCGATGGGGATGGCACCCGACGCGCTGATCGCTTGGCTGGACGGCAAGGCGCATCCCAAGCTGGAGCGGCAGGTCGAAAAGGCGGCGGCGGCATGGCTTGCGGCGCGCGCGGATTGGCGCGCCCGCGTCGATTCGAGAAACGTCGCCGACTGGGAAGGTCTAAAGTACGTTCCGGTCGCCGAAATCGAGAGGCTGGTTGAATCGCTCCTGCATGAAAAACCGGACACGCCTTACGGATCGATGGTTGCCACGAATATCAGGATCGCCGTCGCCGATTTTCTTTACATGATCGGCGTGGCGCGCGAACAAGCCGACCTGACTTGCTGGCGCTGTGGCGCCGCTGGCGCGACACCCGCGGCGGAGCCGGAGACCCAAATTTCGATCAACGAGAACGCGGCGGCGTGGGCGGCGTGGCCGCGTGAACTGTTCCGCGCGAAATTACGCGCCGCGCTCAAGGCTGGAGACCGCATAGTCGCGATCAGGGGCGGCGCCGTCGTAGTCCGGCACGCCGACGGCACCACGCTTGAGGTTTACCTACACGGTGACTGAGTAATGGCTAAGAAAAGGAGCGGCGCGCATCGCGCGCCGATGTGAAAAAAATGGCAAAAATCGAATCAATCAAACGGCGGCAGGATGGCGGTGGCGATATGTGCGAGCGCGCGCGCATCAAACTCGCTCAGATTCCGGGACTGCTCACCAGCGTCGCCGATCGGCTCGCGTTGGCGGCTTCGCGTTATCGCGCATTCTCGCGCGAGCTCGCCTTCATCGAAATCCTCGCTCTCGAAAATAGCGGGAGCGCGATGAATCGCGAACGCCGCGACGCGGTTCGGGACGAGCGGCAAGCGGCTTTGGGTGAGTTGAAAGCGGCGATCGCTCAGACTGGCGATCTGTGTACCGACGACACGATCGGCATCCTGGGCAACCTTGCGGATGCAGACGGCGGCCAGACGGACGTTCCGTGGAAGATCGGCGCGATCGTCATCGGCGAGTTGAGCGCGTGCGTCCGGGTGGCCGATGCGCCGGTGCGGGACGATGACGCGGCGGATCGCATACTCGCGCACCTGGCTATCGCCGGCGCGCGCGCGCGGGAAATATGCTCGGTGATCGGAATCAGGCCGACGGAGTAGGGAAAAATGAATGAAACAGTGGAGCGCGAGTTGAACGAAGTGGAGCGGGCGGCGGCGGACGCGATCGCGCGGATCGAGGGCGATCCGCTCATCACGCCCTTGAAGCGCACGGCGGCGGCGATCCGGCGCATGGCGGAAATCGCCTACCCCGATGCTCGAATCGCCGAGGCGCGCGAGATGATTGAGGTATTCGCGGCGACGGCGATCGCGCTGTTGCGCTCGGCGGATGATCGGGCGCTCAACGCCGAAATCGAGAAGCTCGATCGCGCGGCCTTTGCGGTCCAGACTCCGCCGCCGGCGCCGACGCCTGGGAGCGAGCTCGCGCGCGCTCAAGGTGATCTGGCGGCGATCGGCTGGAACGCGCTCGAAATCGAATTTCTTGGGGCGTGGATTAACCCCGGCGAAAAGCTTCTGCATTTCGACGCACGCGGCGCGTGCTTGGGCCAGCCGGCGGCGGGCGAGTCGGACGCGGTATCGCAACGGCGCATCACGCGGCGGGAGTTGCGCGATCGGAATCGGCCGCCGCACTGGCGCGATCCTCGAAAATGGGAAACGCAGTTTTCCCCGATTCCGGCCGAGGGCGAAAGCCTGACGCATCGCGCGGAACCGATCGGGCTGACCGAATGAGCGCGCAAGCGATATTCCGCGGCGACGGGCCGCGCCTCCCGATCAATTCGAGCGCGCTCGCGATCGGGCCGTCGCACGCGATTCGAGGGGAACGCAAATCAACGAACTATAATTGGATTGGAGAGGTAGCTATGAATCAAACCGAAACCGCAGTCGCGCGCCAGTTGGGCGTTAGCCCTCAAGCCTTTGCCGCGCAGAAATTGCGCGGGGCGGGCGCGGCCGCGCGGATGGCGAGCGGCCTCGATCCGCGCGTCGCCGATGAGGCGCCCGCCAATATGTCGTCGGTCGATGCCGCGAAGCGCGCCAGCGATCACCTTGGACAGTATCTGGCCGATCCCGATAGCGTCGATTCCGCTAAATTTTTAACGGCGGCATCGGCGTTCCTTGGCCACGCGATCAAGCACGCAAAGGCGCGATGAATCAGTCTCAAGTTTGGCCGGTGTCTGGACTTGCCATCCTACGCGCGTTGGGCGCGCCGCGGCCGGTTTTTTCTTTTTTCTTTCCGGCGCGGGCATCGGCCATTTCGAACTGTCGGGCGCCGTTCTCCTGCGGCGGCCCTGGATGCGCGCGGCGGCGGGGCGTTTTGCCACGCCCCGCCGCCCCGGGCGCATTGAGGGCGTTCCGGGCGCGCTGGCGGGCTTTTCCGGCGTGGCGGCGGGGATGGTCCGGCCCATTGAGGCTTGAGGCATCGTGAACAACACAAACAACACAATTAAGATCGAGCTCGGGCGGATCTCGGCGGCGGCGATCGCGGCTTGCGCGGGACTCGCGCCGGCCGCGCGGAGCCGCGCGATCGCGGAAATCGAGCGCGCTGGTTCAATGAGTTATCCATGTCCGAGCCGTGCCATCGAGGCCGCGATTCGCATCCGCGAGCTTCCGCTCGTTATGTGCAAGCCCGATGCCGCCGGAAATCGCCTTGCCTTCGATCGGGCGCTGGCACGTTTCCATGATGCCATCGAGCAGATAGTCAAACCGCCGCGCTCGATTCCCGAAATGGCGCGCGAGCGCGCCGCGTTCGACGCCGCCGGATGGAACGAACTGGAACGCGCGCTCTTGAGGAAAACACTACTTGCGCGGCGCGTCCATATTCTCGCGGTCAAACGCGATGAGGCGGTTACGGAAGCCGGGCCAATTACGCGGGAATCGTTGCGCGAAAAATGGCGTCCTGGTTGGTGGCCGGCGGAATCCTGGGCGTCGTTGTTTGCGCGGGATGGAGTCGCCGCATAGGTACATGGAACCGAAAACGCCAGCATCGCAATCCAACACGGGCGCCGCCGCCGATCGCTACGTCGCGGCGCTGGACCGCTTCGCCGCCGCCATCGCCGAACTTCGCGCAACACTTTCTCGGCTTGGCGCGGTCAGGCTGGCTCCCGACGTTGATCGAAAAATCGCCGAGACGCTGGATCGCTCGGCGCATACGTTTTCGGTGGGCGCTAAGGCTTTTGATGGTTTGCTCGCGCAAGGCCGGTTGATCGAATCTGCGGTTCAAAAACTGAAGGCGCGGCCGACTGAGTAATCGCCATGCTGCGGGATTTCAAATTCGGGTTTTCGTTCGAAACGATCCGGGAAAGCGTTTCCGGCTCGATCGCGAAGATCGAAACCAAAATGAAGGGCCTGAACGAGGCGGTCGAGAACACCGCGACGTGGCGGACGGCCGGCCGGAATATCGCGATGGGCGGCGCGGCCGTCGCCGGCGCGGGCGCCGCGATCGGATATGCGCTCTACAAAACGGTCGGCGCTTACGAATCGCTTCAGGACGCGCAGCAACGGCTCCGCGATGACATGGGCGCCACCGTGGCGGGATTTCATTTTATTGCGAAGGCGACCGCGGCGGCCGAAGCGGCCTCGGTCAAGTACAACGTCTCGACCGAGGATGCGCTGGAAAATGTTAGGCTCGCGGTATCGGGCACGCTTACGCAGAAGCAGGCGCTCGACGCGCTGGTGCCATCGATCGAATTAGCGAAGGCCGGCCTCGGCAGCACCGCTGATTCGGGCCGATTTCTCGCGACGGTATTCACCAACTTCGGCAACAAAAGCGCGGATGCGAAAAAGCAGCTAACGAGCTTTGCCGATATGACTGCTTATGTAGTCAGTCAGAAAGCATTCGCAAACCTGGGCGAATTGCGGGACGCGCTCAAGGAATCCCTGGGCAGCGCGAAAGCCTTCGGAATGACCTACCAGCAAACGGTCACCGCGATCGCCGGATTCAGCGCGGCGGGAATTACCGGCTCGATGGCGGGGACGGCGTTGGAGGAAACGCTGAATGCAATCGGGCGCGGCGGATTCGGAAAACTCGGCGTGGCGGTTGCTCGGAACAAGGATCACTCGATCAATGCGCTGCAAACCATAATGAATTTTCAAGAGCACTTCGCCCATCGGACTAAGACGCCGGAACTGATTCACGAAATGTCGAAGGCGCTCGGCATTCGTGGCACGCAAGTTCTCGCGCTCGACTCGGCGCAACTCGGTGGAATGATCAAGGAATTTCAATCGGGCGCATACCACGGCGCGGCGGCGAAAGGCGCCGCAACAATTATGGACGCACTAAGAGAGAAAGTGGGATCGCTCGGCCAGGCGTTGCACAACTTAAACACCACGATGGGCAAGCCGCTCGCGACTTCACTGATGCCGATCGTTCAGAACCTGACCAAAATTATCGTGAAAACAAACGAATGGGCGCAGCACCATTCGGAACTGGTGAAATTTGCGATGACCTTCGCGGCGATCGGCGCGGCGGTCCTGGTCGTCGGCGGCAGTGTGCTCGTTGCCATCGGAGCCATCGGAATGATGGCCAGCGCGGGAGCGGTGCTCGCCGTCGGGTTCGGCATCGTCGCCGGAGTGGCGACGGCAATGTGGGTGGCGATCACTGGGCCGATCGGACTCGCGGTCGCCGCGATCGCTCTTGTCGGCCTGGCGGTATATGAAATCTACGAACACTGGGACGGCATCAAATCCTACTTCAGCGGCCTGTGGAAGTCCATCATCGCGACGATCAAGGGCTGGGAAACTACAATGTACAACGCCGGCGCTAATATCATTTCGTCGCTGGCTGCGGGAATGGCATCGCGGGCGATGTATCCAATTCACGCCGCGGAGCATATCGCGGGAACGATCAAAAATTTCTTCGTCGGCCATTCGCCGCCGCCGGAAGGGCCGCTGCGCGATCTCAATCGCGTGCGAATCGTCGAGACGATCGCCGAGTCGATCAATGCGCAGCCGGCGATCGCCGCGATGCGCCGCGTGGCGATGGCGATGGCGATGGCGGCGCCGATGGTGGCCGGGCCGATGTTGATGCCGGCGGCGGCGGCCGCGCGCACCGCGTTCGCGGGCGGCGC
>JBOHWK010000078.1:0-8006 GCA_050736715.1 Binataceae bacterium (SeqCode) | reverse complement strand
GCCCCCTTTCCTCTACGGAAGGGGGGTTAGGGGGTTTGGGCGGCGCGAAGGCCCTTCCGGTTCTCCCCGCCCCCGCTCGGGGGGGACGGGGGCAGGGGGTTAGGGTGTTCCCGCCAGCGGCTCTGTTCCGAATTGTTCCGCCCGCGAAACGCGAGCGGCAGCATGAAGGACGAATGCCGGCGGTTGCCGGCTAGAAGTCTCCCCCTAACCCCTATCCCCTTCCCCGCGTCCTATCCCCCGACCCCCTTTCCTGGAAGGAAAGGGGGAACAGAATTCTATCTCATAGCGGGGAAGGGGAAGTTTGATAAATGGCTGCTCGCGTCCTACCCCCCTAACCCCCTTTCCAGAAGGAAAGGGGGAACGGACTCCGGCAAACCCGCACTCCGCGCGTGGCTGCCGCAGTCGCATGGGTCGCTCGCACGCAGCGCGCGTCTCTTTCCGCCCCTCGCCCGTTCCCTTACGGGAGAGGTCGCCCACCGCTCGCGAAGCGATTAGACCGACGGCGGGTGAGGGTGCCGGATCGTCCGCGCCCCTCTCTCCAAGAGTCATGCGGAGCCTGCCCCGGCCAGAGTTGGCAGGGGCCGGTCAGTGCTCCTATTTCAGGAGTTTATCACTCCGCGCCAAGGGCTCCCGATTGGATCAGGCGTAAAACCCGGTCCGCCTCTTGGTTATATTCTCCACGGTCGGGCCATGTCATCCAAAGATCGAGCCTAGCGGGACGCCCGGCGTGCAAACTCGGAATGGCTACTGAAAGGAACTCCTTTAATTTGCGGCTGAACTCTTCAATCTCGCGGACCATGTTATCGCAGTATCCCGCCTCTATCGACCGGAGTCGTTCCATCTCCGCAGGTAACGCCATCCGCCGAAAATCCAGCTTCCACTCAAGAGTGGCCCGGTAGAGGTTAGCTAACCGATCAGCAACATATAAGATAGCCTCTGCATCTCCACTTATCCCTGGTGGACCGAATGCGGATGGCAACACCCCGTGAATGAGGCTGCTAGTATTCTCAGCGTTTCGCAGCAATTCGGAGCGTTTCGAGACCGTTCAGTCGATGAACTGACGCGGGGCCATAGCCGTACCCGTTCCGGTCGCCAGGCCATATTCCCAATCTCTTTTTATATCGCTAAGGCTCTGAATTGCGCCCTCCAAAGCTACGCTGAAGAGCAAATACTCCCAACCGGGCGGGCGCGTGATGGCCAGCGGGAGCAAATTCCCATCAAGATTCCGAAGCTTGGAATCGGAAAGCGGAAATGGCTCGGCTTGAGTCATCTCGTGGATGATCTTCAGAGTTGCTCTGCAATCGCCAATGGCTCCGTGTTCAGCACGAGGCAGGCGCTGCCATTTGTAGTCGTTCTTCCAGTCATCCCATTGGCCGAAAAACCGGGCATACTGAATCATTGCACACTCCCAATGTGATGGAACCTTTGGTCCGCCGCTTCGGAGCGCGGTCTGGTTCAATAGCCGCGAATCGTAGGCAGCATTGTAGGAGATGAGCGTCTTATACCTAACAATTTCAAGCAGCCTCGGGGCGAGTTCGCGATAGGTTGGCGCTCCTGCCAGCATCTCCATGGAGATGCCGTGAATTTCAAATGCCTCGCGGGGCATTGTCTTGCGCTTTACCGGCCGCACAAGGGAGTCCATCACTGCGGTTCCATCCGCGGCGAGCAACCCGATCTGCACCACTTCGTCGATGCCGCGAAGGCCGGTGGTCTCGGTGTCAATGATTAACCAACTGTTGGGACTTGAGAGCAATCCTCTGGCCCAAGAGATTGCGTTGCTCCGGTCACGAGGCCAGTTATCACCCATTTTGTGTCCAGCCGCGTCGTGGATTATTTTGATTTTGTCCTTATCTTCGCTATCGACTGAGAACAGATTCAGTATCCTGAGCGCCAACTGTATATCGCCGGCGAAGCGCACCTTGCCGCCCGCGAAGGCGTCTTGGCCGTTAGGCTTGCCCGAGATCATGTCGAGGAAGTCTTGCGCGGTCATCGAGATGGTGATGTTCGGGTTGGGCACGCCGCCTTCTTTCACCATGCACTGGTCGTTGGCGATAGAGATGGCCCATTTGCCGCCGCCGTCGCCGGACAGGTCGAACTGATAGGTTGCGTCCAGTCCCTTCGCCGCGTCCTTATTGAAGCGGGTGGGCATCAGTTGAAAGATTTGCTTGACAGTGACTCCGGCGGGTGTCTCGGGCATAAAAACGAGATACTCCTAATGGTGGGGCTGCGAATGGCCGCGCTCTTTTCGCCAACTAAGCGTTGATCCGAAATATTGTCAATAGGTGCGCGGGGCAACAAAAGTTCCGGGATGCCTCGCGCGGCGGCCACGCGCGGGCATGACACAATGAGGGGGCGTTGGCGATGCGACCGATCCTGCACCCTCACCTGCGCGGCGCGGCTCATGCAAAAAAACGCAAGGGCCGCGCCGCGCTTTCCTCTCCCGTAAAATAACGGGCGAGGAATTTTCGGCGCGCGCAGGCCTCCGCGCCGCGCACAAAAAAGGCGGCGGAATGCCGGAGCATCCCGCCGCCCATACTGCGCAGCTTTCAGCCAGATTGCGCGGTTACATCATGCCGCCCGGAGGCATCCCGCCCGGCATTCCGCCGCCGCCGGACTTCTCGTCCGGCTTCTCCGCGACCATGCATTCGGTCGTGAGGAGCAGGCTCGCGACCGAGGCCGCGTTCTGCAGTGCGCTGCGGACGACCTTGGTTGGGTCGATAATGCCCGCCTTCATGAGATCCTCGAACTCCTCGCTCGCGGCGTTGAAGCCGAACGGGCCTTTGTTGTTCTTGATCTTGTCCACCACGACCGAGCCTTCCCATCCGGCATTGCTCGCGATCCACCAGGCGGGGCCTTCGACCGCTTTCTTGACGATCGCGATGCCGACCTTCTCGTCCTCGCTCGCGCGCATGCTGTCCAGTACGGCCGACGAACGAATCAGCGCGACGCCGCCGCCCGGGACCACGCCTTCCTCGACCGCGGCGCGGGTGGCATGAAGGGCGTCCTCGACGCGGGCCTTCTTTTCTTTCATTTCCATTTCGGTCGCCGCGCCGACGCGAATCACCGCCACGCCGCCGACCAGCTTGGCGAGCCGCTCCTGGAGCTTTTCGCGATCGTAGTCGGACGTGGTCTCCTCGATCTGCGCGCGAATCTGCTTGATGCGCCCCTCGATGTCGGCCTTCTTGCCGGCGCCGTCGATAATCGTGCAGTTGTCCTTATCGACCACGATCCGCTTCGCGCGGCCCAGGTCGTTCAGCGTGAGGTTTTCGAGCTTGAGGCCGAGTTCCTCGGAAATCGCGCGGCCGCCGGCCAGAACCGCGATGTCTTCGAGCATCGCCTTGCGCCGATCGCCGAAGCCCGGCGCCTTGACCGCGACGCACGACAGCGTGCCGCGAATCTTGTTCACGACCAGCGTGGCAAGCGCCTCGCCTTCGATATCCTCGGCGATCAGCAGGAACGGCTTGCCGCTCTTCGCGATCGTTTCGAGAATCGGCAGCAGGTCCTTCATCGAGGAAATCTTCTTCTCGTGGATGAGGATGTAGGCGTCGTCGAGCTTCACCTCCATCCGCTCCGGATCGGTCACGAAGTAGGGCGAGAGATAGCCGCGGTCGAATTGCATCCCCTCGACCACTTCGAGCTGGGTCTCAAGGCCGCGCGCCTCTTCGACGGTGATTACGCCTTCCTTGCCGACCTTCTCCATCGCCTCGGCGATAATGTCGCCGATGGTCGAGTCGTTATTGGCGGAAATCGTTCCGACCTGCGCGATCTCTTTGCGATCCTTGGTCGGCTTGGACATGCTCTTCAGTTCGTTGGTAATCGCCTCGACGGCGCGGCCGATCCCGCGCTTAAGCGACATCGGATCGTGCCCCGCCGCGACCATCTTGATGCCTTCGGTGAAGAGCGAACGCGCCAGCACGGTCGCGGTGGTGGTGCCGTCGCCGGCCACGTCGGAGGTCTTGGACGCGACCTCTTTCACCATCTGGGCGCCCATGTTCTCGAACTTGTCTTCCAGTTCGATCTCCTTGGCGACCGTCACGCCGTCCTTGGTCACGGTCGGCGCTCCGAAACTCTTTTCGAGCACGACGTTGCGGCCTTTGGGGCCGAGCGTCACGGTAACGGCGTCGGCGAGAACGTTGACCCCTTTCAGGATCTTCTCGCGCGCCTCCTGTGCGAAACGGACTACTTTTGCGGGCATGGTTCTTTGCTTCTCCTCAATGATTCAATGAATTTTCGGCTGCGATTCGTTTCGATTGCGGGCGCTTACTCGATAATCCCGAGGATGTCGTCCTCGCGCAGGATCAGGTGCTCCTCGCCGTCGAGCTTCACCTCGCTGCCGGAATACTTGCCGAACAGGATTTTGTCTCCCGCCTTGACCTCGATCGGGATGAGCTTGCCTTCGTCGCTGTACTTGCCCTTGCCGACGGCGACGACTTTGCCCTCCTGCGGCTTCTCCTTGGCGGTGTCGGGAATGATGATCCCGCCCTTGGTCCGCTCCTCTTCCTTGATTCGTTTGATCAGAATCCGATCGCCCAGTGGCCTTATTTTCATCGGGGACCGCGCGCCTCCTTAGCTTGAAAGTTTCGTTGTGGGGCCGGATTATTCCAGCCGGTAAGAACTTAACGATTGCTCTGGATTTGTCAACTGGCACTCGGAGCTTGCGAGTGCCAATGGTGCATTTTAGCCAAGCGCAGGCAAATTGCAAGCCCCGCGCGGGGGGCGGCGGAACGGGGACATCCTATGGATGGAGAAAGCCTCCCTGTGATAGAATCCCGCCAGTGGAACGGGCGATGAAATTTTTGGTGACGCTTTCTCCGGGCGAGGACGGCTTCATCGTGGCCGAATGCCCGGCGTTGCCGGGATGCATGTCACAGGGACGCACCAAAGACGAGGCGCTCGCCAACATCCGGGAGGCGATCGAGGCCTCGCTTCTGACCCGTCGCGACGAGGGCCTTGACCAGGAAATTCAGGTCGCCGAGGTCGAGGTCGCCTACCCTGTCTGATGGGAGGCGTGCTTCCTGTCTGCTCCGGCGCGGAGGCGATTCGCGCCTTCGAGCGTGACGGCTGGACAAGAGCCAGACAACACGGGAGCCACGTTACCCTGACCAAGCCGGGCAACCCGGCGATCCTGACAATTCCGCTTCATCGTGAATTGGATCGCGGCCTGCTGCGCGGCCTCATCCGCAAGGCCGGCCTGAGCGTCGAAGATTTCGCGCGGCTATTGGGCAATTCGTAATGCGCTAAGGCGCTACGCGGCGGCGATGAAACATATTTGCGCGAGATGGAGTTGGGCCGGTAAGAGATTATCCACAGATTCCGCCGATTGACGGGCATCCTTCGGCTCCGCTCAGGACATGGATTTTCGGAAAACTTTTTATCTGTGCAATCTGTGAAATCTGCGGATTCTTTAACGGCCGCGCTTGGCGGCGGCCTTGCGCGCATGGTCGCGCGCGCGCATCGCGGCATCGATGAAATACTTTCGCGCGAGATCGACTTGACTTGGCGTGAGCTTGCCCCTGCCGAAAAATAGGTAAAGGAACCCCGCCATCTGGCAGCGGGGACACGCGACGATCGAATGCGTTTCCAAGAGCCGGATTCCCTTGTCGAAGCGGCATTTGCATTCCAATTTCAAGCCGCAGAGGTCGCATCGCACCTGATGCGGCTTCCCTATTTGCCGCAAGGAAATCTTCATGAGTTTCGACCCTCTCCATCGCCGAACTTAGCAGGTGTTGGTGGCAACGGTTGACACTCAACTGTGCTGACGGCGCATCGCGACGCGCTAGCTGACCCGTCGGTGCTGAGGGTTACGACAAGGGCCAACCCTTTGTTCGTTTAGCAATTGGCTACCACCCTGAAACATCGTGTAAATTCGATGTTCCTCGCAAGAGGGGCAGACGTCATCACACCATGTAATAAGCAACTTTCTTGCTTCTTCGTTGCCGTAATTTAAGAAGATGTCGCGCCCACCTTTGTGAAAGTACGAATGGCTGGTCCCGGGCAGGGTGCCTTCGCCAGTGATCCCGATTGCGTCCAAAACAAGTCCAGACACGCGATAAAGTAGACTGCCTTCTTCCTGCCTACCCTCGGTCTTGCCCACCAACACGATATTGTTCCCGTCGGAACTTTGAGGCTCCGTCCCGTTGAAATCAGCAGCCCATACGCTGTAACAGCCGCGCTTACGTGGTGGCAACGACACATCGTCCGCGCGCAACATCGCCTTCACGTAGTTTTCGATAGTCATCCTTTGGGAGTATTCCATTTTATTTTCTCCCTTGCTTATGGCTGCTACCGTCCCTTATATCGTAGCTTCGCTGTCGCGTCTACCGTTTTTCGCCGCCTTCGGCGGTGCGGGGTGGAAGCCGATCTTCATCTCCGGCCTTTCGCGGCTCCCGCCGAGGATTGCGTACAACTCCGAAAGCGTGCGCTGACCGTCGATTCGCCGATCACAACCCGCAACTGCGCCGCCGATTTGAATTGTCCGCGTCTGATTCATAATCTTTAACTCTGCCTTGAACCGTTTATATCGCGGGCGAATCACAACCGTTGGCCGCGCGGCGATCGCAGCTAAAAATAAGACCGTGCTTCACCGGGTTTGAATCGCGATTACGGTCACCCGAATTTCGTCGGCTGGCAGACTTTCGTTCATAATCGCCCCGAAAGCGACCTTGGCTGCGAAGCGTCCTCCTTTCTGGATCAGGTCCACTGCTTCTATTGCCTCATATGGTCTTAGGTCACGACCGCCGGTTACGCTAACGACCAGCCCATGAGCGTGCTTTAGCGAGCCATCCTCAAAGATCGGACTGGAAATCGCGCCCCGCACAGCGTCAGCAACCCGCTTCTCGCCTCTCGCCGATGCCGAGCCGACCGATGCCATGCCCATGTCGCCCATAATCGATCGCACCGTGGCGAGGTCCAAATTGATCAGTCCCAAAATCGTAAGATGGTCCGACACGCCGCGTACCGCGTCCATTAGCACCTCGTCGGACCTCTGGAATGCCTCACGCAGTGTGATCTCGCGAGTGCAAAAAGAGAGCACCCGTTGATTGGGAATCGTGACGAGGGTATCAGCAGCGTTTCTGAATTTGCGTAGTCCTTCTTTGGCCTGAAGGTTCCGCCTGCTTCCCTCAAAATCAAACGGCGTCGTGATAACCCCGATCGTTAGCGCGCCAGCATCACGTGCGATCCGCGCGATAACGGGCGCCGCGCCGGTACCCGTGCCTCCACCCATCCCGGCTACGACGAAGACCACCTTTGATTCGACCACGGTATTGCGGATGAGTGCCTTGTCCTCCAACGCTCCCGTCCGACCAACCTCTGGATCGCCGCGCATTCTGCTTTCGCGCGGAATCGTTTTGCCGATTTGAATCCGCTGAGAATCCTGGCTCTTACTCAACGCCTCCGGGTCGCTATCTACGGCGATGAAAGCCATCCTGCTTAATCTCGCCGCGGCCATGTGCTTGATTACGTTGACGCCGCACCCGCCCACACCGACCACCGCAACCCTTACGCTCATTTTCTCGCCCTCCGTGCCGCCGTCCCCTATCCTAATCCTCGGATATGCGTCAGGTTGATCACCGGCTATTTCGTGACCGCTGCCGCAATTCCGCGCTACGCGCGACGATATCCGCAAGACCACGTCACCACTCCGTCTACAAATTCCTTACTGCCAAAAAACTTAGATTGCAAACCTTTCCGCAATACCTGACCGCCCGGTTAGGATGAAAACGGAACGGTGCAGCACGTCCCGGCGCCCGCCAACGTTCGCAGCACGTCAATCATACCCTCCCCAGCATCACCGGGAGCGGCGGCCAGTTCTGGCTCGTACAATTCGAGGTACAGACGCCTATGGCATTGCAGGCCACTCATGAAGCGAGACTTCGATAGGTTTGGAATTCGGCTGCGCGCCGACGATTCCCTTTGAACCGTCATTGTTCTCCCTTCCGATCAAGACGCGGCGAAGTTACTTGAGGCGATTCAGAAACCCCTCCGCAGCGGCAATGATATTCGCG
>JBOHWK010000077.1:0-3880 GCA_050736715.1 Binataceae bacterium (SeqCode) | reverse complement strand
CTTAACGCCGTGTTCGCCGTCACCGTAAGGTCCGCATTGATGACCCCGAGCGACTGCGGAGTGCAGGAGATCGTCAGCGGGCAGGTGGTGCTCGTCCCGATCGGCAAATCCAGCGGACAGCCTTCTGTGAAGATCGTGAAGTCGCTCGTATCCGACAGCACGAAGCTGCTGATGTACAGCGGATTGAACCGCCCCGAATTCTTGACCGTCACCGGCTGGCTGGTCGTCGAACCTTCTATCACCGAGCCGCAAGTCGCGGGACCGGTCAGCGTCATCGTCGTGGTCGCCGTGGAGGTGGGCGATGCCGTCGCGGTCGCGGTGGGCGTCGGCGTCTCGGTTGCGGTCGTAGTGGCCGTGGTGGTTGCGGTCGGCGATGCCGTCTCGGTGGGCGTCTCGGTCAATGTGGCCGTCGCCGTTGCGGTCGCGGTCGGCGATGCGGTCTCGGTGGGGGTAGGAGTCGCGGTCTGCGATGGGGAGATGGTTGCCGTTGGGGTTGGAGATGGAACGGTCAGCGGGCCGAGCGCAATACTCTCCGGCGAGTTCAGGCCTGTGTTGGGGCCGCTAATTGTGGCGATAGGCGCGACATCGCCACTACTGCCAGGCGCGTACACAGTGACATAGCTATGTCCTACCGCGTAGATGTAGCCATTGGCATCGATCGCGGCGCCAAAGGGTTGAGACAGGCCGGTATTCGCGCCGCCGATCGTGGCGGCTGGCGCGACATTACCATTGGCGCCGGCGGAAAACACCAGGATATTGTTGCTGCCGAAATTGGCTACATAAATGTTGTCCCCAGAATCCACGGCGACGCCTCCGGGGCTACTCAACCCCGTGCTGGCGCCGCTGATAGTGGCGATCGGCGCGACGTCGCCATTGCTGCCCGCGGCATAGACCGTGACGCTATTGTTACCCCAGTTTCCCACGTAGATGTTGTCGCCGGAATCCACGGCGACGCCTCCGGGGCTACTCAACCCCGTGCTGGCGCCGCTGATAGTGGCGATCGGCACAACGTCGCCATTGCTGCCCGCGGCGTACACCGTGATGGTGGAATTATTGTAGTCCGCCACGTAGATGTTCCCGCTGGCATCCAATGCGGCGCCATTTGGTCCGTCGAGCTTCGTATTCGCACCGCTAATGATCGCGTAAGGCTGTGCGTTGCCATCGCTGCCCGCAGCATACGCCGTCACGGAATTATTATAGTTCGCCGAGTAGATGTTCCCGCTGGCATCCAATGCGATGCCATAAGGATCGTCAATCCCAGTGTTGGAGCCGCCGATGGCAACAGCAGGCGGGACGTTGCCGTTACTGCCGGAGGTGTAGGCGGTGATAGATTGGCCGCCAGAATTGCCGACAAAAATCGCAGGGGATGGAGCCGGGGTTGGCGTCGCGCCGGAACAGTTACCGATCGTGAATGCGGAGTAATGAGCGAGCACTTGCGAAGCGGAGAGCGCGGCCGTGTTCCACACCGCGCCCTTTTCGATCGTTCCAGCGAAATACAAACTGTTCGGAAAATTGGGCCAGGGGCTGCCGATGTCGCCGTATCCCATCCGCCAATAGCCTGAATAGTTCTGCGGCCCGCTCGCCGTGGCAAGCGACGCGACCTCGGAGCCATCGACATACAAGAGCAGATTCGATCCGTCCCACACCCCCTCGGCCAGATGCCACTTGCCGTCGTTGTACGATGACGGCGACTCGACCGAAACGACACCGCTATTGCCGTAATGATCAAAGACGAGCGCTCCCAAATTGGTCATGTAAATCATCCGGTCCCAACTGCCGCCAGCGCCGGTCCGGGTGTCCTCGAATCCGATCAGCTTGCCGCCGTTCGCCCACCCGTAAATCGTCTTAAACGCGATCTCGATCGAATAGGCGGACGAACCGGGATCGCTGAAGCTCGTGGCGGTGGAGAAATAGCCGCTCGAACCGTCAAGCAGCGCCGCCGTCTCGCCATCCACCGCTCCGCCCGGCTCGCCGAGCGTGACGCCTCCTTGCGGAGTCCCGGTGTTGCCGCCTCCCGTCGAATCGGCCACCGTCGATGAGCCGGAGGAATCGTCGAGCGGCCAGAAGCTCGTGGGGCTGTCGTTCAGCACAACCTGATCGTATGCGCATAGCATGGCGGTGGCGGTCGGCGTCGGCCCGGTGGCGGTAGGCGAAACGGTCGCAGTCGGAGTGGCCGTCACGGTGGGCGAGGTGGTTAGGGTCGCCGTCGGGGTAGCGGTAATAGTCGGCGTCGAGGTGATCGTCGGCGAAACGGTGGCGGTCGGGGTCGCAGTTATTGTTGAGGTCGGCGAGATCGTTGCAGTCGGTGATACCGTCGCACTCGGCGAGATGGTCGCGGTCGGCGTTGCGGTGCGCGTCGGCGTGGCGGTCAGAGTGGGGGTTGGCGGATTGATTTTGGCCATCACGGCATCTTCGCCACCGACATTCGTGCTCTGGTAAGCGTTCATAGTCGGGAAAGTGGTCGAGGTCGTCCCACCCGCAATGTATGCATCGCCTGCGGAATCAACCGCAATCGCGGCGTCGGTGCCGCCGCTGCCCGTCCCAATCGAAGTCGAGTAGTAGATCAACACGCTTCCGGCGGCGTTGATCTTGTCCACAAAATCCGGATTCCCCGTGATATAGGCTTCGCCGGCAGAATCCACCGCGATACCATTGGCAATTCCCGTGTCCGGCCCGATTCCGTAGGAGGTTTCGTAGATAAATGAAGCCGATCCCGACGCCGAGGGGTTGAGTTTGGCCGCGAATGCGGCGGGAGCTACGCAGTAACGCCAGCCGTCAAAGCCGCAACCTAAACCTCCCACGGAATTCGCTTCCGCGCAGCCCCAGCCCACAGAATCGGACTGTCCGGCGGCATACGCGTCGCCCGCGGAATCGACTGCGATGCCACTCAGAGTGTCTTGCGCGTTGTTTCCCGACCAGTAGCTCATGAGGATTGGGCAGCCGTTGGTGTCCACCGCCACCTCGTCGCCGCCGATATAAGTCGAATAGAGCAGTGCGCTCGCAGAAGCGTTTAGTTTGGTAAGAAAGCCGGACCCGTCGCACGTATCTGATGGGCATGTGCTCTCGTAAGCGTTCACCACCGGAAAGTCGGCCGACGAGGTCTGTCCTACGATATATGCGTCTCCGGATGAATCTACCGCGATACCGTAGCCGGAGTCGCCGTTGGCAGGAAAGTCAGTTTCAGTATCGATTACGGTTCCGAATTGGCCACCGGGGTTGCCACTGCCGCCGAGATAGGTCGAATAGACCAGTGACGCCGCTCCCGACGCCGCCGGATCGAGCTTGGCCACGAATGCGTTGCCGTAGGAGGTATCGTTGTTGCTGGCCTGGTAGGCGTTCACGGTCGGGAAGTTGCTCGAATAGGTAGTTCCTGTGACATATGCGTTCCTTGATGAATCGACCGCGATGCCGTTGCCCTGATCGTTCGCGCTGCCGCCAAGGTAGGTCGAATAGAGCAGCGTGGCCCCCGCCGAGTCGAGTTCGCTGACGAACGCATCGTTGCCTCCGCTCAAGCCGCTCTGGTAAGCGCCGCTAGTGACGGGAAAATCGCTCGACGCGGTCAGCCCCGTGGTATAGGCGTCGCCCGCGGAATCGATCGCGATGCCATTCGCTTGGTCGCTGCCGCTGCCGCCCAGGTAAGTCGAGTAAATCAACGATGCCGCGCCGCTGGCGTTCGGATTCAGCTTTGCGATAAAGGCATCGTCGCTGCCGGCGTTAGCGGTTTGATACGCACTGCCCGTGGTTGGGAAATTGCTCGACGCGGTGTATCCCGTCACATAAGCGTTGCCTGCGGAATCGACGGCAATGCCATTAGCTTGGTCATTGCCGCTGCCGCCGAGGTAGCTCGCGTAGAGCAGCGTCGGATCGATTTGTACCGCGC
>JBOHWK010000076.1:0-27518 GCA_050736715.1 Binataceae bacterium (SeqCode) | reverse complement strand
CGCCATCGCCAACTGCCGCCGCCCCGCACCACCCATCAGTCCGCTTCCTCCGCCGACCATTTGATCAGCCGGCCCGCCTCAACTCAAGCCGTAGATGCCAAAAATCGACAGCCTCTTTAGCCTGTGCCACACGGAATGTCGAGGCTGAACTGGTTCAGCTTTATTGAAAACGCGCGGGGCAGATAAAATTAAGCCGGTCGTTTTTTAGGTAAGAGTTTAACGGCATTCGGTCTCGTCACTGAAGCGAAAGAAAAATCCGAAAAGAAAGAAAAATTGCCGAACGAAGCCAATTTCCGCAATGAATATGCACATTTTCTTTCCCGCACTGATGCGGCATTGGCTCAAGGCCAACTCCCACAGAAGAATGCTGGAGAGGGAAACATCGGGGTTAGGCGCGAACCCTTGACGGGACGGCGGTCCGCGCGCGATAAAACCATCGCAATGGCAACCGTCGAAGCATCCCAAATCGATTCGATACTTAACGAAGCGCGCAGCTTCGCTCCGCCCATTGGCTTCAGCGCCAAGGCGTGGGTCAAGAACCGCGCCGAATACGAGGCGCTCTACAAGCGCGCGAGCGATGACCCGGAGGGATTCTGGGCCGAATGCGCCCGCAATCTCGATTGGTTCAAGCCGTTCAAGAAAACTCTCGAATGGAAATTTCCGTTCGCCAAGTGGTTCCTCGGCGGCGAAATTAACGCCGCTTACAATTGCCTCGACCGCCATCTGAACGGTCCCCGCCGCAACCAGGCCGCGCTTATCTGGGAGGGAGAGCCGGGCGATTCGCGCGTGCTGACCTACCAGATGCTCGCGGATGAGACCGCGCGGTGTGCCAACGCGCTCAAGAGTCTGGGCGTGAAAGAAGGTGATCGCGTGGCGATCTATATGCCGCTGGTGCCGGAAGCGGTGATCGCGATGCTCGCGTGCGCGCGGATTGGCGCGGTCCATTCGGTGATCTTTGGCGGATTCTCGTCGGAGGCGCTCGCCGATCGGATCAACGACGCCGAGGCGAAGGTATGCATCACGGCGGATGGCGGATGGCGCCGCGGACAAATCGTCGAACTCAAGAAGAACGTCGATGACGCGCTGAAAAAATGCTCCACGGTCAAAAAAGTCCTGGTGCTCAAGCGCACCGGCAACAAGGTCACGATGCGCAAAGGCCGCGACCTATGGTGGGACGAACTCGTTCCGGCGCAGAAGGCCGATTGTCCCGCCGCCCGCCTCGATTCGGAGCATCCGCTGTTCACGCTCTACACCTCCGGCACCACCGGAAAGCCCAAGGGCGTCGTCCATACGACCGGCGGCTATTTGACGCACACGCTGATGACGATGAAGTGGGTGTTCGACCTCAAGGAGGACGACATTTATTGGTGCACCGCCGACATCGGCTGGGTGACCGGCCACAGCTACACGGTGTACGGGCCGCTAGCGGCGGGCGCGACGATCGTGATGTACGAGGGGGCGCCGAATTTCCCCGAAAACGATCGCTTCTGGCGGATTATCGAAAAGTACCGCGTCAGCATCTTTTATACCGCGCCGACCGCGATTCGCACCTTCATCAAATGGGGCGACTCGTGGGTCAAGAAACACGACCTGTCTAGCTTGCGCCTGCTTGGCTCCGTCGGTGAGCCGATCAATCCGGAAGCGTGGATTTGGTACCGCCGCACGATCGGCGCGGAACGCTGTCCAATCGTCGATACCTGGTGGCAAACCGAGACCGGCGGAATCATGATCAGCCCGATGCCCGGCGCGATCGCCACCAAGCCCGGTTCCGCGACGCTCCCGCTGCCGGGAATCGCGGCGGAGGTCGTCACGCGCGACGGTACTCCTGTAAAAGCAAATCAGGGCGGGTTGCTGATTATCCGCAGGCCGTGGCCGGGAATGCTGCGAACGATATTCCGCGACCCGAAACGCTACCAGAGCGCCTATTTCAGCCAGATCGAGGGGGTCTATTTTACCGGGGACGGCGCACGGCGCGACGCCGACGGCTATTTCTGGATCATGGGGCGCGTGGACGACGTGATTAACGTCTCGGGGCACCGGCTGGGTACGATGGAGATCGAAAGCGCACTGGTGTCGCATCCCGCCGTCGCCGAAGCGGCTTGCGTCGGGCGTCCGGACGAGATGAAGGGGCAGGCCGTGGTGGCATTCGTCACGCTTGAGGGCGGACGCAAGGGAACCGGGGCCCTCAAGGATCAATTGCGCGCGCACGTCGTGAAGGAGATCGGCGCGCTCGCGCGGCCCGACGACATCCGCTTCACCGAGGCGCTGCCGAAGACCCGCAGCGGCAAGATCATGCGGCGGCTATTGCGGCAAATCGCCGCCGGCGACGAGACGCTGGGCGACACCTCCACGCTTGAGGATTTGTCGATCCTCGCCCGCCTGCGCGACGACGAGGAATAACCGCGGCCCGCGCCGTGCGATCAGTCGTTCTTTTCCGCGGTTTCGTAAGTGATCCAACCGACATACGGCGAAATCAAGTTGTAAAGCCAGATGGAAATGGCCGCCGTGACGATCGTGGCGGCAAACACCAACAACGGGCGGATGAGAAGGAGAAACAGCCCCGTCGCGACATGGCCGTGAACCAGCCCGCCAATGAATAAACCAATCCCGGTCAAAACGGCGATTATACCCGCAACGCAGGCTATCACCACGCAGGTTGGCACGATCCTGATCGATTTGACTTCTTGCATCGCCCTGATACCTCCCACTACCGTTTGCGACCCGTTAAATTTGCGGCGCCTTACATCGCAATTTCACCCACCGCCGCGGCGAAGCCCGTGGCGCCCATAAGCAATAGCGCCACCGCTCCCGCTGCGAACATAATGGCGAATCCGGCGGCGATCCGCAAGTAGAATGCGGATTGGCCGCTGCTGCGCGCGATTGCCGACTTGAAGACGGCATTGACCCCCGCCGCCAGCGTCATTCCGATTACCGCGTTCCGCGCAGTGCTCGTACCGCCCTGCACGAACCCGGCGAGCGTCAGCGAGATCGCATTCACGTCCACCAGCCCGCTAATCGCCGAGACCGCCATCTGCCCGCCAACGCCCAGGTAGTTGTGGGCGGCGCGCGTCAAGAACAGCACGCCCGTGAATACCACCCCGAACTTGAGCGCCGGGCCGAGCATGAACGGGTTAGGGAAGGCCGACGCCGCCACTGGAGCACGGCCATGCGGTGGCTGACGCGCCAACAACCATGCCGCGGCGAACCCGGCAGTAGTCATTACGGTGAACGAGGGGATTCCGGCGATTGCGAGCGCCGGGCAGATCGGCGCGACGATTACCAGCATCTTTGGGAACATGATCGAGTTGGAAATTAGCGCATAACGCGCCGCCGGAACGGCGGAATCGGGCGCGTCCTTAACCGCTTCCGAGATGCCGGTGGTGTAGGCAGTGGTTGAGGCGAGCGCGCCAACCACGGCCGTCAGCATCGCGCCGCGCGCCGCGCCGGTGAACTTCGCGAGGAAATATCCCACGAACGACACGCCCGAGACCAGGATTACGAACAGCCAGATGCGGCGCGGTTCGATGAATCCGAACGGCCCGTAATTGCCGGCCGGCAGCAGCGGATAGACGATGAAGACGATGCCCAGAAAGGACAGCGTGTCGATATATTCCTGATCTGAAATTTCTTCGCGCACGAGCCGGCGGAGTTCCTCGCGCCGCGCCAGCACCATCGCGAGCACGATTCCCATCGCCGCCGCGATCTCCCGGTGCGGCGTCACCGCGAGCATCGCCAGTGCGAAGGTCGCCGTAGCCGCCAATTCGGTGGTGATTCCGGTGCGCTCGCGATGCTGCGCGCGCATCGCGAGAATCGTCCCGATCGCCGCCACGAGCAGCGCCACCGTCAAGGCGGTGTTGCCGATATATCCCGCCAGCGCACCCAGCAGCGCGATTATCACGAAGTCGCGCAGCCCCGGCCGCGGCGGCATCCCCTCGGCCGGTTCGCGCGTGCGGCCAATCAGCAGGCCGATCGCGAGCGCGACCAGGAATCCGATTACGGGTGAATTGGTTCCGCTGAAGTCCGCCATGATGCGATCCGATGCGGCATTGCGCCGCGTTCCCGCGAGACAGCCACGATAGGCGAATCGGCGGCGAATCGCCAACGGGGCCGGCTCCTCCGCATTTGCGGGCTAAACCCATAATGGCGTCCGGGCGCGTTATGGGTTAGAATCATCCCCGCAATGGCGGCGGCAGCGCACAAGCGCGATTATTACGAGGTTCTCGGCGTGGGCCGGGGCGTGAGCGACGAGGAGTTGAAAAAGGCCTACCGCAGGCTTGCGATTCAGCTTCATCCCGATCGCAATCCCGGCAACCACGAGTCCGAGGAGCGCTTCAAGGAGGTCAATGAGGCCTATCAGGTGCTCTCCGACCCCGAACGGCGCGCGCAATACGATCGCTACGGCCACGCCGCCTTCCAGGCCGGACCGGGGCCGGGTGGATTCGGCGGTTTCGATTTCTCCCAGGGCTTCGAGGAAGTCTTCTCCGACATCTTTGGCGATTTCTTCGGCACCGGGCGCGGGCGGAGCCGCTCGCGCACGCGGCGCGGCGACGATCTCCGCTACGACCTCGAAATCGCCTTCGAGGAAGCGGCGAAAGGCGCCGAAAAAACTGTCAAGTTTCAGCGGCTGATACAATGCGAGGCGTGCAACGGGATGCGCGCGCGCGGGGGACAGAGCGGCGTCCGCACCTGTCCGAATTGCCGCGGCGCGGGGCAAGTCCGCACGCAGCAGGGTTTTTTCTCGATTTCGACCACCTGCGGGCAATGCCGCGGCGAAGGCGCGATAATCGCCGACCCGTGCCCGAAATGCCAGGGACAGGGGCGCCTCCGCCGGCCCGCTTCCCTTGCGGTGAAAATTCCGCCGGGCGTGGACAACGGCTCGCGCCTGAAATTGCGCGGCGAGGGCGAGGCCGGATACGCGGGTGGCCCGCAGGGCGATCTGTACGTGGTGATTCACGTCAAGGAGCACGAGATTTTCGTGCGCCAGGACAACGACATCGTCATCGAGGCGCCGATCGGCTTTCCGCAGGCAGCACTGGGCGCGGAGATGGAAGTCCCCACGCTCGACGGCAAGGTCAAGCTCAAGATTCCGCCCGGCACGCAATCGGGAAAAATCCTGCGGCTAAAGGGCAAGGGCATTTCCGATCTGCACGGCTACGGCCGCGGCGACCAGTTGATTCGGGTGATCGTCGAAACGCCGCGCAATCTGACCGAGCGCCAGCGCGAAATTCTGGAGGAATTCGCGCAACTCGACGGCCAGGCGATCAGCCATCCGATGGCCAAGGGCTTCGTGGACAAGCTTAAAGAGATGTTCGGATAGCCCGGAAAAATCCACAGATTACGCGGATTAGAAATCTTTCTGCGAAATCTGCGTAATCTGCGGATAGATCTTCATTTCCTGCCCAGATACTTCATTAGCGCGGCGCGCATCACGCCGCGCGGCGGGGCCACGCCGTTGAATAGCTGGAAGGAGAGTTCGCCCTGCGCGGCGAGCATCCCGGCGCCGTCGGCCGTGCGCCGTCCCGCCGCAATCGCGGGCTTGAGGAACGCGGTCGGCTTCGCGGAATAGATCAGGTCGTAGAACAGGCATTCCGCCGGTGCCGCACCGTAGGCGAGCGGAGCGAAGCGGCGCGTCGCCAGCCCCATCGCGGACGCATTGACGATAACGCGCGCCTCGGCCATCAGCTTCGAGTCCTTCAGCGCGTCCAGCCCGCACGGGTCGATTTGCAACGTGTGGCGGTGGGCCTCAGTGATTCGCCGCCCGAGGTTGGCGGCGCGCTTAACCGTGCGATTGGCGAGCACGATTCTGACTGCGCCCAGCCGGGCCAGCGCAAGCACCGCGGCCGCCGCCGCGCCGCCGGCGCCGATTACGATCGCCGTCCCGCCGCGCGGGGCGCATCGGAGCGCCCGGAGGTCGGCTTCGAGTCCGCGCGCGTCGGTATTGTCGCCGAGCAGGGTTCCGTGCCGGTTCGCGATCGCATTGACCGCGCCCAGCGCGTAAGCCTCGGCGCTCAATTGCGCATTGCGGCGTCCCATGATCGCGCGCGCCGCGGATTCCTTGTGCGGGACGGTGATGTTCGCGCCGGCGAGCCCCAGCGAATCGATCGCGTCGAGCGCGCTCCGCAGCCGGGGCGCAAGGACGCGAAACGCAAGATAGACCCGGTTCATCTTGAGGGCGGCGTACGCCGCATTGTGCATTGCGGGCGACGCGGAATGAGCAACCGGATCGCCGTAGATTACCGCGGCGCCGGTCGCGCCATCGATCTGGAGATTCGACCGCGCCGCGTTCATGATTTTCGCGCGGCCTGCGATTGGCGTGCGTGTTCGGCGCGGATTTCCGCCGCGGTGAAGACGGCCCGGAACGCCATCCTCGCTCCCGCAAAGGCTTCCGCCCCGCCCTCGCCGCGATCGACGAGCGCGAGCGCGGCGATCACCTCCGCGCCCGCCGTGCACATCGCCTCCGCCGCCACGAGGCTCGATCCTCCGGTCGTGACAGCATCGTCGATTACGGCGGTCTTGAGGCCGGGCTTGAACGCGCCCTCGATCGATTGCTGGAGGCCGTGGCGCTTCGCCTCCTTGCGCACGAAGCAGCCGCGAATCGCAACCTTGTGGCGATACGCGGCGGCAATGATCGCATCGATCACCGGCACTGCCGCGACCGCCATCCCGCCGATCTGCTCCACGCCCGCGGCGGTCACCAGTTCCAGCATCAGTTCGCCCGCCAGATGCGCCGCTTCGGGAAGGAAGATCGCGCGGCGGCAATCGAGATAGAAGTCCGACTTCTTACCCGACGACAGCGTAACTTCGCGCTCGAAGTAGGATTCGCGGGCGAGGATCGCGAGCAGGCTGGTCCTGAGCTTAGCCGAAGGATCGGAATGTTCGGATTGATTCATGGCCGCGTGCAGATTTTAACGACCCCGCGGCGGCGATGCCACTGGCGCGCCTCGCAGCCCGTGTTATCATCGCCGGATGTTCTTTGGCCCGTTCCTCGCGCGTTACGCGTTCGTTTTCTTTTTCATCTTGGTATTCCTGTTCGTTCTGATCGAGATCAACGTAATCACCTTTGCGTTTCAGGCGATCGGATTGCCGCCCGGCATTGCGCTAATCGCGTTGCTGGCGAGCCTGCTCGGCAGCTACATCAATATTCCGATCAAGCGGATCGAGGGCGGCGAACCGCATCCCGAGGCGATCGTGCGGAGCTTCGGCATTCGCTACCGCGTCCCGATCCATTACGCGAGCGGCTCGACGATCCTGGCGGTGAACGTGGGCGGCGCGATCGTGCCGGTGTTGATTTCCGCCTACGTGCTGATGCATTTCCCGGCGGCAATCTTCCCGGCAATCCTGGGCGCCGCGATCGTCACCCTGATCGTCCATCGCTCGGCGCGGCCGGTGCCCGGAATGGGCATCGCGACGCCGATGCTGATTCCGCCGATCGTCGCGGCGATCTGCGGCTCCTTGCTGGGCGGTCCCGTCCATCATGCCGACGTGGTCGCATTCGTGAGCGGCGTGATGGGCACGCTGATTGGCGCGGACCTGCTCAATCTGAACAAGTTAAGCGGCCTTGGCGCGCCGGTCGCCTCGATCGGCGGGGCGGGCACCTTCGACGGAATTTTCCTGACCGGCATCATCTCGGTGCTGCTGGCGTGAGGGCGTCCGCTTGGCAGCCGGATCGGACTCCGCTAATATGGTTCCAAAATGGAACCATTCGGAGGACAGCTATGCCGGTGACGCTGACCGTGAAGAAAGTTCCCGATCGGCTGGCCGCCCGGCTGAGACGCCGCGCCGCTGCGCATCATCAGTCGCTCCAGCGCGAATTGATGGCGGTGCTGGAGGAGGCCGCTTCTCCCGCCCGGCTGACCGTGGAAGAGATGCACCTGCTGGCGAAGCGGCTCGGGCCGCCAACGCTCGGCGATAGTGTGCGGATGATTCGCGAAGATCGCGATGCCAGATAAGGTCGTCGATGCCTCGGTGATTGCCGCAATGGCATTCTACGAGGCGTCGGGCGATCGAGCTTCGGAGTCGATCCGCGGCGCTGAGCTGTTTGCTCCGGATATACTGCCTTACGAGCTTTGCAGCGTGGCGCTAAAGAAGATCAAACAGGAACCGGTGCGCGCGGCGGAAACTGTGAAGCGGCTGGAACTGGCGCTCTCTATCGGCGTGACCCTGGTCGCACCCGATTGGCGGCGCCTTTTGACTCTCGCGGCTGAAACCGGCCTCTCGATTTACGACGCGGCCTATTTGCAGGCCGCGCGGCGTCTGGGATGCCCGCTGGTAACGCTCGATCGGCGGCTGGAACGCGCATTCCTTTCGATTGAGCGGACTTGATTCGAGCTCCGGGACGGATGCTGACATCGCGGGGCGCATCGGCTAGTCTCGGCGACTCGAGGAGCTTTTCGACATGGCGTTTATCATCTGCGACGATCACCAACTTGACGTGGAAGCCGACGGCGTCGATCCCGCGGTTGCCAAACAATTGATGCTTACCGACTCAAAACCCGGCGCCAAGCCGGATGAACAGGAGATCATCGAGTTCGGCAAAGTCCATCGCAATTGCAACATCCGTATCCTCGCGGGCTAACGGGGCCGGCGGCTCGATTCGATACCCTTGCGGCACCGCGCCCCGGACGCGATAATCGTTTGCGGCGGCGGACGCATAGCTCAGCTCGGTTAGAGCACTTGCCTCACATGCAAGGGGTCGCAGGTTCAAATCCTGCTGCGTCCACCATTTCACCATCCAACCCGATCCGATGACGTGCAGAAAGCCCATGCCAGACATGGGTTTGCTGCATTTCTATCGTCCATTGCCGTCCAACCTAATCCATTGACGGTGCGGCGGCAAGTGTGGGGGCGATTCAAGTACCGCTTCGGGGGCCGGGAGAATCCGCTCTCTCTTGGCGCCGATCCCGATACCAGCCTCAAGCAGGCGCGCGAGCGCCGCGACGCGGCCCGCAAGCAGATAGAAGCGGAGATCGATCCTTCCGCCCAGCGGAAGATCGAGAAGGCCAAGCGCGGGGCCGATACGTTCGAGGCCGTGGCGCGTGAATGGTACGAGGAATTTTCCGGCAGCACTTGGACGCCGCACCATTCCGCTACGGTAATCTGGCGGCTTGAGCGTTATGTTTTTCCGTGGATTGGCGGTCGTCCGGCGGGCGGGATTGCGCCGCCTGAACTGCTTGCGCTTCTCCGGCGAATCGAATCGCGCGGGGCGCTCGAAACCGCGCATCGCGTGAGCCAGATATGCGGGATGGTGTTCCGCTATGCCGTCGCCACGGGCGCGCGGAGCGCGATCCTTCCGGCGATCTACGCGGCGCGATCCTGCCCGCGAGGAAGAAGCATCACGCCGCCCTCACCCGTCCCGCCGACGTGGGCGCGCTTCTCCGCGCAATCGAAGGGTACACGGGAACATTCACGGTGAAATGCGCGCTCCGCCTTGCCCCGCTGGTTTTCGTCCGGCCCGGCGAATTGCGCGCGGCTGAATGGTCCGAGTTCGATCTTGACGGCGCGACGTGGCGAATCCCGCCGGAGCGGATGAAGATGCGGCGCGAGCATATCGTCCCGCTCTCGCGTCAGGCGGTTTCGATTTTGCGCGAGCTTCACCCGCTCACGGGAAGCGGGCGATACGTTTTCCCTTCCGCGCGGACCACGTTGCGCCCCATGTCCGAAGTTGCGGTCTTGGCGGCGCTCCGCCGGATGGGTTACTCGCGCGATGAACAGACAGGGCATGGATTCCGCACCATCGCGAGCACGATGCTAAATGAGCTTGGCTTTCCCGCCGACGCGATCGAGCGCCAGCTTGCGCATGGCGAACCGAATGCCGTCTGTGATGCGTACAACCGTGCGGAGCACTTGGTCGCGCGGCGCGCGATGATGCAGCAATGGTCCGATTATCTGGACAATCTCGCGACCGGCGCTACGGGCCGCCCGTGGTAGCGCCGCCGCCACTCCCCGCGCTGACGTGGAATCCTTTTGAGACTCCGCGAGAAATAGCCGAGCGGCGCTATCGGCGGCATCTTGATGAAGTCGCGGAAGTGTACAAGGCGGCCGGTTATCGGGCGACGCCTGAGCGGCGGCAGGCCGATCACTTGTGGTGGTTGGCCGGGTATCGGTGCTGCGGCTGGACCAAGAACCGGATCGCTAGCGCCGCGAGAAAGGATCACTCCCCGGTGATCCGTGCGATTAAGCACCTTGCCGCCGAAATCGGATTGACGCTGCGCCCCACCGCCGCGAACGATGGCCGCTGGACTTCCGCGAAAATCCGCGCTGCGCTCAAAGAAATCTCCGCCTAAGTTCCCGGTTCGACCCCGGATGTTGGAACGCGCGAAACCTTCATTGGGACACGCTCATTTGCAAAAACCTGCGCAAGCCCCAAGCTTTGTTCAGGAATAGCGAAAATGAAACTAAAAGACAGACAGCAGAATTTACCGGGTGAGCAGAACTGGCGTGCACCCCAATGCGGGCGCGCTTATGAGCAGAATCGATCGACTATTTCTCTCTGCTGGACTGTATTGGTTTCTCCGGTCTTTTCAGCGGCCACACACTATAGTGAATTTCCCGTCTTTTCTGGATTCTCCGAGGGGGGATTCTCATGCGTAGCGTCCTGCCCCGGAAGCGCGCGGATCAGTTGCGAGACCGCGAGCGCGGCGACGCCGATCGCGAAACTCAACATCAGCAATCCCCCCAATCGTGGATAGGAACTGACCGTAAAATTGGCTACCTGTTTGGTTCCGATAACGACCGGCATGAATGGCCGAATGTTGATTGCGGCCTTCGGGCTGAGATCGTGTCCAAAGATGTAGAGACGGTAGATGTAGCGTCCGAGCGCATATAACATTACGTATGAAGTGAGAACCGCCAGATCGAGCAGACTGCGCCGGTCGCCGATCGCCGCCACGCGCAAGGCGAGAAGGACCAGCACTCCCACCGCGAACGGGATCCAATCGAGGTCGGACAGGTTGGCGCGATCGATCTTGTTCATGCCGATGTAGTGATTCAGTTCGTTGATCTCTTGGACGTCATGGCCGGAGTTCCCGCCCTCGACCTTGTACGAGTAAATGTCGACATAGAGACCGTTGGGATATTGCGGAGCGAACATACTGACACGCCACAGCGGCACGGCGTAGCTCAGCACCATCAGCAGTGTGATGAAGACCAGGACGATGCGCGCCCAAATTGCGACAGGCGCTTCGAGTCTGCGGTAAAAGCGAGCCAAGTGCCCCAAGGTACCGCTGTCCCGTTTCAATTCCGCACTCTGGCCGCGCGGTGTCGAACGGCTCCCGGAATCAATATTTCCGCTCAAAGGACGTCTCCTTGTGAAAAAATCTTCCACGCTATATACCACGCAAACGATCCTACCGCTGTCGGCCAAGCAATCCCAAGGGCGAAAAGCCAGGCGGTTCCTATGCGGTTCGCGAGGTAGAATCCGACCGGGCCAAGAACGCCAAGGGAAGGGTCGGCGGACGATAGCAGCGCCATCCGCGCCGTTTCGACCGGATTGAGGCAAGCGAGGATAAATACCGACTGCGCGTTGAGTCTCCACGTAAGCATCATTCCAATCAGCCCAAAATCCACTAGCGCGATGCCAATTACCCAAATCACGAGCAGATAAACCGTCGCGCGCGCCTGGCTTCGCGCCGCCGCTGAGACCGCAAGTGCGATCCCGACGAATGTCCAGCCGAGCGCGGCCGACACGGCCAGCATGCGTACGACGTAAGACCAGGAGACCGCACTGCCGAGCACCAGCCGGCCGTAAATGGCCAGAGCGGGCATCAGCACCAGCAGCGGCGCTGTCAGGACTCCGTAGCGCACGAGAGAAACCGCGGCGAAGTACTCTCCGCGCATGATCGGATGGCTCAGGATCAGTTCGAGAGTTCCGTCCTCACGCGCGCGTGTGAGTACCTGTCCGTTGCCGGTGAGCGCCAGCAGCGGAATGAGCAGTACCAGGGTGTTGGATAGGGAAAGCAGCACCCGGCCCATTCCGGTGAAGCCCAGCACTTCTGATTCTCTGAGTCCTACCAGTACGAACATCGCGGCGAGACCGCCGTAGAGCAACGCGAGGAAGCCGAGCCATCGCGAGCGCATCACCTCGGCAAGATCGAGCCGCGCGACTGCCGCAAATCGTACCGCGCCGTTCATTGCGCCGCACCTCGGTCGAGCGGTTCGGCGTGTTTGCGGAGTTCGATGCTCCTGGCCTCGACGTAATTCTGTGCCGCTGCGAAATCGAGCGCGTTCGGCGTTCCTGGCGAGGCTGCCCCAAGCCCATATCCCATCGGCGTCTGTTGGCCGCGCAGGAACGCGACTTCCGGGAGCTTCAGCCACGCACCGCCGTGGAGCGAATGGAAATAGATCACGCGGACGTGAGGCCGGTGGCGATGCAGAAAGGTCAACAGGCAGCCCGGATCGTCGAAATCGTACACGTTGCCTTCGGAAGTTTGAAGCTGGCAGGCGAACTGTGGATCGCCGATCGCCATCCCGCACTGCGCGCATACCTCATGGTCCCAAAGGATCGGACGCACCGAGTCGGGTAACCTCTGAGCCCGAATGACCAGGAAGGCGGCGAGCCCCACCACGGCGAGCACGGCAATCGCCACTGTCAATCCGGCTCTTGATTTCGATTGAGAATCGATTTTCAGTCACTCCGCTTGCGAGCCGCGCGCGGGATCGACGTACTCGACGTCGCGGACAATGATATTTGCGAACTCCCCGCCGCAGGTGGCTGCGATCTCTCCCAGCAGGCGGACTTTTTCAGCGCGGCTGACCGTCCTGGCCCAGGCCCCCGAAGCCCCGCGGCTGAAGCCGCAGCTGCTGAGCCATTCCGCACGATGCTCCGTCCGGGTGTAAACCTCGATGATTCCCACCGTGCGAGAGTCGAGGAATTCCGCGACCGGCCCGTCGAACACAACCTTGCCGCTCTCAAGCGCGACGACTTGATCGACCAGATGCTGGATCTCTTCGAGCCGGTGCGAGCACAGAATCAGCGTTGCACCGCCGGCGATTTCCTCGTACAGGTGGAAGAATCCCTGTCGGCTGATCGAGTCCAGGCTCGCGGTGGGCTCGTCGAGGATGAACAGGTCCGCGCGGGCCGAAAGCGCGAGCGCGAGCATCAGCTTCTGCCGCATTCCTCCCGACAGCTCGCGCACTGCAACATCGGCGGCGGCCTCGCAGTCGAGCCCGAGCCCCCAGGCGGTCGAGGCTATCGCGCGCGGTTCGATCCCGCGTGCGACTGCGATCACGCCGACAATTTCGCGGACCTTGGCGCTCATCAAGGGAGCGGTCTGCGGCACGTAGGCGAGCCGCGCTGCGAGTTCAGCGCGCCGGCTGAACGGCGGGCATCCGTCGAGCAACACTTCGCCGCTGCACGCGAGCAGGCCCATCAGGATCCGCGTGAGCGTGGTTTTTCCCGATCCATTGGGCCCGATCAGCGCGACCTTGCGCCCAGCGGGAATCGTGAGCGAAACGCCGCGCAGCGCTTCGACACCGTCGAACGATTTGCGCACGTCTTTCAGTTCGATTCGCATGCGGAGGCCATTGCCATTGGTCAGACCGGGCCGGGCCGGTCGAGCGGACGCATCCTGGGCCGGCGATCGATCAGCAGCGGCTCGGGCCGAAAGATCGGCATCACGTCGGCGACCGCATCGATCAGATTTAGGGCTGCCGTGCCGCGAAAGAACGCCAGGCCGGGGTGCTCGCTTAGCAATTGCCCGGAGAGACTGCGTGGCTCGTACGGCACGTCGCCGAATCCGTCGCCGTCAAGATCGTAGCCCTGGTAATCATCGAAGTAGTTGCCGCTCCACTGGGCCTGCATGAGGTTGCCCTGCTCCTCGAGCTGGACTTGCGTCTGATTGTCGCGAAGCGTGTTGTCCTCGAAAATGTTGTTGGCTCCGGAACCCAGGAAATCGACCGCGATGCCGCACAGGGCCAACAGGTTGTGACGAATCAGGTCCTTCTGGTGCGGGTGAAACGGACAGGTATCGAAATAGATGCCCACCCGATCCTGAACCAGCCGGTTGCCATCGATCGTGATATTGCCCGATTCCTTGGCGCCCACGCCGAAGCCGTCGAACTTCATGTTGCCGGCCAGTACGTTTCCCGCGATCCGGATGTGGTCGGAATACATCACGAATACGCCGACGGTGTTGCGAAGATATCGGTTGCGCTCGACTAGACCGCCATTCGAGAACATGAAGTGTGTCGCGTAGCGGCCTCCCTCGATGAGGTTTCCGATTATTCTCGCGTTGGGCGAGAACCAGACCAAAAGGTCCCGCGAATTTTCGATGCGATTCCCTGCAATCAGGCAATCGCCGCTGCCGAACAGCCGGATCCCGTCGCCGCGCAATCCCAGCGGCACACGGATGTCTCCCGCGATGTCGTTGCCGATGATTCTCAAATCCTTCGAATGCTCGATTACAATGCCGTAGAGGGTGTTGCGGATCGTGATGCCGCGCACCTCGATGCCCGTGCCCCTCACCAAGAGCCCGGCGTCCATCTTGTCGTAGCGATGACCGCTGCCGTCAATCGTGAAGCCAAGTACGCGTGCGTTATCGGTGCGAACGACCACCGTGTTTCCGCTGCCGTTGCTGCGGATTATCGCGCCGCGCGGACCCCATAGGGTCACAGCTCGATCGATCGTCACCGGACCCGGATAAACTCCGGCCTGGAGCCAGAAGATCGCTCCGGATGCAGCGGTCAGGAGCGCCGCTTGAATCGATGCTCCTGCCGGTATCAACTGACCTCCCGCCGGGCGCGGTGCATCGGCGCGCGCGGGAGCGGGAGAGCCGATCGCATCCTGCGGACGCCGATGGGCCGCGATAGCACCGGCCGCGAAGATCAGCATCGTGGCGGCCAGTGCGGTTTCTTTTGCGGCCCGGTTCATCCCTGTTTGAGGCCCGCGTTCAGCGGCTGGCTTCGCGCATCTTCGGATTCGGCTTGACCAGCAGATATCCGGCCATCTCGAGATGCAGCGCGGAGCAGAATTCCGTGCAGTAAAAGGGAAACACTCCGGATTTACTGGCCACAATCGTCACGTTCGCGGTCCGGCCGGGTTCCATGCTCAGATTGACGTTGTACTCTCCGATTGCGAAGCCGTGCGTGGCGTCCTGGGTCTGCTCCAGGTTGGTCACGTGGAAGTGCACAACATCGCCCTGATTGACCTCGATGATGTCGGGGCGAATGTGGCTGCGGACCTCCGTCGCGTAGACGTCAACGACATTGCCGTGGCGTTCCACGCGCGTCTTGTCCTCGCTGAGCGTGGCATTCGGGTCGGGCCGATCCGTCACCTGGTTGGTTCCGGGCTTATACACCTTGTATGCCTTGATCAGGTCTGCGCGAATGGCCTGCGCGTAGTGCGGCTCGCCGATTCCCAGCGGCATATTGTACAAGAGCTTCATCTTGTCGCCCGAAATATCGATCAGCTGTTCGTTTTGCGGCAGCAGCGGGCCGACATTCGTGAACCGATCGATTGACCATTTGTCGAGCGCTATCAGGTAGTGATCGCTTGGGTGCTCGGTGTCTCCGCCGGGAATGCATAGATGCCCGACGTTGTATTGCACTGGAATCTTGTCGGTCACCTTCAGCGTCGCGAGCGACCACTTCGCCACCTTGGACTCGATGAACAGGCTTGTATAGGCATTGCCGCGGCCGTCGAACTGGGTGTGCAGCGGGCCCAAGCCGACCTCAACCTGCCCGTGCAAAGATTCCTTGAACGGCAGGATGGGCACGCCGTAAGGATCGGTACCAATGAATTTCTTCTCGTCGATGAGCTGCTTCATCTTGGCGAAGTCGTAAATCGTGACGTGCGTGTCGAGCTTGCCGTCGATGACGATGTACTTGCCATCCGGGGTCACGTTGACGCCGTGCGGGCTTTTCGGCGCCGGCACGAAGAACAGCAACCCCTGCTTCACCGCCGTCGCAAGCGGGATCAGGCGCATCCCGTCAATCAAGCGGAAGTTGCGCTTGTCCTGCGCAACTTCCGCGGCCTTCTTCCAGTTGAAGATGTGCATGTAGTCATATTCGTGCTGGGACGCCCCCTGCTCGAGTGGGACTCCGCCCGGTTGAGCGTCACCGCCAAACGCGCGTTCGGTGTCGAACGAATTTGTGAACGACCAGCCGTAGCTGACGAGCTTGCCCGCGACAGATAGGTCCTGCATGTACGGCGGGAGCTCAATAGCGAACGACTGCTCCTTGTCGATTCGTCCCTTGGCGCGGTCGAATTTCCAGAACACCGCGACGCCGCGATAGTTGGCATCGAAGCTCTTCTGGTTTAGTGGCGCGTAGGTTCCTCCCAGCGGAACCGAGTATTGCGACGTTTCGATGATATACTCAGTGTTCGGCGTCACGAAGCAGGAGCCGTGATCGCTGTTCATCAGTCCGCTTCGCACGATCTGATGAGTCGCGAAGTCGCGCAGGCTTATCACCGCAACCCGGGCGTTGGCTTTGTCATTGATGAACAGGTACTGCCCATCGTAGTCGCCATTGGTCTCGCTGAGCGCCGGATGATGAGAATCGCCCCAGGTGAGCTGCTCTTCCGGCGGTGAACTTGTCTTCAGCAGCGCCTTGGTGTCGTCGTCGAAGCCGTAGCCTTGCCACGGCTCGGGGGTGAAGACGCCGATTACTTTGAGGATTCTCATCGACGGCAAGCCGGCGACAATTATCTGTCCGTCATGCCCGCCCGAAAAGAAGATCAGGTAGGGATCGGTCTGTCCCGGCGGCACGTAGGTTTCGAGTGCCGCAGAGACATCGTTCGCGCTCAGATTACGCTCTTGTATGATCTTGCGAATCGCAGAACCCTCCTGCGCGCCGCCGCTTCCGCCTTGCTGGCACGCCCACACCAACAGGCCCGCGCCGAGCAGCGCTGCGGTCCCAATAGCAAGCCGCGTGCTCAAGATTGTTCGATTCTTCATCGTTTTCCCTCCGCTACGGGTCGGGTATGCGCGTGAATGAGATTACCCATGACGCACTGTCATAAGCTACTTCTGCTTTCCGAGTGCCCGAATGTGCGCAATGAGGTCTTTCACGACCTCGGGTTTTTCTTGCAGGTCGGGATTCGACGCCATCGCAGGGCTCTTCCCGACTGCGGACCCGCCGTAGATTATCGCCTGAGTCAGCTCCTGGTCTGAGACGGCCGCCTGCCATTTACGGTCGTGGAAATTCCGCGGCTTTGGATTCAGCACCAGCGAAGCGGGACCGTTGCCCCGTCCCTCTTCGCCGTGACAACTGGAGCATCGCGTCGCAAAGATATCTTTTGCTTCTGCGGCCGCGTCAGGCTTTTTCACACTGTGGGCGCCCACCGGACCAGGGGACGAAGCCTGTGATTCCGGGGAAGGCCGATTGGTCTCCAAGTTCCCCCGGGTCGATTCCGAACCCTTGCCACATCCAGATGTGAAGAGCAGGAACAGGGCGAGTACCGGCCAAGCGCAATTGCCAGTAAGAATTCTGGTCATGCCAAACGAGTTAAGCAAACTCCATGCCATAGGAACGTAGTCTTTGTAGCATCAGAACGGCTAATTCGTGTTCGGCGGTGGATGCTGGCGCATCCGACCTGCGCCATGCGCTAAACGTAAGCAATTCTAACTGATTTGAGGCGGCGGATCCTATCGCTATTGGAGCGCGTCCAGCACGGCTTTGAGAAACCAGCCATAAGAAATATTTAAGGTACCTCTGTTGCGTTCTGGTCCGCTTGGCGCCACGCGGAGTGTAGCGAATGGCGCCAATCCGAAGCGAAACCTAATCGATCCGCGCAATCTCTACCCGTGCTTGGCAATTGCTCCGAAAGCGCCGAAGTTCCAAAAAGATGTCCCATAAATACCTGTTGAGGAGAACGAGGATGTTTCCAATTGGACGAAGTCGACGAAATGTTTTAGCTGACAGTCATCGCGAGCACCTTCGCCTCCTGCGGCGCGATCGTTTCGAGCATCTGCCCGCCGATGAGTTGCAAGGTTTCGCGCGCCGCCGCCAGGTTTGAAGCGTAGCGGGTTTCAGCGGCGCTGCACTATTGGCGGTTCGCCTCCCGGCGCGGCTCTGGTAGAATCGGCGATGGAACCCACGATGCCGAACGAACTTATTCCCGCCGACAAATTTTTTCTGACCCGATTCGGAATGGACGAGCGCGCCTTTGA
This sequence comes from Binataceae bacterium (SeqCode), assembly GCA_050736715.1. Lineage (GTDB taxonomy): Bacteria > Desulfobacterota > Binatia > Binatales > Binataceae > Binatus. The sequence continues at coordinate 9,411 of JBOHWK010000076.1, read as the reverse complement.
GCGAATCCTGGGCGCGGCGCTCGAACGCAAGGCCGATTACGCCGACCTTTACTTCGAGTACCGCGACGCCGAGGGCTTGGGCCTCGAAGAATCGATGGTCAATCATACCAGCAAGAGCGTGAGCCACGGCGTTGGCGTGCGCGTGTGCGCCGAGGATCGCACCGGTTACGCCTATTCCGACGAGGTGACGATCGACCGGATGAAGCTCGCGGCGGAGGCCGCGCGCCTAATCGCGGATGAGCGCGGCAGCGTTCCCGCCGTCCGCGTCGGTGCGCCAATCGCGCATCGCGCACTCTACGACACGAACCAAACCGCGCTCGAAGTTCCGGTCGAGGAGCGGGCGCGGCTGCTCGGTGAAGTCGACCGAGCCGTCCGCGCCTACGATCCGCGCGTAAAAAACGTCATGGCGTCGATCGTGTCGGAACGGAAAATCGTGATGATCGTGAACAGCGAGGGGAAAATCGCCGCCGACATTCAACCGCTCTCGCGCCTCAACGTCACCGTGATCGCCGACGACGGGAAAACTCGTCAAGTTGGCTCCCAGGGATGCGGCGGACGAATCGACTACAAATTTTTCCTAGAAGGCGACCGATGGCGCGAGTGCGCGCTGGAGGCGGCGCGGCAGGCGATCGTCAACCTCGACGCGATCGATGCGCCCGCGGGCGAGATGGTCGTCGTGCTCGGTCCCGGATGGCCGGGAATCCTGCTGCACGAAGCGATCGGCCACGGCCTCGAAGGCGATTTCAACCGCAAGAGGACGTCGGCCTTCGCCAACCGGATCGGCCAAAAAGTCGCGAGCGAGCTGTGCACCGTCGTCGATGACGGCACGATCGCGCACCGGCGCGGCAGCCTGAACGTCGATGACGAGGGGACGCCGACTTCACGCACCGTCCTGATCGAAAAGGGCATCCTGCGCGGCTATTTGCAGGATCGGATGAATGCGCGCCTGATGAAAATGGAGCCGACCGGGAACGGACGGCGCGAAAGCTTTGCCCATTCGCCGATGCCGCGGATGACCAACACCTTCATGCTTGCGGGCGAATCGGACCCTGCCGATATTATCAAGTCGGTGAAGCGGGGGCTGTACGCGGTCAGCTTCGGCGGCGGGCAGGTCGATATCACCAACGGCAAATTTGTTTTTTCCGCGAGCGAGGCCTACCTGATCGAGGACGGTGTTGTGACGCGCCCAGTCAAGGGCGCGACGCTAATCGGCAACGGCCCCGACGTGCTGACGCGGGTCTCGATGGTGGGCAACGACCTCGCGCTCGATCCGGGAATCGGCACCTGCGGCAAGGACGGGCAGTCGGTGCCGGTCGGCGTGGGATTGCCGACGATTCGAATCGACGGCATCACCGTCGGCGGCACGCACGCCTGAGAAATGGAATGTTCCGATGGCGTCAATCGACATAGAACTGGCCGAATGGGCGCTGGGCGAGGCGAAACGGCGCGGCGCGACCGCGGCGGAAGTCTTGTGCGCGAGCGGCGAATCGATATCCGCGGGCGTGCGAATGGGCGAAGTCGAAAAGCTCAAGAGCGCGCGCGACCGGCGATTGGGACTACGCGTTTTTTGCGGACAGTCGTCGGCGACCTCGTCCACGGCGGAATTCGAGCGCGCCTCGCTGGAGGAATTTATCGCGCATACGGTCGCGCTCGCGCGGTTGTCCGCCGCCGACCCGTGGGCGGGACTGCCCGACGCCGGGATGCATCCGCGCACGCTTCCGGAGCTTGGGCTGGCCGATCCCGACGGCGGTATCGTCCCGGCGGACCGTGCGCTTGAAATCGCGCGAACGGCGGAGCGCGCCGCGCTTAAGCAAGACCCTCGACTGAAGAATTCCGAAGGCGCGGAATTTTACTCGGGCCGCCATCGCGTGCTCTTCGCCAACTCGAACGGCTTTTCCGGCGAATACGCGAGCACCGCGTACAGCCTGTCGGTGGCGCCGATTGCCGAGGAAAACGGCGCGATGCAGGTGGGATACTGGTACACCGCGAATCGCTATTTCAACCAGCTCGAAGACGCCGAATCGGTGGGGATTACGGCGGCTAAGCGGACGCTCCGTAAGCTGGGCGCGCGGAAAATCAAAACCACGCGCGCGCCGATCGTCTTCGATCCCGACATGGCGGCGAGCTTGATTAGAACTATCGCGGGTGCCGCGTCGGGGCCGAGCCTCTACAAGGGCGCGTCGTTTCTGCTGGGACAACTGGGCAAGCAGGTCGCCGCTCCGGGCGTGACGATTATCGATGACCCGCTCATTCCGGGCGGCCTTGGCTCCAAGCCCTTCGACGGCGAGGGTCTGCCGGTCACGCGCAAAAGCCTGGTGGAAAAAGGGACGCTCGCAACGTATCTGCTCGATAGCTACTCAGCGCGCAAGCTGGGCCTCAAGCCGACCGGCAATGCGTCGCGAGGGGTGGGCGAAGCGCCGGGAGTATCGGCGGCGAATCTGTATCTCGAACCGGGAAAATATTCGCCCGAGGAGATTATCAAGTCGGTGAAGCAGGGCCTTTATCTCACCGAGACGATCGGCTTCGGCGTGAACCTCGTGACGGGGGATTACTCGCGCGGCGCGGGCGGGATGTGGATCGAGGACGGCGCGCTCGCCTATCCGGTGAATGAGATCACGATCGCGGGGAACTTGAAGGAAATGTACGCCGCGATCGAAATGATCGGCAACGACTTGGCATGGCGCTCCTCGACCGCCTCGCCGACGATCAAGATCGCGGAGATGACCATCGCGGGCGAGTAGCGTTTGCTCCAAACGCATAAACATATATTCCGCAGGGTGAGCAGTTGTATCGTTCCATCTCTTCTCGGCACAGGTACGTTTTACGTAAGGCGTAATGACCTCCCGAAGCGATCAAGACGTTCCGGTGCAAGGATACCGTGGCGCTGTTCAACCGCTGGAGTTGTCCGCGCTTTCAGAGCATAGAGAACGCCGCGCGCCGCAAGCTCACGATGTTGAACAACGCGCAATCGTTGCAGGATTTGATGGTTCCGCCCGGAAATCGCCTGGAGGCGCTTCACGGCAATCGCCAAGGCCGCCGCGGCGTCAGCGATGAGACGGCGCTGAGGCTCCCCGATATTTCGGCGCTTCTCCCGAATTCTGGCTTGGGATTCAGAAAGATTATGACTTGCAAGTTGCGCAGGATCGGTTCGAGGCGGAGGTCGAACGCCAAGTCCATCCCCGCGCCAAAGCGGCTTAAAAGTTTCGATTGCCCGCTCGGAGTTCACCGATCAAACCCTTGTACATTCTTTTGTAACGCGATATTTTCCTCGCATGGAACGCTACATGACCGTCAGCGAGACCCGCCAGCGATTCCTAAAGCTGGTGGACGAGACGATGGAAGGCGATCAGGTGATCGTCACCAAATACGGCAAGCCCGCCATCGTGATGATCGACTTCGAGCGGCTGCAAACCCTGAAAATGATCGTGGACCTGTATCGGGACCCGCATAAGATGGCGGCGATGCGAGAGGCGATCGACCAGGCCAACGCCGGGCAGGTGCTTAGATTCAAGGGCGTGCCGAATATGCGCAAGATGCTCAAGGGTCCGCGCGCCCGCAAGCTCATTTGTGGCTGAGTTCGCCGCCTCAGTACGCTTCAAGCTCGACTGGCTGGAGTGGGAGAATACCGCCTCGCCGCGCGATCTAGAGGAATTGGATCGCGCGATGGCGGGGATCGTTCTCAATCATGCCCTGCCGGGGCGCTTTCGCAGCTTTTACGATCCGATGAATACGAGTTTTCTATATCGAATTGAAAGCGCGATGATTCATTATCGGGTTATTGGCGGCACGGTCGAATTCCTGAACCTGTTCCCACTCTGACGCGCGCGCCGGCGCAATCACGATCGGTGGGCAAATCATTCCGATCCCTCACATAAGCACACGCCCTTGATCCGCGGCGCGCACAATTATAAACTGACCGGCTAGTCGGTCAATTATTCGAGAGGAGGATGATTCAATGCCGCTCACAGATCCGTGGTTTTGGGCGTTTCTCGCGATCCTTGGATGGGGCCCCGGATGCGCCGCGTTCTTTATGATTCCGGCGCTCGGACGCCGGCTTGATTTCGGCGTCGCCATGTTCCTCCTCGCCGAAATCCCGCGCATTCTGCTCCCGCTTCCATTCGTCGTCCAGCCTCGCATCGATCCGAATCCGTCCGCGCTCGTATGGCTCGGCGTCGTCATTCTCGCCGGGAGCCTGGTCTTCGGCACTCCCGTCTTGCGAATCGTTGCGCTGCGCGCGCCGGACGGACAATCTCCGCTGCGCACCGACGGCCTGTATTCGATCGTGCGCCATCCGCTGATGCTGTGCGATATCTTCTGGCCGCTTGGATGGTCGCTGATCTTCGGATCGATCATCGGCATCCTGCTCACGCCGGTGTGGTTGTTCGCGATCTGGGGGTTAACGCACCTGGAGGAGGAATCGCTCGTGCGCGCATACGGCGACGCCTACCGCGAATTCCAATCGCGCGTGCCGCGGCTGTTCCCGCGCATCCCCGGCTTTGGACGGTGACGCGCCGCCGCGGTTGACTTCACGGCAATCTGACGAAATACTTTCGGCCTGAATCAAGGAGACCTCTATCGATGTTTGTAATGGACAAGGGCGCGCGCTTCGTGATCCCGCGCACCGAGATGACCTATCCCGGCCACAGCATGAAGCTGCATCAGAATGCGGCCGACGCGGTGAAAGCCCCCGTCGATCACGTGATGGCCGATTTCGAGGACGCCTGCCCCTACGAATTCAAGGGCGAGAAGAGCCGGCGCACGATGGTCGAGGCGCTCACCACGCTCGACTTCGGCAAGAAAGTCGTGAGTGTGCGCCCCAACAATATCCATTCGAAGTTCTTCCAGGGCGACCTCGAAGCCGTCGTGCTCGGCGCGCCGAATCGCTTCCACGGAATCATGCTGCCGAAGACGCGCGGCGCCGAGGAGATTCGCGAGGTGTCGAAGCTCCTCGACGACTTGGAGAAGCGCGGCGGCTGGACCTATCGCATCCAGATCGAATCGCTGATCGAAACGCCGCACGCGCTCGTCCATGCCTACGAGATCGCGAAGGCCTCCGATCGGATGGCGGGGCTGGTGTTCGGGATCGCCGACTTCGCCGCCAACCTCGGCATCCGCGAGATTGTCGAGAACCAGAACCTCAACTTCAACTACGCCAAGCAGGCGGTCGTCGTTGCGGCGAAGGCGGCCGGCCTCCACGCGATCGATAACGTCTTCCTGCGCCTGTGGAAGAATACCGATCCGCCCGAGCGCGTCGCCGAATTGAAAAAGCAGTTGCGCGAGAAGAACACCGGCGCCGCGAACCTCGGAATGGACGGGACGTGGGTGATTCATCCGCAGCAGGCCGAGATCGCCAACGCCTGCTTCACGCCGAGCGCCCTGCAGGTCGAAGAGGCGCGCCGCGTGATCAAGCTCTACCATGAGAAGGGCGGCGGCTCGATGGCCGATCCGAAGACCGGCGAGATGATCGACGAGGCGACGATCAAGATCGCGCTGATGGATTTGGCCAAGGGCGCGCAGGCCGGCATCGTGACCGGCGCGGAGTTGCGCGAATGGTCGGCGAAGAGCCGCGACATCACCGGCTACGACATCCTCGAACTGATGCGCCGCGTCGCCTAGCCCGCCGCAGCGCCGCGAAGCCGGGAGCGAATTTACCAATCGAAACCTCAGCGAGGTTTCGCGCTTCCCTTCCGAGTAAAACAGAAAGCGCGAAAACCAGTTTGGTTTTCGCAGACTTCAGTCCGGTCGCGCGCCGCGAGGCCACAGATGCGGTGGGTGAGGGGGCTTTTGGGGTGCGAGTCGATCTGCGAAATCTGCGGAATCTGCGGTTAAATCCGCCCTGCCGAACCCGCCAAAAGCTCGTTTTGGGCATGTTTCGTAACGTTTCGCGTGAAACATAATCGTGTAACCCCTTGAAAATAAAGGGAAAAGCATCGCTTCGATGCGAATAGAGGCCGATCCGGGAGGCTAAACGACGACCGGCTTCATTATACCCGCTCCGCGATTTTTCCATAAGGCTGCCCCAGTTCAGCCCTTGATTCGATGCGCCGCCGTTCTCTCTGGGTGTCATCTGCTATGCTGCCCCACGAACTATTGATGAGCGACCTTGAGAAAATCGCGTGTACGCCGGTTCCGATTGACCCGGCGAAATTCAACGGCAAAGCGGTAATTCCTCACGGGTGTACGGTCAGCCATATACGCTCGGCCATGGAGGAGTGGATCGATTTCGTTGGTTTCATCAACAACCAGTTGCATTCGCGGGAACTTGAGCGGTTGGAGTCGTTCATGATGCCGGCGAACTTCAGCTCGCTGGTTGGTGAATTCATCGCCATCAGAATCCCTAAATATTGCGCCACCGTCGTGAAGAACCGATACCACAACGGTCATCCCGATCTCGTGCCGAAGGGTGCCTATCCCGGCGACAGCGTCCTCCACGGCAATTCCGGCATAGAGATCAAAGCTTCTCGGTACGACAGCGGATGGCAAGGGCACAACGCCGAAAAGTGCTGGCTGCTGGTATTCGTTTTTCAGGCGAACAGCGCGGCCGACGCGGCGAAAGGAATCGACCCCAAGCCGTTCGGGTTCAGGGCCGTGTACGGTGCTCAGTTGATGAAATCCGACTGGCAATTTTCCGGGCGGTCGAAAACCAGCCGCCGGACGATTACCGCCTGCGTCACCGGATCGGGATACAAAAAGCTGGCGAAGAATTGGATCTATCGAGTTTAGCCGATCGCCTGGACGGGCGCCTTGCGGCCGTTCCCGTTGAAGAGCGTGCGCTGGCCTTTTCCAACCAACTCGTCCACCCCCGGAATCTGAATGGCCCTAAGGCGGGGAATTGCCTTTCGCGCGAGTTCAAAATATTCGCGGTTGCGCTCGATCCCGATCGCGGCGATTCCGGCCGCCTCAGCCGCGGCAATCGTCGCGCCCGCTCCCATGAAAGGGTCGGCGACGATCCCAGCACCCAAGGGCAACGCGGCATAGACTAATTGCCGCATAAGGGACTGCGGCTTAAGGCTTGGATGATCGGCGATTTCCTTTTCTCGCCGCGGAGTGCGTTCGCTTTCGATTAAGTCCTCGAACGGCTCTCCGGTCGCTAACCGGCGCAGGCCCCCGGTCTGGAATTCCTTCAGGCAATCGCTCACTCTCATTCCCGCCGGTAAGGGCTTCCGAAAGAGTCCCCACGGCTCGTAGCATCCGCGCGGGATCACGCAAACTTCGGGATATTCCTCGTGTGCATTCTTGGGGCGGTCGCCGCCGCGTAGCGTTCTAACGGTGCGAAGTATCTGGCCGCGAAACTCAAGGCCGCCCTTACTCAGCGCCTCATAAAGAAACGCGGCAATGATCGAACTGGTTGCGATAATCACGTGGCCGCCCGGCCGGAGCGCGCGAACCGAAAGCGCCGACCAATCCTCGAAGAACTTGAACAGCCGTTTTTTTTCCTTTTCGTTGTGGGCGGTGAAGCGCGGCAGTGGAGCGCGCGTGCATCCGTCAAACGACGGCGGAATCCGCCAGACTCCGCCCTTTCCTTTCGCTCGTTTCTCAAGCTCGATCTCGTCGAATTCCTTTACGCCGTAGGGCGGGTCGGTAACGATCGCGTGGAGCGTGTTTTCGGGCACCTTCGCCAGCCATTCGAAGCAGTCGGCATGAAGAATCAGCGACCGCCCGATGCGATGCGATTCGTAACCGAACGCGAGTCTATCAGCGCCGTTCATTTAAGGTTTCTTTCCCTGCTTAAATGCCTCGACCAGCAGCACGATATTACTAGCCGCGAGGTGAAGAGCATAACCCGCGAGGTATGGCTGAACGGTTCGCATTTCCTGCCCTTGGCCGTGCCGACTAATCCGGTTACTTAAGGTCGCCAAGCCTTCCAACGACGATTGGAAATACGTGGGAATCAAGCCATTGTCGATCACTGCCTGAATCAGTGGCGCCGCCGTGGCATTCGCCGGCAAGGGCCACTTGCTCAAGCCGCAAATTACTTTGAGCGTGCTTTCAAACGCTTTCAGCGCGGTGGCAATTGCGTCTTCGAGTGCCTTGTGGTCATTCGGCTTCGCTGTTCTGTGCAACTCGTGCGCATGCAGGAATTCCTCATGCGGCCCCTGAAAGCGTGGATCGGATAGAAGGGTGAGAGCCGGCTTCACGGCTGCAGCATGAATGTATTGACTGTCAATGCGAACGATTTGGCCGTTCTCGAACTGATAACCTACGCCCGCTTCTCTGAGGCGGACATTTAGCTCATCAATCGCCTCCTCTGGAGATTGTTTGATACCGCGACGGCGGGCCTCACTCTCCCAACTGTAGACTCCCTCCTGCATTTGGTCGCGCCGCTGCGCAATTACGAGGATCGTCCGAAACGTAACTTCGATCACATCTAGAACGTCATCTACGCTTGATGCTTCCACAAGGTACTTGCTGCACTGCGCTGGCGCATTGCTCGCTTTGGCAAGCGCGAACATTCCCTTCTCCCGCGCCAACAAGTCATGAATCTCTCGCCACCAATCCTCGCTGTTCGGGGGCGCATTATAGGTACTGCCGTACGGGTTCGGCGGAAGACCCGGCCCTATAGCGTCACGCCAAATCTGGATTATTTGAACTCGCAACTTCTGCGGTACGTCAGCATATTGGTAGACCTCCGGCTGTCCGGCCTTTTCGGCTTGCCGCTTTCGTCGGGAGTAAAGGTCCACAATCGACATCTAATTTAGCTGCCTCGGGCTTTCATGCCACGGAGCGCGGATTTTCCCTCGACAGCGAAAGGCGCTGGCTGCATCGCCTTCATTAAGGCGTCGCGAATCGTGACGAGCTTGCCCGGTTCCTCATGGGGGAAAACATCCTCAACAATCGATCGCTCCGACTCTTGAGCCAATAGCGCCGGTACACCACGCCCGAAAGAGCATCCAGCGTAACGATTGGTGCCGAAAATCTTTCTGATCCGATACCTCTTATAAACTGACGGCGCGATCGCCCGGCCGTAGATGGCTTGAAGCTCCTTGTCCGCCATCGTGGATGTATCGATGATCCGCACATCGATCCCGTCGTGGCGAGGCTCCTCCGCGATTCGCATCGCATCATCGATTCCGGCGTTGGCTTCCAAAGTCCGAAGAATTTTGGATTTATCGCAATAGAGGCGATATTCCATGCCACTACTGCTAGCACGGGGGGCTAGGGTAGTCAACCAGCAGCTTCATTTCAGACGGCCGGAATTGCTCGCGCGCGGCAGCCACGCGCCGTACGCTGTCGCTCAGGGCAAGTTCCGCATGACACATGGGGGGCCGTTAGCGGTGCGAGCGTTGGTTGCGCGCGCTTCGCGCGCGAGACCCATTCGACTCCGGCAGCCTCCGCTCAGGGTGACACAAAAAGAATCGTAGAGAAGACCAAACCACAGGCTTTAGAGGCTGTCGATTTTTGGCATCTACG
>JBOHWK010000075.1:0-11055 GCA_050736715.1 Binataceae bacterium (SeqCode) | reverse complement strand
ACCCCAGTCCGACGGGTTTCGTGGTCGATGCGGTGAAACTCGCGCTCGACGACGCGGGCCTTAAGAAATCCGACCTCGACGGATTGCTCGTCAATCCGGGAATCGCGTGGACGAACACCGCGATGGCGTCGGTCGTGATGCAGCAGGTTATGGGACTGCGCGATCTGCGCCTTACCGCGACGATGGGGCTGGGTGGAGCGACGGCGGGCGCGATGATCATGCACGCGGCGCAATCGATCGCGGCCGGGATGGCCAACGTCGTCGCCTGCGTATTTGCCGATTATCCCCTGAAGCCGCCCTCGCCGGAGAAGCGCTCAGGCTCGGCGGGCGCGTACGGATTCGCGCGCGGCCTGGACGCCGCGTACGGCCAGTTCGGCATCAATGCGCAATACGCCTTCGTCGCGCGCCGCCACATGAGCCGGTACGGGACGACCAACGAACAGCTCGGCGAAATCGCGGTGGCGCAGCGCAAATGGGCCAACCTGAATCCCGCCGCGCAGTTCTATGAAACGCCGATGACGATGGCCGATTACCACGCCTCACGCTGGATCGTCGAGCCGTTCCATCTGTTCGATTGCTGCCTCGTCTCCAACGGCGGCCTTTGCGTGATCGTTACTTCGGCGGAACGGGCGAAGAGCCTGAAGCATCCGCCGGTCTATATCCTCGGAATGGGGCAGGGCCATCCGGGCGGCGATCCGATGGATACGCTCACCTCGGGCGCGCCGCTTGCGAAGGAATCGGCCTTCAAGATGGCCGGCGTCGGCCTCGAGGAGGTGGATTTCTGCGAATTGTACGATTGCTACACGTTCACCGTCCTCGTAACCCTTGAGGATTACGGGTTCTGCAAGAAAGGCGAAGGGGGGCCGTTCGTCGCGGGCGGACGAATCGGCCCCGGAGGATCGCTGCCAGTCAACACGGGCGGCGGCCAGCTAAGCTCCTTCTATATGTGGGGGATGACCCCGATTAGCGAGGCGATCGTGCAGATTCGCGGCGAAGCGGGAAAGCGGCAAACGCCCAAGCATGAGGTTGGACTTGTCTCCGGCAACGGGGGTATATTGGCAACACATTCGACCCTCGTCCTGGGGTCGAATCCCTGAGCGCATTTTGCGCCCGCCGTGCGTTCGTAATCGCAATCCGTAAAACCACCGCCGTTCTGAATCGCAATGCCGCAAGCCGCGAAACCAATTCCCGCCGTGACGCCCGAGCTTAAGGAATTTTTCGCGGGAGCGCGCGAGGGCCGTCTGATGGTCCAGAAGTGCGGGGATTGCGGCAAGCTGCGTTTCCCCGCTTATGAATTCTGCTCGAATTGCTGGTCTAAACGCGCGAGTTGGGTCCCGGTCAGCGGGCGCGGCGAGATTTACAGCTTCAACATCATGCATCAGGTCTATCATCCCGGCTTCGCCGCCGAGGTTCCCTATGCGGTCGTGGTGGTGATGCTCGAGGAGGGGTGCAAAATCATTTCCAACCTGCTCGGCACTCCGCCGGATAAAATCAAATGCGGGATGCCGGTCGAAGCGGGGTTCGAGAAACTTACCGGCGAGGTCTCGATCCCAAAGTTCCGCCTCCGCGCCTCTAAGTGACCCATATCGCGCCGCAACTCAAATCGCGGGATAATTAAATCAGCCGATGGCATCGCTCGATCCGAAATATTTTCAGCATTTGATTGAAAGCTCCCCCGACATCATCATCGCGATCGATCGTCAGGGAAACATCACCTTCTACAACGAAGGCGCGCGGACCAATCTGGGCTACAGCGCCGAGGAACTGATCGGCCAGAGCTGCACGCGCGTGTACGCTTCGCTCGATCAGGCGCGGCGGGTGATGCGCGCGATGCGGGAATCGCCCGACCGGGGCCGGATCGCCGGCGTCGAGACGGTCTTCCGCAACAAGGCCGGCGAACCGATTCCGGTCATGATTTCCGGGTCGCTCATCCGCGGCGAAGACGGCGCCGAAACCGGCTCGATCGGCTTCGCGCGCGACATCCGCCGCATGCTGCACAATCAGCAACTCGCCACCGCCGCCGAGATCGCGGTCAGCCTCGCCCACGAGATCAACAATCCGCTCGAATCGATCGTCAACAACGTCGATTTGCTCGCGCGCTGCCTCGAGACCCATCTGGCCGCGGGCGAGAAAGCGGCCGAGTCGAAACGGATCGAATCGGTTCGCAACGCGATAACCCGCGTGCAGGCGATCGTCCGCCGGCTTGAGGAGATGACCCGCAAGGGCGTGTACGAAACGCGCGACTACCTGGCCGGGATGCGGATGGCCGATCTCGCGCCGCGCGAAGATTCAACCGGAGCCGCCAAGGAGCGCGCCGCCGCGCGGGAGCCGGCGCGCGAGCCGGGCGAATGGCCGCTGGCCGGGATGTCGGTGCTCATCCTCGACGACGATCCCACCGTCGTCAATTCGCTGGCCGACGTGCTCCGCGCGGAGAAATGCGCCGTCCATTGCGCCACCCGCCCGTCGGCCGCCTTCGGCATCATCCGCAACGTCAAGGTGGACGCGGTAATCTCCGACGTGGTGATGCCGGAGATGGACGGTTACGACTTTTACCTGAAGATCAAGGAAGACATGCCGATGCTGCCGGTCATCCTGATGACCGCCTTCTATTACGACAAGGATCACATCCTTAAGCGCGCGCGGCTTAAGGGATTGGAGAACGCGCTGTTCAAAAAGCCGGTGAATCCGGATCGGCTGCGCGCAATGCTCGTGCAGATTCGCCAAAAAGCGGCGCGGGCCCGCGCGGCGGCCACTGCGGCCGCGGCGGCGCAAGCCAAATCCGCCAACTAGTCAGTGCGTCAGCACGATCCCGTACGGCCCGTTGCCGCCGGTGCTGACGTAGCCATTGTACACGGGGCACGAGGTGCCGCTCAATGTGAATTGGCTCACGGTGCCATTGTTCTGGTTGGTCACATAAGCGTAGGTGTTCGTCGAATCGGCGACTATTCCGGTTGGCGCGCTCAAGAAGCTGCTCCCCGCACATACCATCGGGGGGTTGAGCGCTGGAACCACAAACGACCACAGCGTATTTGCGGCCTGATTAGCGGTGTAGAGAAATTCGCCAGTTGACAGCGACGTCAATGCCATCCCGAAGAGACTGTTGCCGGGCGCGGCCGCCGATTGCGTAAGGTAGCCCAGCACTCCGTTCGTAGCCCCGAACGCGGTCACTATCCCATTGACGTTGTCGTCCACGTACAACCTGCTGTTGGTGGAATCGAACACGAGGAGCGCGGGAGTGCCGCCCCCGCTGGAAAGACTCGGAACCGGCGACCCGGCGACCTCCGCAAGCCCGCCGTTCGAAGGGGTAACCGAGTAAGAATGGATCAAACCGGTCCCACTATCCGCGACATACAGGTATCCGCCCGAACCTACCGCTTGGAACGCCATTCCCAACGGACTGGTGAACCCGGTCCCGCGCCCGTTAAATGTGAGCTGGCCGGTGGTCGGATCGACGCTGTAAACGTTGATCGAACCGTCGGCGGTTCCCGTAACCCAGGCAAACTGATTGCCGGACAACGAGTCGGCGGAATTGATCAAAATCTGCTCGGGACCGCTGGCGACTCCGCCGTTGTTGTTGCCGATCGACGCCGGCGATTGCTTCGAGATCGCGCCGGTGGTGGGATCGATCGAATATTCGTAGATGTTGCCGTCGCTGTAGTTCACGGCGTAAACCGCGTTATTGGCCTGGCTGACGGCCAATCCCTCTGGACCGTTCGCCGCGCCCGCGCCGATCGTTGTAACCAGCGACAGGCTGCCATTCGAAGCGCTCCGCGTGAACGATGACACGCTGCCGTCGGCGTAATTGCTGACGAACGCCGCCGCCCCGGGACTGGCCGTCGAGGTCGGCGTCACCGTTATAGTCCCAGTGTTCGTTGACGATGATGTTGCGGTCCCAAAAATGCCACCGCCGCGCTGGTCGCACGATCCGGTGCTGAGCGTGACCGCGATCAAGATCGCGCCGGGCAGGACACGCACGAAATTCTTAAAGATCGTTCCCGCCGAAGCGTGGGTGACCGCGTCATTCGTCATTGTGATGCGCCTCTTACGGTTATGAGCTTATAGACAATGCCCGCGCGCGCCAAAATACAAGGGCCGCGCGCGGCGGCGGCCTCTCAGGTTGGAGTAGGTGTCGCGGTTTGGGTCGCGGTAGGGGTCGGGCCGCCCGCCGTCGGAGATGGACTCTCGGTCGGTGACGGCGTCTCCGACGGAGTCGGCGATTCCGTCGCAGTGGGCGAAGTCGTTGCGGTCGCCGTCTTCGTCCGCCGCGTCGTAGCCGAGGTGGAAGAGGTCGCGGCCGAGAAAATACCACCGCCGCCCTGGCCACACGATCCGGTGCTCAGCGTCGCCGCGAGCAGGACCACGCCCGGCAGAATCCGCACAAAGTTTTCCACGATCGTTCGCGCCGAAACGCGGGTTGCCGCGCCATTCGCCATTGCCGTGCGCTCCTCCTGCCGCCGTTACGAGTCTTAAGGGAATCCCTAAATCCGTCCTAATACAAGTGCCGTGCTGAGGAAAGCCTCCCCATGCGCTCTTGACACGGCGCCGCCATTGGGTGGAGACGGTCGAATGGGAGGCTTGGTTTCAAGAATCGTCCTCCCACGGAGGTTATCGCGATGGCGAAGATCGACTTGAACCAGGTTCCCCGCTTCTCCGAGTTGCCGGTCAAGCCCGGCGCTCCCAAGGGCGCCGCGTGGGGCGTCTTCGGCGACGATGACGATCTCGGCTGCCTCAACTTCCTGACCGAGGACGGCGTAATCGCCGCCGCGCGGCTGGTGCGATCGGGCAAAGTCTTTCGCCTCGACACCAAGCTCAATTACGCCGACCCTCCCCTGTTCGCGCGCAAGCCCGCCGTCCACAATGTCCTGAGTTTCGAGAGCTTCGGCCTGCTGGGCTTCGACGATTGGCTCGACAATTACAACACGCAGCAGGGCAGCCAATGGGACGGCCTCGCCCACGTCGGCAGCATGAAGAACAAGTCCTTCTACAACGGCGTGCCGCCGAGCGAAATCAAGAACGGCCCCGGCGGCCGGCTCAGCATCCATAAATGGGCCGGCAAATTCGTGGGCCGCGCCGTGCTGATCGACGCGTTCCGCCATCGCAATGCCACCGGCCGCCCGATCGATCCGCTCAAGACCGAAAAATACAGCCTCGCCGATTTGAAGGAAGCACTCGCCGCCCACGGGACGGAGTTGAAGCCCGGCACAATTCTTCTGATTCGCACCGGATGGATGCCGGCGTATCTGGCCGCCTCGCCCGAGCAGAAGGCCGCGATGGCCCCGCTTAATCAGCTAACGGCCTGCGGCATCGAGGACAGCGAGGCGATGGCCGAATGGTTCTGGGACAATCGAATCGCGGCCGTCGGGACCGATTGTCCCGCCGTCGAGCCGTGGCCGTGGAATTTTCAGGACGAGGGCGCATTGCACGTTCGCACGCTCTGTATGTTGGGGCTGCCGATCGGCGAGCAGTTCGACTTGGAGGAACTCGCGGCCGACTGCGCCGCCGACCATCGCTACGAATTCATGCTGGTGTCGGCGCCGATGATAATCGAGGGCGGCATCGCCACGCCCCCGAACGCGGTGGCGATCAAGTAGCGCAACGGGAAAGCTTGCGCACAATCCTGATAACCGGGGCGGCTGGAAATCTCGGCAGCCGCCTTGCCCGCCGCCTGCTTGGAACGGACGGCCGGCTTCGCCTGATGGTCCATCGCGCGCCGCTCCCCGCCGATCTTGCGGACGCGCCAGCCGTCGAAATTGTTCCCGCCGATCTGGGTCAGCCCGCGACGCTTGCCAGGGCGGTTGAGGGAGCCGATTGCATCGTTCATTTCGCGGGTGTCCTCTTCCGTCCCCGCCCGGAGCGCTTCCTGCCCGAAACGAACGTGCGATGGTTCGCGAATCTGGTTGACGCGGCGATCGCGGCCAACGTTGGACGCATCATTCTGATCTCGTTCCCGCACGTCGAAGGGCCGACGACCCCCGCCCATCCCGCGACCGATCGCCTCGATCGCGAACCGATCTCGGTTCACGCCCGCACCCGCCTTGAAGCGGAACGGATTCTCTTCGCGCGGGCGCGCGGCACCCGCACCACGCCAGTAGTGATTCGCGCGGCCACCGTCTATGGCAAGGGCATTTTGATGATCGAGGCGGCGCGTCGCCTCTCGCGATTGCGCCTGCTCGGAGTGTGGCGCGATCCAACCTGGTATCACTTCATCCAAATCGATGACTTCCTCGACGCGGTCGCCGCCGCCATCGCCAAGCCGGGAATCGAGGGAATCTATCCGGTGGGCGACGAGCGGCCGATCGCGATTCAGGAATTTCTGGACGGCGCGGCGGACGTTTGGGAACTACCCCACCCGTGGCGGATGCCGTGGTGGATGGTTTACACCGCCGCCGCGTCATGCGAGGCGTTCGCCTCGATCTTCGGCACGATTTCCCCGCTCACGCGCGATTTCGTCCGCTTGGGCCGCGTCGATCACTGCTGCGATACGCGCAGGATGCGCGCCGAGCTGCTGCCGATGCTGGCGTGGCCGACTTTCGAGAGCGGTAAGACAACGCTGCGATGACACCGCCGATCACGCTGCTACCGGCGCGTCCACGTCACGCGGCGCGCAAATCGCCTTTGTCAAGATCGGTTCGCGGTTCTTGGTGGCGAAGACAACATGAAGGAGATTTTTAGCGAACGATTGAGGCAAGCTGTCTTCCCCGCGCCCCTTCAGGGCGCGAATCATAATGATGCGCTCGCAATCCCAGGGCGTTGCCCTGGGCTAAAATCCTTCGGCGCTGAAAGCGCCGAGTAATCGATCATTCAACGGTCACTGCCACGACCGGCTGGTTGGCCTCGGTAAGGCCGGCGGGGACAGGCTCGCCGTCCTCAGCCAACTCCTCGATGACCATCTGGGCCACCTCCTGGATATTGCAGAGCGCCTCTTCCTTGCTGCGTCCCCAAGTTGCGGCGCCTTTGCCTTCCAACTCCGGCACGTATGCCCGCCAAGCGGTTCCGTCCGGCTCAAGAACAACGCGAAATACAATGGATTTCATGAGGCCGTCTCCAATCGGCTTGCGGCCGCGGCGCGCAGCCGCAAATTACGATTGTCATATTCCGGCGCCAATTATCTGTCCAAACGGTCCTGCTTCTACGCGGCGATGCCCTTTCGCGCCTTCAAATCCTTGAGCAGCGAGTCGATCTTCTGTTCGCGTTCCAGCGCGCGCACCGGCGCATCAACATCATAGTTACTCAAACGGTGCGCGCGATCGCTTCGATTGCGATGCGGATCGCCTGCTCCATCGTCGCGAGCGGCAGCGAGGGCATTGTGCGATGGCGGCGCGATTGTGGCGAGGCGTACGGCA
Organism: Binataceae bacterium (SeqCode); assembly: GCA_050736715.1. GTDB lineage: Bacteria > Desulfobacterota > Binatia > Binatales > Binataceae > Binatus. Next base: position 3,712 of record JBOHWK010000075.1, on the reverse strand, counting down.
GGTGGATGAATCCCACCGGCACCTCGGGCCGATCGCGCAGACGATGCAGCGCCGCGTACATGAGGGCATTGCAGGCATGCGCGCCGGCGGTGAGCGATACGCTCGCGGGAATATCGTGGCGATCGAGGGCGCGCAGGATCGAATCGAGCGGCAGCCGCGCAAAGTAGGCGGCGGGACCGCGGCGAATCACCGCCGCGCGGCCGGGATCGCCCGACTTCGCCATGCGCCCGCGCTCGTCGGCGATATTGACCGCGACCAGTTCGAGCGAAATCGCGGGACGGCCGCCAGCCTCGCCCAATCCCAACACCGCGTTGGGCTTCAGTCGATCGATCGCATCTGCAATCCGGCGCGCCGCAATCGCGCATCCAACCGGAATGCGGAGCGCCGTGACGGTCAGCCCGCCGATCGATTCGCCGTCGAGACGGCGCGCGACTTCCCACGACGGATTGATTGGCTCGCCGCGAAACGGCGCAAACCCGGTGAGCAGAATCGTGCGCGCCATCGGGATCGTTCAACGCGGCCGTTTCGGCATTTCGCGCGGGAGGTCGTCGCGATTACCCCATTCCGCCCACGAGCCGAAATAGTTCCGCACGTTCGGATAGCCCGCGATCTTGAGCGCAAGGTAGGCGTGCGCGGCGCGGTAGCCGCCCTGGCAGTACGCGATTATCTCGCGCTTCGGATCGAGCCCCAATTTCGCGAATTGCGCGCGCAGTTCCGCGGCCGGCTTGACCCGGCCTTCCAACGTCAGCGCCTCCGTCCAATTTTGATGGATCGCGCCGGGGATCGCGCCGCCATGCTTGGCGCGGACGCGCTCGCCGAAATATTCCTCGCCGGTGCGCACGTCGAAGATTTGCGCGCCGGCGTTGTCGATCGATTCGAGGACCCGCGCGAATCCCGCGATAATTTCCGGGCGCGGCTTGAGCTTAAATTGCGCCAGCGCAAACTTTTCGGCCTTCACGGAGAGCTTCGCGCCCGCCGCCTTGAGTCCGCCGTCGAGCATTCGCACGCGTGGATGCCCGGCGTATTCGAGGCACCAGGCGCCACGCGCCGCGCGCATCCCGGATTCGTTCTCGTAAAACACTACTGTCTCGCGCCCGGTAACGCCGAGCGCCGAGAAAATCCATTCCAGTTGCGCGCCGAATTCGCGAACGCCGCGCTCGGAGGTGTCGTAATAATGAAACGGGAACGGGTCGAAATGGCGCGCTCCCGGAAGATGGCCCGCCCAATACTCGGCGGCCGGCCGCGTATCGATGAGAATCACGCCGGAATCGCCGCGATGCTGTCCGAGCCATCGCGAATCGACCAGGAATTTCGCCGCGCCCTTCGCGTTCGCCATCGTCATGCTCCTTCTTTCCTGCTTGCGGCTCCCACCGCTTCGCCAATTGAGCGGACGCCTTCGCGTTTCATCAATTCGCAGAGTCCCGTTTTGATTCGTCCGATCAATCCCGGACCTTCGTAGATTAACCCGGTGTAAAGCTCGACCATCGACGCGCCCGCACGGATATGTTCCCACGCATCGGCGGCGCTGGCGATTCCACCGGCGCCGACAATCGGAATCCGCCCGCCGGTATGAAGATAAATCTCGCGAATCATCGCGCGCGATTTCTCGCGCAGCGGGCGTCCGCTAAGTCCACCCGGATGGATCGGCGCGCCACCGACTGTATCGCGCGCGACGGTCGTGTTCGATGCGACGATTCCGTCCAGTCCGATTTCGAGCGCGGCGTCGCAAATGCGCAAGAGATCGGCGCTTTCAAGATCGGGCGCAAGCTTGATGAGGATTGGCGCGCGCCGATCGGTCCCGCCCGCACGCATCGCGGCGATAAGCTCGCGCATCCGCTCGGGCGATTGCCAATCGCGCAGTCCGGGAGTGTTGGGCGAACTGACGTTGACGACGATAAAGTCCGCCATCGCGCCAAGGCGTTCGGAGAGCGCGGCGTAATCGGCGGCGACGCGGGAGGGCGGAGTCTCCTTGTTCGGCCCGAAGTTCAACCCGATTCGTAGCGCAAGACCACGCTCGCGAATCCGTTCGATTCGACGCGCCACCGCCTCCATCCCTTCGCTGGGAAAGCCGAGCCGATTGATCAGCGCGCGATGCTCCGGGAGGCGCCAGATTCGCGGGCGTTCGTTGCCGGGCTGCGGCTTGGGTGTAATCGTTCCCAGTTCCGCGAAGCCGAATCCGATTGAATTCCACGCGGCGGCGGCGCGCGCGTCCTTGTCCAGCCCAGCCGCCAGCCCAACGGGATTGGCAAAGTCAATTCCCCACAGCTTGACCGCCAACTCCGGCGGATCGGCAGGCCGCTTAAACGCGGGCATCGCGGCAAGAAGCGCGAGAGTCATCCGATGCGCGGTTTCCGCGTCGAGCCGGAACAGAATCCGCTTCAGCACGGTTCGGTAGAGCGCGTCGGCTGCCGTGACCGGGTCCATTGGAGAAAGGCTTGCAGGACGGCGCACCGGGCGCAATCGGTGAGGTATGACCGTGCCGGCGCGGCAGCTTACGATTCGCCGCCGAGCAGCTTTTGAAATTCATCCACCTCGATTTGCGCGTCGCGAATCAGCCGCCGAAGCAGACCAGGCTTGAGCGTTTTGTGATTGGGAACCGTGAGCGGCCGCCGCATCGGATCGCTGGGATGCCGCAGCCGGATATGGCTGCCGCGCTGGCGCACCAGTTCGTAGCCGAGGCGTTGAAACGCTCGAATGGCGTCTTGGCCGGAGATAACCGGCAGTTTGCCGCTCACTCGGCGGTCACCACCACGCTGCCGACCAAGATTCCCGAAGGATCGGGGATCGGCTCGCCTCGTTCGCGCATATCCTCTATACAAAGCTCGATGGCTTCCTTGACGTTCGCCAATGCTTCCGCCACGGTTTCGCCCTGGCTGTAGCATCCGGGCAGCGCAGGACACACCGCGACGTAGCCGCCGGTCTCGTCAGGCTCGAGAAATATCTTGAAGTCGTAAATCTGCATCGGCCTTGCCTCCCTTGTGGTTATTCTTATCAGACGGCCACGTCACCGCCTAGTTGCGAATGCCGCGCTTGCAGACCGGCCCGCGCCGTACAATCGGTACCGAAAGGTGCCCTCACCCGCTTTCTGTGGGTGTCGAAGTGGTGCTTGAGAGTTGCAACCAGCCCTTTGGAAAATATCTTGAAAAAGAGCGTGTCCGTGATAGAATTCCTTCGAAAAGGAGGTTCTGCCATGCGCAAGTTGAAATGCTTTCAGGTTTCCGGCTTCACCGTTCAGGATGTGCTCGATGAGTTCAACGAACGAAGCGGCGAGTTCGGCGTCAAAGAAAACGATGTTGTCACAGTCTGCGCCATGCCGGCGACCCGAGGGACGAAAATTGGCACACCGACGGGCACGGAAGACCCCAAACTCGAGGTAGTGATCGTCTATTGGGTCGATAAGTAATTTCTAGCGCGGCCTAGGTTTCAGCCGCAGGCTTTCACTGCGCCCGCTTTGCGGCCCCTTTCAATCCCAGAGCCATGATCCGGCGACAAAATTCAGAATGCGAAATGAAGGTGCCATATGGCGTTGGGATTTAGAGTGATGAACAACGGTGTGGAATTGGTCCTAGACGGAGTTGGCTCAAGGCCCCTAGCAGGGTGCGGAAAAATGGCTGAATAGCAAGAACTTGGCTTCCTTTTGGAGCGTTAGGATGGATTGTTCGAGGGTTGGTTTGCGGTTCAGTTGCGCGATCGGGTCAGCGTTGGCGGCGGC
>JBOHWK010000074.1:0-12123 GCA_050736715.1 Binataceae bacterium (SeqCode) | reverse complement strand
GTGCCGGCCGGCAAGCTGCTCTCCGAGTGGGATCCGTTCTCGATGCCGATCGTGACCGAAGTCGCGGGCACGGTGAAGTACGGCGACATCATCGAGGGCGTGACCATGCAGGAGCAGCTCGACGAGGTCACCGGCCTGTCGCGCAAGGTCATCATCGAGTCCAAGGACGCGGACACCCGCCCGCGCATCTCGGTCAAGGACGAGCACGGCAAGACCAAGAAGGTGCCGGGCTCGTCGCAGGAAGCGCGTTACTTCCTGCCGGTCGGCGCGAACATCTACGTCAACGACGGCGACCCCGTCGAGGCGGGCGACATCATCGCCAAGATTCCGCGCGAGACCACCAAGACCAAGGACATCACCGGCGGACTGCCGCGGGTGGCCGAATTGTTCGAGGCGCGCAAGCCCAAGGAATTCGCGGTGATCTCGGAGATCGACGGCCAAGTCTCCTTCGGCAAGGACACCAAGGGCAAGCGCAAGATCGAGGTGACGCCGGAAATCGGCGAGAAGCGCGAATACCTGATCCCCAAGGGCAAGCACATCGCCGTCCACGAAGGCGATATCGTCAAGGCGGGCGAACCGCTAATGGAAGGCTCGTCCAATCCGCACGACATCCTGACGATTCTCGGGGAGAAGGCGCTGGCGAAGTATCTGGTGGACGAAATCCAGGAGATTTACCGGCTGCAAGGCGTGCGCATCAACGACAAGCACATCGAGGTGATCGTGCGCCAGATGCTGCGGCGCGTGCGCATCAAGGAGGTCGGCGACACCATCTTCCTGGTGGGCGATCAGGTCGAGAAATGGCGCTTCGACGAGGAGAACGGCCGCGTCCTGACCAAGGGCGGCGAGCCGGCCATCGCCGAGCCGCTGCTGCTGGGCATCACTAAGGCTTCGCTTTCGACCGAGAGCTTCATCTCGGCGGCATCGTTCCAGGAGACGACGCGGGTGCTGACCGAATCTGCGATCCACGGCAAGACCGATCGGCTGGTTGGGCTTAAGGAAAACGTGATCATGGGGCGGCTGATTCCGGCGGGGACCGGGATGGCGGCGTACACCCGGATGGTGGTGAAGGTGGAGGGCGCCCCGGTGACCGAGGAGGCCGAAAAACCGGCGGCGGAGGCGGTTCCCGCCCCCGGTGGAGATTGACACGAGGCCCTTGGTCGCATAAATAATGATGTTTCCCCCAAGGGCGGAATTGCCCTTGGGGGGTTTGTTTGAACGCTCGCGTTTTCAATTGAGAAAATCCGGCGGGACCGGCGGTGGCGATTTTGCACCGGCGGCTTGAGAGCCGGGAAGCGCGGGTCAGGTGCGTTTGGCAAATGAGTTTGGCAAATGAGTTTGGATCGAGCGATTAAAGACGGAAAATAACAGTGCCGACGATTAACCAATTGATCCGCCGCGCGCGCGTGAAGAAGCGCTTCAAGATCAAGGCGCGCGCGCTGGAAGGATCGCCGCAAAAACGCGGCGTATGCACGCAGGTGAAGACCACCACGCCGAAGAAGCCCAACTCCGCGCTCCGCAAGGTCGCGCGCGTGCGGCTGTCCAACGGGATTGAGGTCAACACCTATATTCCGGGCGTCGGCCACAACCTTCAGGAGCATTCGGTCGTGCTAATCCGCGGCGGCCGCGTCCGGGATTTGCCCGGCGTGCGCTATCACGTGATCCGCGGGACGCTCGACTCGATCGGCGTGCAGGAGCGGCGCAAGAGCCGCTCGAAATACGGATCGAAGAAGCCCAAGTAGAAGCCCAAGTAGAAGCCGATGTCACGCAAAGGACAAGTCCGGGTCCGCACGGTCCCCGCGGACCCAAAATATCACGACCCCGCCGTCGCGAAGTTCATGAACGTCGTGATGGAGCGCGGAAAGAAGTCGCTCGCCGAGCGCATCTTCTATAACGCGATCGATCTGGTCGCCGAACGCTCCAAAGAAGAGGGGCTGGTGGTCTTCAAGCGCGCGCTCGACAACGTCCGCCCCGCGGTCGAAGTGCGATCGCGCCGGGTCGGCGGCGCCAACGATCAGGTGCCGGTCGAAGTGCGGCCGGTGCGGCGCAATTCGCTGGCGATGCGGTGGCTGGTCGCGGCGGCGCGCGCGCGCGGCGAGAAGTCGATGCGGGAGCGGCTGGCGGCGGAAATCCTCGACGCGGCGCAGAATCGCGGCGGCGCGGTCAAAAAGCGCGAAGATACGCATCGGATGGCCGAGGCCAACAAGGCCTTCGCCCATTATCGCTGGTAAGGAAACCGGAGTTTTGCAATGGCTCGCCAAACGCCAATCGAACGGGTGCGCAATATCGGCATCATGGCGCATATCGACGCCGGCAAAACCACCACCACCGAGCGCGTGCTGTACTATACCGGGATCAATTACAAGATCGGCGAAGTGCACGAGGGCACGGCGACGATGGACTGGATGGTGCAGGAGCAGGAGCGCGGCATCACGATTACGTCGGCCGCGACCACCTGCTTCTGGCGCGACAATCGAATCAACATCATCGACACTCCCGGCCACGTCGATTTCACCATTGAGGTCGAACGGTCGCTGCGCGTGCTCGACGGCGCGGTGGCGGTGTTTTGCGCGGTCGGCGGCGTCGAGCCGCAATCGGAAACGGTGTGGCGGCAGGCCGACAAGTACCGCGTCCCGCGCATCGCGTTCATCAACAAGATGGACCGCATCGGCGCGGACTTCGAGCGGGTGATCGCCGAAATGCGCGAGAAGTTGAAAGCCACGCCGCTCCTGCTCCATCTGCCGATCGGGGCCGAAGACAAATTCACCGGCGTCGTCGATCTGATTGGGATGAAGGCGCTGATCTGGGACGAGGATCGGCTCGGCGCGAACTACCGCGTCGAGGAGATTCCGGCCGCCATGCGCGAGGCGGCGGCCGGCTGGCGCGACAAGTTGATCGAAACGCTCGCCGATCACGATCCCCGCATCATGGAACTCTACCTCGAAGGCAAGGCGCCCGAACCCGAACCGGTTTGCGCCGCGATCCGCGCGTCGACGCTCAAGATGGCAGTGACTCCCGTCCTGCTCGGCTCGGCGTTTCGCAACAAGGGCGTGCAGCCGATGCTGGATGCGGTGGTCGATTATCTTCCCTCGCCGGTGGACCTGCCGCCCGTCGTGGGCAAGGTTGACGGCAAGGCAGAAGAAGAGCGCTGGCCGCGCGACGACGCGCCGTTCTCGGCGCTCGCCTTCAAGATCATGACCGATCCTTACATCGGGACGCTGACCTTCCTGCGGGTCTATTCGGGCAAGCTCGAAAGCGGCTCGGCGGTGCTGAATTCGACGCGCGGGCGGCGCGAACGGATCGGGCGGCTGGTTAAGATGCACGCCAATAAGCGCGAGGAGATCACCGAGGTTTATGCCGGCGACATTTGCGCGGTCGGGCTGCGCGATACCAACACGGGCGATACGCTGTGCGATCCGGATCGGCCGATCGTGCTCGAATCGATCGAATTTCCCGAGCCGGTCATCCAGATCGCGATCGAGCCCAAGACCAAGGCCGACCAGGAAAAGCTCTCCGAAGCGCTGCAGAAGCTGGCCAAGGAAGACCCCTCGTTCCGCGTCAGCGTGAACAAGGAAACCGCGCAGACGCTGATCTCCGGAATGGGCGAACTGCACCTGGAAATCATCGTCGATCGGATGCTGCGCGAGTTCAAAGTGGACGCGGGCGTGGGCAAGCCGCAGGTCGCCTACCGCGAAACCATCCGGCGCGCCGCCGAAGCCGAGGGACGCTTCGTCCGGCAGAGCGGCGGCCACGGCCAGTTCGGCGTCGTCGAGCTGCGCATCGAGCCGCTCGGCAAGGGATCGGGCTTCGAGTTCGAGGACGGGACCAAGGGCGGATCGATTCCGCGCAACTTCATTCCCGCCGTCGAGGACGGGGTCAGGGAAGCGATGGAGAACGGTGTCGTGGCGGGCTACCCGATGGTCGATATCAAGGCGATCGTGCTCGACGGCAAGTACCACGAAGTCGATTCGTCGGAACTGGCGTTCAAGATCGCGGGTTCGATCGCCTTCAAAGAATGCTGCGCCCGCGCCGAGCCGATTTTGCTGGAGCCGGTGATGGAGGTGGAAGTGGTGACGCCGGAAACCTTCATGGGCGAGGTGATCGGCGATCTTAGCTCGCGGCGCGGTAAAATTCTCAATCTGGAGAATCGCGCCGGGGCGCAGGCGATCGAGGCGCGCGTGCCGCTGGCCGCGATGTTCGGCTACGCGACGCGGCTGCGCTCGATGACCCAGGGGCGCGCGAACTACACGATGCAGTTCGGCGCCTACGAGCCGGTGCCGCGCAACATTTTCGAGGAATTGACCAAAACGCCGCCGGACAAGGCGGCGTGAGCGGATTGAGAAGGATCCGCCTGAATCGGAGGAAAGACCATGGGCAAGGCTAAATTCGAACGCACCAAGCCGCACGCCAACGTCGGCACGATCGGCCATATCGATCACGGCAAGACCACGTTAACCGCGGCCATCACCAAGGTTTTGGCGTCGAAGAAGCTCGCTCAATTCATGGCGTTCGACCAGATCGACAAGGCGCCCGAGGAGCGCGAGCGCGGCATCACGATCGCCATCGCGCACGTCGAGTACGAAACCGTAAAGCGCCACTACGCGCACGTCGATTGCCCGGGCCACGCCGATTACATCAAGAACATGATCACCGGCGCCGCCCAGATGGACGGCGCGATCCTGGTGGTCGGCGCCAACGACGGGCCGATGCCGCAGACGCGCGAGCACATCCTGCTCGCCCGCCAGGTCGGCGTCCCCTCGGTCGTGGTCTTTATGAACAAGGTCGATATGATCGACGATCCCGAACTGCTCGATCTGGTCGAACTGGAAGTGCGCGAACTGCTGAAGAAGTACGAATTTCCCGGCGACGAGGTCCCCGTGATCCGCGGCAGCGCGCTCAACGCGCTCAATTGCGGATGCGGCAAGGAGGATTGCAAGAATTGCAAGCCGATCCTCGACCTGATGGCCGCCGTGGACAGCTACATCCCGCAGCCCAAGCGCGAAATCGACAAGCCCTTCCTGATGCCGGTCGAGGACGTCTTCTCGATCTCCGGCCGCGGCACGGTGGTCACCGGCCGCATCGAGAAGGGCAAGGTCAAGGTGGGGGAGGAGGTCGAGATCGTCGGCTTCAAGGACACGCAGAAGACGGTAGTGACCGGCGTCGAGATGTTCCGCAAGCTGCTCGACGAGGGCCAGGCGGGCGACAATATCGGCGCGCTCCTGCGCGGCCTCAAGCGCGAAGACGTCGAGCGCGGCCAGGTGCTGGCCAAGCCCGGCTCGATCACGCCGCACACCAAATTCGAGGCTTCCGCCTATATCCTGACCAAGGACGAGGGCGGCCGCCACACCCCATTCTTCAACGGCTACCGCCCGCAGTTCTACTTCCGCACCACCGACGTGACGGGAGTGCTGAGCCTGCCGGAAGGCACCGAGATGGTCATGCCCGGCGACAACATCAAGATTATCGGCGAACTGATTACTCCGGTGGCGATGGACGAAGGGCTGCGCTTCGCAATCCGCGAGGGCGGCCGGACGGTCGGCGCCGGCGTCGTGGCGAAGATATTGAAGTAGGAATGAAAGCGAACGGACGGAGAGCGGGCGCGGCAAATTGCGCGGCAAGTTACACGGCAAGTTAGATGAACGAGAAGATTCGCATACGTCTCAAGGCGTACGATTACCGCCTGCTCGATCAGTCGGTGCGTGAAATCGTGGACACCATCAAGCGCACCGGAGGCCGCGTGGCAGGTCCGATTCCGCTGCCCACCCGCGTGGAGCGCTTCACCGTGAACCGCTCGCCGCACGTGGACAAGAAATCGCGCGAGCATTTCGAGATTCGCACCCACAAGCGATTGCTCGACGTGCTCGATCCCACGCAGCAGACCATCGACGCGCTGGGCAAGCTCGATTTGGCCGCGGGCGTGGACGTTGAGATTAAACTGGAGTAGGGCGGTGCTGAGCGGACTTATCGGAAAAAAGCTGGGGATGACCCAGGTGACCGGCGCGGCGGGAATCGTGCGCGCCGCCACCGTGCTCGGCGTCGGGCCGTGTACGGTGGTCCAGATCAAGACCGCCCCGACCGACGGCTACGAGGCGGTGCAGATTACGTTCGGCAAGAAGAAGCTGACGCGGGTATCGGCCGCCCTGCGGGGCCATTGCGCCAAGGCCAATGTCGCCGCGGGAATCAAGTCGGTGGAATTCGTCCGCCGGGGCGAAGGCGAACTGGCGCTCGGCCAGGCGATCGCCGCGGCCGACGTGTTCAAGCCGGGCGATCAGGTCGATGTCTCCGGCGTCTCCAAGGGGCACGGCTATCAGGGCGTGATCAAGCGGCATCACTTTGCGGGATTTCCCGGCTCGCACGGCACCCACGAATATTTTCGCCACGGCGGCTCGATCGGCAACCGCTCGTATCCCGGCCGGGTGCGCAAGGGACTTCGGATGGCCGGGCAGATGGGCAACGAAAAGGCGACGATCCTCAATCTCGAAGTGCTGGAAATCCTGCCCGACGACAACGCGGTCATCGTGTCGGGCGCGGTGCCGGGCCCCGACGGCGGGCTGGTGATTATCCGCCATGCGGCGCGGCCGCGGCGCATGGCGATGGCAAAGGCGGCGGCCAATGGCTAGGCGGGAAGAAGCTCTCGAGCGGATAAAGCTCCCGCTCTATTCGCCGGAACATGAGAAGGTCGGCGAATTGGAAGTCGCGGGCGCCGTCTTCGGGCGCGCGGGCGATTCCGCGCTGTTGCACGAGGCGGTCAGGATGCAATTGGCGAACCGGCGCGCCGGGACCGCCGCCACCAAGACGCGCGGGCTTATTTCGGGCGGCGGCCGCAAGCCCTGGCGGCAGAAGGGCACCGGCCGCGCGCGCGCCGGATCGACGCGCTCGCCGCTATGGCGCCACGGCGGCACGACGTTCGGGCCGCAGCCGCGCGATTATTCGTACCAGATGCCCAAGAAGGCGTGGCGCAAGGCGCTGTGCGTCGCGCTTAGCGATCGCGCGCGCGGCGGCAAGCTGCTGCTCGTCCAATCGCTGGAATTGGCCGAACCGAAAACCAAGCTGGCCAAAGCGGCGCTCGAAAAGCTGGGCGCCAAGCACGCGCTGATCGTGGTCGGCGAAAGCGACCGCAACTTCCTCCTCGCCGCGCGCAATCTGGCCGCCCACAAGGTGCTGCGGGCCGCCGGCCTAAACGTGTACGACGTGCTCGGCTACGACGAACTGGTGATGACGACGGCGACCGCCGGCGCGATCGAGCATCGCCTCGCCGCGGGGGTGAAATGAATCCTGCGAGCCTAATCCTGTCCCCGGTGATTACCGAGAAGGGAACGATGGCGAACGAAAAGGCCGGGCAGGTGGTCTTCCGCGTGCGGCCGCAGGCGAGCAAAGATGTCATCCGCGCGGCGGTCGAACAGTTGTTCAAGGTTACGGTGCTGAAGGTCCGCACCGGCAATTTCATGGGCAAGGAGCGCCGGCGCGGTGCGGTGAAGGGCCGCCAGATGAATTGGAAAAAGGCCTACGTCACGCTCAAAGCGGGCGACAAGATTGAATTCTTCGAGGGCGTATAGCGAAACGGCACGGCGATGGCGATCATTCAGTTAAATCCCCGGACTCCCGGCCAGCGGTTCATGCAGATTGCCGATTTTTCCGGCTTAGCGAAGAAGCCGCCGGAGAAGAGCTTGCTCGCGCCGCTCACCAAGTCGGGCGGGCGCAACAATCGCGGCCGCATGACGATTCGCCATCGCGGCGGCGGCCACAAGCGGCGGTTCCGGATTATCGACTTCACGCGCGTTCACGACGGGATTCCGTCGGTGGTCGCGTCGCTCGAATACGATCCGAACCGCTCCGCGAATATCGCGCTCCTCCATTATGCCAACGGCGCCAAGGCCTACATCCTCGCCCCCGACGGCCTCAAGGCGGGCGATAAAGTCGAGTCGGGCGAGCGCGCCGACATCAAGCCCGGCAACGCGCTCAAGCTGAAGCACATCCCGGTCGGCACGATGGTCCATGCGATCGAACTTAAACCGGGCGCGGGCGCGCAACTCGCGCGCGGCGCGGGCGCACAGGCCCAGTTGATGGCGAAAGAGGGCAAGTTCGCGCTGATAAAGCTGCCCTCCGGAGAGCAGCGGATGGTGCAGGCGGAATGCCGCGCCACGATCGGGCAGGTCGGCAACCTCGACTACGAAAACATCTCGATCGGCAAGGCCGGGCGTTCGCGATGGCTCGGCAAGCGCGGCCACGTGCGCGGGATGGCGATGAATCCGGTCGATCATCCGCACGGCGGCGGTGAGGGCCGCTCCAAGGGCAATCATCCGCAATCGCCGTGGGGGACGCCGGCGAAGGGATACAAGACGCGCAAGAAAAAACCGTCGGACCGGTATATCGTAAGCGGGCGGCCGCGCGGCAAGCGCAGCGGAGGCAATTGAGGATCGGGTTATGGCGCGATCGTTGAAAAAAGGCCCGTTTGTCGATGGCCATCTGGAAAAGAAGGCCGCCACGGCGGTGGCCGCCGGTGACAAGCGGATTATCAAGACCTGGTCGCGGCGCTCGATGATCACGCCCGCGATGATCGGACTGACTTTTGCCGTCCACAACGGCCACAAGTTCATCCCGGTCTATTGCACCGAAAACATGGTGGGGCACCGCTTGGGTGAATTTGCGCCGACGCGGACCTTTCACGCTCATTCGGGCGAACGCAAGACGGAAGTGAAATCGTCGGGAGGCGGGCCGGGCGCTTCGGGGCCGGGCGCCAAAGGTGCGCCGGCCGCGAAGGGTGCGCCGGCGGCGAAGGGCGCGTAACGGGGAAAAAGGAATCGACGGTCATGGAAGCATTGTCCCGCAGCCGCTATGTTCGGATTTCGCCGCGCAAGCTCAAGCTCGTGTGCGATCTAATCGCGGACAAGCCGGTCGGGCAGGCGCTCTCGATTCTGGAATTTACGCCCAAGAAGGGCGCCAAGCTGGTGTCGAAAACGCTGCTCGCCGCGGTCGCCAACGCGCGCGATCAGCAGAACGTCGATGAGGACCGGCTCTACGTCAAGCGCGCCGCGGCCGACACCGGGCCGACCTGGAAGCGCTCGATCATGCGCTCGCACATGCAGACCACGCCGATTCACAAGCGCAGCAGCCATCTGACGATAATCGTGGACGAACGGGAGTCGAGGGGTCTTTGATGGGACAGAAAACGCATCCGCGCGGCTTGCGCCTCGGCATCATCGAGAGTTGGGACTCGCGCTGGTTTTCGAGCGCCGATTACGCGACGCTCCTGCACGAGGACCTGAAGCTGCGCGGCTTTATTAAGAAGCGGCTCTATCACGCCGGGATTTCCAAGATCGAAATCGAGCGAATGGCCAACAAGGCCAAGATTAACATCTATACGGCGCGCCCCGGAATCGTGATCGGTAAGAAAGGCGCCGAAATCGACAAGCTGAAGGCCGACATCCAGAAGCTGATGAAGGGGCGCGAGGCGTTCATCAACATCCACGAGGTGCGCCGTCCCGACCTCGATCCGCAACTGGTCGCCGAGAATATCGCGCTCCAGCTCGAACGGCGCGTGGCCTTCCGCCGCGCGATGAAGGAGGCCGTCACCCGCGCGATGCGGATGGGGGCGCAGGGAATCAAAGTTCACGTCGCGGGACGGCTGGCCGGTGCGGAAATCGCGCGTCAGGAATGGTATCGCGAGGGGCGCGTGCCCCTGCAAACGCTGCGCGCGGACGTTGCTTACGGATTCGCTGAAGCACGCACGACCTATGGCATGATCGGGATTAAAGTTTGGATTTTCCGCGGCGAAGTCCTCACCCGCAAGGAAGCCGACGCCAAGCGCTCCGGCGCGCAGGCGGGGGCGAATTAGGACGATTCAATGCTCGCTCCCAAGAAAGTCAAATGGCGCAAGATGATGAAGGGCCGCGTCCGCGGCGCCGAGTCGCGCGGCTTGGAGCTCGCCTTCGGCGATTTCGGGCTTAAGGCCACCGAGACCGCCCGCGTCGATGCGCGCGCGCTGGAAGCCGCCCGAATCGCGCTCACGCGCCATATCAAACGCGGCGGGCGCGTCTGGATTCGCGTGTTTCCCGACAAACCGTTCACCAAAAAACCCGCCGAAACCCGCATGGGCAAGGGCAAGGGCGCGCCGGAAGGATGGGTTGCTTGCGTCCGCCCCGGTCGAATCCTGTTCGAGATGGAAGGCGTCGATGCCGCCACTGCCACCGAGGCGATGCGGCTGGCGGCGCACAAACTGCCGATCAAGACCATCGTGGTCCGGCGCGAGGAGGGCGCTCTTGGAGCTTGACGAAATGCGGCAGATGAGTCCGGCCGACTTGCGCATCAAGGAGCGCGAGGCGCGCGACGAGGTCTTCCGGCTGCGGCTCAAGCTGCGGACCAATCAGTTGGACAACCATGCCGCCTACCGGCGCGCGCGCCGCGAACTGGCGCGGATTTTGACTCTGCTCAGCCACAAGACGCGCGCGGAAGCCGCCGCGCAACGGAAGGAAGGCGATGCGCAAGCAAACTAAGCGCCGCGAAGGAACGGTGGTCGCGGCGAAGATGACCAAGACCGTGATGGTACAGGTGGATCGGCTCGTCGAGCATCCCATCTACGGCAAGCGCGCACGCCAGCGCAGCAAATTCATGGCCCACGACGAGCGGGCGGAGTGCCGCGAGGGCGATCGGGTGTTGATTATCGAGTCGCGCCCGCTGTCGAGGCACAAGCGCTGGCGCGTGAGCAAAGTGCTCAAGAAGGCGGCGGGGTAGGGCGCGATGGTACAGACGCAGACAGTCCTGGACGTGGCCGACAATTCCGGCGCGCGCAGAGTCATGTGCATCAAGGTGCTCGGCGGTTCGCGGCGGCGCTACGCCACCGTGGGCGACGTGATCGTGGTCGCGGTGAAGGAAGCGATCGCCAACGCCAAGGTGAAGAAGGGCGACGTCGCGCGCGCCGTGATCGTCCGCACCGCGCGCGAAATCAGCCGCGGCGACGGTAGCTACATCCGCTTCGACCACAATTCGGCGGTGCTGCTCGACAAGGACCACGAACCGATCGGGACCCGCATTTTCGGGCCGGTCGCGCGCGAGTTGCGCGCCAAGAAATTTCTGAAGATCGTCTCGCTCGCGCCGGAGGTGCTCTGATGGCCGCGGCGCATCGCAAGATCAAGAAGGACGACACGGTGATGGTCATCGCGGGGCGCGATCGCGGCAAGACCGGCAAGGTAATGCGGGTGCTGGCGGCGCGCGGGCGCGTCGTGATCGAGCGGTTGAACATGGTCAAGCGCCATTCCAAGCCGCGCGGTATCCAGAGTCCCGGCGGTATTGTCGAGAAGGAGGCGCCGATCGACATTTCCAACGTGATGATCTTTTGCGATCGCTGCAATGCGCCCGTGCGGGCGGGATTCAAGACGGGCGCCGATGGCGAGAAGACGCGGGTTTGCCGCCGCTGCGGCGAGCCGATAGGCAACGGATAGGCAACGATATAATGGCGCAGAAAAAGGACACCCCCGAAAAGGCCCCGGCCGCCGCCAAGCCCAAGCGCGAAGCCCGGGTCAAGCGCGCCGGCGCCAAGCTCGACGCGGCGCCGGCGGCGCCCGAAACAGAGGCGGCGCCCGAGCCGAAGCTGCCGCCCCGGCTGCGGGTGCGCTTCGATGGCGAGATTGCGCCGACCCTGATGCGCGAGCTTAAGATCGGCAACCGGATGCGCGTGCCGCGGCTTACCAAGATCACGATCAACATGGCGCTCAACGAGGCGCGCGACAACGTGAAGGTCCTGGACGGCGCGCTGGAAGAATTGAAGGCGATCGCCGGCCAGAAGCCGGTGTTGACGCGCGCGCGCAAGGCGATCTCGAACTTCAAGCTGCGCCAGGGGATGCCGATCGGTGTGATGGTGACGCTTAGGCGCGAGCGGATGTGGGAATTCTTCGACCGGCTGGTGAACATCTCGCTGCCCCGCGTGCGCGACTTCCGCGGCGTCAGCGAGAAGGCGTTCGACGGGCGCGGCAATTTCTCGCTCGGCTTGCGCGAGCATTCGATTTTTCCCGAACTCAACCTCGACAGGGTGGACAAGGTGAAAGGGATGACGATTTCGATTACGACCACCGCGCGCAGCGACTTCGAGGGACAGACGCTGCTGCGGGCGCTGGGAATGCCGCTGCGCGG
>JBOHWK010000073.1:0-10245 GCA_050736715.1 Binataceae bacterium (SeqCode) | reverse complement strand
TTCCACAACTCCATGATCCCGATCCAGCGGACATCTCCAATGTTTATGACGCGGACATCTTTAATTGTTCGCAACAAGCCGATGCGTCCGCCCGGCGCCTTTTACGTTGCGCTTTCTATGTTCACCGCCCGGTCGTGGGCGAGAAGCCGGAAAATCGCAGCCGGTCGCCTGCATGGATTGCGTGGGCCGCGGCGAATCCTCCGTTCACTTCGAGCACGTACTGCGAATCCCCGTCCACCGCGCGGGGCGTATCGGTATGGGGCGCGGCGTTGGCGACGACACCAATCACCCGGCGGTTGGAATCGGCGAAGATCATGTCGAGCGGAATTTCGGTGTTGCGCATCCAGAATTCCTGATGCGCCGGCGTTCTGAAAATGAAGATCATCCCGGCGCTGGCACCTAATTGTTTGCGGTACATCAGGCCGACTTCGCGTTTGGCGGGGGTGCCGGCAACCTCGACCGACACTGCCGCGCGCCGCCGTCCGTCCGGTGCGACGATCGTGACGCGCGGGCCGCGCGCGCATCCCGCGATCACGATCGCGATGGCGGCGAATAGGAAAAGGTGGCGCGCGACGCGCATCTCAGGGCGCCTCCGGCGATACGCTCTCGAGTTCGCGGCCGGCGGTCTCCGGCAGAAACAT
The DNA here is from genome assembly GCA_050736715.1 of Binataceae bacterium (SeqCode). Lineage (GTDB taxonomy): Bacteria > Desulfobacterota > Binatia > Binatales > Binataceae > Binatus. The sequence goes on along the minus strand of JBOHWK010000073.1, from coordinate 9,604 downwards.
TATGATGACGGGCGCAAGCAGCCAGAATCCGGCGAGATGACTCAATGCCGTCCAATGAGAATGGGTAAACCCGAACAACACGCTCTCCAGAGCCAACCCAATTGCGCCACCGAGTGTTCCCGCCACGCCCAACGCCGCTCCCGCGGTCGATCGGTACGAGGTGGGGAATAATTCCGCGCTGTAAGCGGCTATGATTGTGGCGCCGGCGGTGTAGGTAAATATCGCGATCGTCCAAGCCGCCGCCAGCAGAATCCAGGGCATCCGGCAGCCATAACCCAGAATGACGAGAATCGGCGCCAGCAGGTTGAACAGCACGCCAATCGAGCGGCGCCCAAATCGATCGCTGAGGCGGCCGGCTACAATATTGCCTAAAATTCCCAGCCCGCCGCCTACCAGATAGATCGCGGTGACGCCGAAGGGAGAAAATCCGTACACCTCTTGCAGAAACTTGGGAAAAAAGAAGCCGCCCGGATTACCGCCCATTGCGGCCAGAAACGCAATCGACAGCATCGCCGCCAGGCGCGCCGGATAGGCCCGCCCAAGCCGCAGGAAGGGTTCCCAGACCCGATTCGGGACGGCGCGCGCGCGCGCTTCGGCCTCGAAGCGATGGCTTTCCGGCAGGATGCGGCGCAGCGGAATCAGCAGGATCAGCGGGACGAGCGCGATCGCGTACAGGCCGCGCCATCCATAGGGGATCACATTGATCGCGATGAAAACCACCGCGGCCATCGCATCGCCGCAACTGGCGATTGCGGCGAGCAAGCCCACCGCCCAGCCGCGATATTCCGCATCGACCTCCTCGACCAGAATCACCACCGCGATCGTCGCTTCGGCGCCCGCGAAGGCCCGCGCGAGCACTTGGGCGGCAATGAAGCTGCGTTCGCCGGGAGCGATCGCGCTAAGTCCGGTGAATATCGTGTAACCGACGATCGTGTAGAGCAGAAGCCGGCGCCGCCCGAAAACATCGGCCAGCGGAGTCACCAACATCGACAGCGCGAATCCCAGCCGAATCGCCGAGAGCATATCGCCGAGGTGCGCCTCCGCGATCTTCAATCCGGCCTGAATTTGCTTGAGCGCGAGGCTGAGCAGCGCGCGGTCGTATTGGTCGAAAAAGCCGGCCGTGATCGCGATTCCGAAGACGCGCCATTGGCGCGGCGTGAACGGCGGCGTGCGCCCCAGCGGTCCCAGGTGAATGCTGCGGCGGGCGTCCTCTCCAGCCGCGCCCGGAGGCCGGATTTCGCATTCTGCCGCGCCTGCGGGTTCCATCGGCGGAAGTGGTTATTCCTTGTCCTGCGAAATCGCTTCCAATTCGAGGCCGGCGGTCTCCGGCAAATAAGCGATCGCAATCGGTGAGAGCATCCAAAATACTGTCAGGTAGCGGACCGCCGTCCAATGCGAATGGGTGACGCCGTACAGCACGCTTTCCAGAAACAAGCCCAGCGCGCCACCGGTCGTTCCGGCCACCGCCAGCACCGATCCGGCGGTCGAGCGGTACGCGGTTGGAAAGACTTCCGCGGTGTAGGTGGCCATGATCGTGCTGGAGGCGGTGTCGAAGAACAGTTCCAGGATCCACGACGGGATTAGCCACCGTCCGGGCGCGGTGTAAAACACGATCGTCAGGATCGGCGAGAGAATCAAGAACAGCGCACCCATCGCGCGCCGCCCGAACCGATCGCTCATCCGGCCGGCGAAGATGTTGCCCATGATTCCCAGCGCCCCGCCGAAGAAAAACAGCATGCTGACATTGCGCGGCGCGTATCCGTGGACCTCCTGCAGGAATTTCGGAAAAAACTGGCCGGCGGCGTTCGAGCCCATCGAGGCCAGAAACCCCACCGAGATCATCAGCAGCAGCCGGACCGGATAAGTCCGAAACAGTTTCATTATCGGCTGCCAAATTTTGACCGGCTCGGCATGGACCCGCGACTCGGCCTCGAACCGGTGACTTTCGGGAAGAATCCGGCGCAGCGGAATCAACAGCAGCAGCGGAACCAGCGCAATCGCGTACAGCCCGCGCCATCCGTACGGCATCACGTTGATCGTGGCAAAGACGATCGCGGCGAGGCCGTAGCCGGTGGTGGCGACGGCGGCGAGCAATCCGACCGCCCAGCCGCGATTCGCGGCATCGACTTCCTCGACCAGGATCACCAGCGCAATCGTCGATTCCGCGCCCGCGAAGGCGCGGGCGAGCACTTGGAACACGATAAAGCTGCGTTCGCCCGGCGCGATCGCGCTTAGCCCCGTGAACACCGTGTAAAAGATTATCGTGTAGAGCAGCAGGCGGCGGCGGCCGAAGATGTCGGCAAGCGGGGTGATGAACAGCGACAGCACGTAGCCCAGCCGGATGAGGGAGAGCATCGTGCCCAGATCGGCCTCCGCGATATGCAAGCCCCGTTGAATCTGCTCGAGGGCGAGGCTCAAAAGGGCGTTATCGTAAACATTGAAGAAGCCCGCCGTGATCGCTATTCCAAAGACGCGCCATTGGCGCGGCGTGAAGGGCGGTGTGCTGCCGAAAATTCCGAGATTGATTCGGCGGCGGCCCTCGTTTGCCCCGGCATCTCCCTCCGCCGGCGCGGCGGCGCTTGAAGGTTCACTCATCGAATATGGTCCGGCAGAGCGGGCATCCTAACCCGCGGTGAATCCATCAATCGATCGCCATCGGCAGCGCTTCGAGGCCGCGCAAAAAATAGGAGCCTTTGTGTTTCGGCTCGAGGCCGGGGTCTTTCAGCCGCAGCTGCGGAAACCGCTGGAGCATCGAGCCGATCGCGATTGCACCTTCGAGCCGCGCGAGCGGCGCGCCGAGGCAAAAATGAATCCCGTCGCCAAATGCGACGTGATCCTGCGACTCGCGCGTAATGTCGAAGCGGCTGGGATTATCCCATCGCGACGGATCGCGATTCGCCGCCGCCAGAATCGCAAAGCATCCCGTTCCCGGCGCGAGCGCGACCCCGCCAACCTCCGCCCCCTCCGCCGCAAATCGCACCGTCGCCTGCACCGGGCCGTCGTAGCGCAGTATCTCCTCGATCGCGCGCGGTGTAAGCTCGGGATTGCGCCGCACCAAGTCCATCTGATCGGGATTTCGCCCGAACGCAAGCATCCCGTTGCCGATCAGGTTGGTGGTCGTTTCATTTCCGGCCAACAACAGGAGCACCACAAAAGCCAGCAATTCCGCCTCGGTAAGCGCCTGTCCGTCGGCGTGCGCCGCGACCAGCGCGCTGATCAGGTCGGGGCCGGGATGGGTGCGGCGCATCGCGATCTGCCCGGCGAGATATTCGCGCAAGGCGTCGGTCGCCTGTCTGAAATCGTCCGGCAGCGGCATTCCGGGAAACGTGTTGCCGCCCGCCACAACGGCATTGGACCAACGCTTGAATTGCGGATACAACTCGGCGGGCACGCCCAGCATCTCCGCGATCACCATCACCGGCAGCACGTCGGCAATATCGGCCATTACGTCGAGTTCGCCCTTTTTCGCAACGCCGTCGAGGAGCTGGCTGGCGATCGCGCGGATGCGCGGCTCCATCTCGCGGATGCGCCGCGGGGTGAAATCGCGCGATACGAGGCCGCGCAGCCGGGTATGGACGGGCGGGTCCGCGAAGAGCATTACCGTCGCGCCTTTGAACGGGCCTTGATCCCGAAAACTGGCCGGCATCGGCGGCCGGGTGGCGCGAAAATGCTGGGCGTCCTTGAGAATCGCGGTGACGTCGTCGAAGCGCGCGGTCAGCAAAACGTTTCCGAACAGTTCGAAGAACTGCGGCGGTCCCGCAAGCAGCGGCTCGTAGAATGGATAGGGGTTGGCGCGGAACGCGGGATCCCACGGATTGAAATAAATCTTTTGGCCGGCGGCGTTCACAATTTCCACATTCCTACTGGATGGACATGTCGAGGCGGGCAAGCCCGCGCAGAAAATAAGAACCCTTATATGTCAGCGGAGCGCCGGGATTCTCAAGCCGCAATGTCGGAAATCGTTCCAGCATCGCACCGATCGCAACCGCGCCCTCCAATCGCGCCAGCGGCGCTCCGATACAGAAGTGAATCCCGTCGCCGAACGCCAGATGATCGCTGGGTTCGCGTGCGATATCGAACGTATCGGGATCCTTGAATCGCGCCGGGTCGCGGTTGGCCGCCGCGAGGATCGCGAACGCGCCGGTGCCCGCCGAAACCGGCATGCCGCCCACCACGGTGTCCCGGGTCGCCGTGCGAAAGGTGGACTGCACGGGGCCGTCGTAGCGCAGCATCTCTTCGATCGCGCCCTTTAGCAGCGCCGGATTCGCGCGAAGCGCCGCGATCGCGCCGGGATTCCGCCCCAGCGCGAGCATCCCATTGCCGATCAGGTTGGTCGTCGTTTCGTTGCCGGCCAGGAGCAGCAGGATGACGAACCGGAGCAACTCGTCCGCGCTCAGCGCCTCGGCTTCGTCATGCGCGGCGACCAGAGCGCTTATCAGGTCGGGGCCGGGGCTGCGCCGGCGCTTTTCGATTTCGCCCGCGAAATACTCTCCCAACTCATGGAACGCGCGCTTGCTCTCCTCCGGAATCGGCATCCCGGGGGGAGTGTTGTCCATCTCGATTACCAGGTCGGACCAATGCTTGAACTGCTCGTAGCGATCGCCCGGCACGCCAAGCAACGCCGCGATCGCCATCACCGGCAGCGGAGTGGCGATGCCGCCCATCACTTCAAGTTCGCCCTTGCGGGCGGCGGCGTCGAGCAGCCGGTTGGCGATCTCGCGGATGCGCGGTTCGAATTCGCGGATGCGCCGGGGCGTGAAATCGTGCGAGATCACCCGGCGCAGGCGCGTGTGAACGGGGGGATCCGACAACAGCAGGTTGGCCGTATCGCCGAACAGCGCCTGCTGCTCGGCGAATAGCGGGCTTTCGGGCGGCACGCTCGAAAAGGCGGCGTGATCCATCAGGATCGCCTGCACATCGGCATACCGCGCGGCCAGTACGACCTTGAAGCCGAAGTCGAGCGTCCGCGGCGGCCCGGAATAGAGCGGCCGGTAATGGGGATACGGATTGGCGCGGAACTTTTCGTCCCACGGATTGAAATAGAAATCGCCGGTTGGCGCTGCGGTTTGCGCTTGAGTCATGGTCCTGCGCCGCCTCGAATCGATTGCGCGGCTGAATCTTCCGCAATCATACGGAATTGCACGCGCCGGGTCGAACGCTCCGCCGGCGCCGCGCGATTATATGTAAATGGTTTCAGGAGAGGCAGCCGGCGCCTTTGCACGGCTGCACGGCGGTGGGCTATAAGTCATGGCGCTCGGGTGCGTTAAAACCGAAATTCCGGTTCAAAACCGGCGTAGACTGAAATGAGGCTTCAAGTACTCATTGCGATCCTGTCCCTGTTGATTGCCGCGCCCGCGGCGCATGCCGAGCCGCTGTCCCGCGACCAAGTGCCGGAGCCGCTTCGTCCGTGGACCGATTGGGTGCTGCGCGGCCACGAGGATCAACTCTGCCCGGCGGTTCAGAATGCCGATAACGATCGTTTCTGTCTTTGGCCCTCGCGCCTCACGCTGACAGTGAATGAAACCGGCGGGCGGTTTGCGCAGGAGTTTAATGTTTACCGCGCCACATTCACGATGCTGCCCGGCGGCGAAACCCGCTGGCCACTCGACGTGCGCATCGACGGAAAACCCGCGCCGGTCATAAGCCATAACGACGGTCCGGCAATCTATCTCAACGCGGGAAACCATCGGGTCGAGGGTTCGTTTGCGTGGGACCGGATGCCGCAGATTCTGCCCGTGCCCGCGGAAACCGGGCTCGTCTCACTCACTGTCGATGGCGCCCCGGTGGATTTCCCGACGCGGGAATCGGGCGGCCAACTCTGGCTGCGCCGCTCGACTACTCAAGCCGCGCCCGAGGGGCTTGAAGCGCAGGTCCAGCGCCGCGTTGTCGATAGCATTCCGCTCCTGCTCGTGACGCGCATCGAACTGAATGTTTCGGGCAAGGACCGTGAGGTAACGCTGGGCAAGGCGCTTCCCGCCGGATTCGTCCCGATAGGTCTTGAGAGTCCGTTGCCCGCCCGCGTCGAATCCGACGGTCTCTTGCGGGTGCAGCTACGGCCCGGAACCTGGACGATCAAACTGACCGCGCGCCACGCAGGGCCGGTGAATTCGCTGTCGATGCCCGGCAGCGGCGCGCCGTGGCCCGCTCAGGAAATATGGGCGTTTGAGGCGCGCAATAATCTCCGCTTGGTTTCGGTCGAAGGGGTGCCGGCGGTTAATCCCAGTCAGACTCCGCTGCCTGCCGAATGGCGTCAATTCCCAGCCTTCCTGATGCGGCCCGGGAAAGCGATGCATCTGGTTGAACAGCGCCGGGGCGACACCGATCCCGCGCCCGATCGCCTGTACCTTGAACGCACCCTGTGGCTCGACTTCAACGGCGGCGGGTACACGGTCCATGACAAGATCACCGGCACAATGAGCAAGAGTTGGCGGCTCGATATGGCGCCGTCTCAGCAGCTCGGCCGCGTTGCTATCGGGGGCATCGCGCAAGTCATCACGCGCCGCGCCGGCTCTCCACTCTCCGGCGTTGAGATTCGTCAGGCGCAACTCCAAATGGCGGCCGACAGCCGGATCGACGGTGGAAGCTCCCGCATTCCGGCCGTCGGATGGGAGCACGACTTCAAGTCGGTATCGGCGATGTTGAACCTGCCTCCCGGATGGCGGCTGTTTCGCGCGTCGGGGGTGGACGATGTCTCCGCCAGTTGGGTGACCGATTGGACGTTGTTCGATCTCTTCCTGGTGCTCTTCACCGCGATGATTGTGTACCGGATGTGGGGCTTAGCGTGGGGCGGTGTGGCGCTGCTGACCCTGGCGCTGACCTATCCGGAGCCGGGTGCGCCGGAATGGATCTGGCTCGCACTGCTCGCCGCGGAAGCGCTTCATCGGATCGTGCCGAAGGGCCGCGGCACCTTGGCGATTCAAGTTTTCCGCTGGGCCGCCGCCGCCACTTTTGTATTAATCGCGATTCCCTTCGCGGTGGATCAAGTCAGAACCGCAATTTACCCGGCTTTGGAATCTCCGGAAAATTTCGTCAACGCCGGGGAACAGAGATTCGGGGGGTTCTTGGGGGCATTCGAAAATAAAGGTGCGACGATGGGATTGGCGGAGAAAGCCGAACTGCCCCAAGGCGGGATGATGGGGAACGTCGGGGTATACGCCAGCGGCGGCAGAGGGTTCGCCGCATCGGCACGTCCAATGGCCGCGCAATCGCTCCACCAACTCGGCGCTCGGTCCGGCTTTATGTCGATGAAAACTTCCTCGCCCAACAGCTACGCATTGATCGACCCTAACGCGATAATTACAACCGGGCCCGGCGTGCCTCGATGGAACTGGCGTTCGGTGCGCCTCAACTGGCGGGGACCGGTGCAACGCGGGCAAGCGATTCGTCTCTGGCTGTTGTCACCGTGGGTGGACTTCCTGCTCGCCTTTCTTCGCGTCGGGCTGATCGCGCTGCTTGCGTACCGGGTTTTTTTCTCGATGCGTGAGATGGGGCGATCGCTGCCTTCCTTCGGAGGGACGATGGCCGCGGTGCTCGCGCTGTGCCTCCTCGCGCCGCCCTTCGTCGCACCGGTGCGCGCCGATTTCCCATCCGAAGGGATGCTTAAGGAGCTCCAGCGCCGATTGCTCGAAAATCACGACTGTTCTCCCAATTGCGCCTCGATACCGCGAATGGCAATCGAAGTGCAACCGGCTTCGCTGGTTGCGCGGATTGAAATCGACGCCGCCGCGGAAACCGCAATTCCGCTGCCGGGAAGCCTCAACGGGTTCAACCCGGCACAGGTAACGCTCGACGGCAAGAATGCGGGCGTGGTAGCGCGTACGCCGGACGGACTTTTATGGCTTCTGGTCCCGCCGGGGACGCATCAGGCTTTGGTTGAAGGCCCGCTGCCTCAGGTTGACTCGCTCGAACTACAGTTACCGCTCAAACCACATCGGGCCGAGGCGTCCTCGGAAGGATGGACGGTTGAAGGGATTAGCGAGGACGGAATTCCCGCGAGCGTCATCCGGTTGGTGCGGCAGGCCCAGCCGGGAGAAAAGCTCAGCGGATTGCAGCCCGGCGAAATTCCCCCGTTCGTGGCCGTGACGCGCAGCATCCAGCTTGGCCTCCAATGGGAAGTCGATACTACGGTGGACCGGATGACGCCGAGCGACACCGCGATTACGTTGCACGTTCCGCTGCTGCCGGGCGAGTCGGTAACCTCATCGGATACCCGCGTCGAAAACGGAAAGGTTGCAGTAACCATGCCGCCGTCGGTGACCAGCGCCCAATGGCATTCGCGGCTCAAAATTACACCCGCGATCGCATTGAAGGCGCCGAATTCGGTGCCATGGACCGAAATATGGCGCATCGCCGCGGCGCCGATTTGGCATTTGGCGCCAAGCGGGATTCCCGAAATCTATCAGCCGCCGGAACAGAACCCGGACAGAAGCCGCGAATGGCGGCCGTGGCCCGGTGAATCGGTCTCGGTGGCGGTAACGCGGCCGGAGGGGATCGGCGGCGCCACCCTCACGATCGATTCGAGCCGGCTCGAGATGAGTCCCGGGCTCCGCGCCACCGACGTGACGGTCACCCTTGATGTCCGTAGCAGCCGTGGCGGCCAGAAAAGCTTCGTCCTCCCCGACCATGCGGAATTGCAATCGCTCACGATCAACGGCGTCGCGCAACCAATCCGCCAACAAGAACGAAACGTGGCGGTTCCGATTGTTCCCGGCCGGCAGACGATCGGAATCACTTGGCGCGAGCCGCATGGAATCGGTTGGCTGAGCAAAACGCCAGAATTCAGCCCCGGCGCGCCCAGCGTCAACGCGGGTACGATTATCAATATGCCGGCGGATCGATGGACGCTGTTGGTGGCGCCGGCTCTGCTCGGCCCCGCTGTACTTTTCTGGGGGCTGTTGCTGGTCTTCGGGCTGGTTTCAATCGTGCTTGGACAGTTTGGCCATACGCCGCTGCGCGCCCGTCACTGGTTCCTGCTGAGTCTGGGACTGACTCAAGTACCAATCTGGTGGGGCGCCGTGGTCGTGGCGTGGTTGCTCGCTCTGGGCTGGCGAAAGCGGCAAAGCGCCACAATCGCTCACTCTGATTTCTTCCATGGGATCCAAGTGCTGCTTGCGGCCTTGACGCTGTTCGCGCTTGGGATCCTCTTCTATGCCATCCAAGCGGGCCTCCTCGGACTTCCGCAAATGCAAATCAGCGGCTACGGTTCCAGCGCGAATCATCTGCAATGGTTTCATGACCGGATCGCGGGTGCGCTTCCGCAGGTGTGGGCGGTCTCTGTGCCGCTTATGGTTTATCGGCTGGCAATGTTGTTGTGGGCGCTATGGCTCGCAACGGCGCTGCTGTCGTGGCTGCGCTGGGGCTGGGAGAGTTTCAGTGAGGGCGGCCTGTTGAAACCGGCCGACAGGGCACAAGCTTCCCACTCGCAGGCGGCCGGCTCCTGACTCGGGAAAAGTCAAAGTCTTTTATGCCCGCTCTGATCGTGCGGCGCGGTGGCGGAGGACGCCGTCCAATGCGGGGCGCTCTATGTCAACCGGTTGACACCCATACTGTCATAAACATTGGAGATGTCCGGGGCATAAACAGTTAAAGATGTCCGGTTTGGGTG
>JBOHWK010000072.1:0-4909 GCA_050736715.1 Binataceae bacterium (SeqCode) | reverse complement strand
TTCCACAACTCCATGATCCCGATCCAGCGGACATCTCCAATGTTTATGACGCGGACATCTTTAATTGTTCGCAACACCCATTGGCGGCCAACCCCGCACCGGTTTCAAGGGTTTTCGGTTGGGCAATTGTCCCCGCCGATCACAGAATGTAGCGCGAGAGGTCTTCGTCCTGGACGATCGAATCGAGCCGGCCGTGGACGTAGGCCGCATCGACGTTGAGTTCGTGGCCGTCCATTTCCGGCGCGCTGAACGACAATTCCTCGAGCAGCCGTTCCAGCACGGTATGCAGCCGGCGCGCGCCGATATTTTCCGAGCGGCCGTTCACGGTCGCCGCGATTTCCGCCAGCACCGCGACGCCGTCGGCGGTGAACGCGAGTTTCACGCCCTCGGTCGCCATCAGCGCCACGTACTGCTTGGTGAGCGCGTTGTCGGGCTCGGTCAGGATGCGGATGAAATCGTCGCGGGTCAGCGCGCTCAATTCGACGCGGATCGGAAAGCGCCCCTGGAATTCCGGGATCAGGTCGGACGGCTTGGAGGTATGGAACGCGCCCGACGCGACGAACAGGATATGGTCGGTCTTAACCGCGCCGTACTTGGTGTTGACGGTCGAGCCTTCGACGATCGGCAGGAGGTCGCGCTGGACGCCCTCGCGCGAAACGTCGGGGCCGCGCGCCGATTCGCGGCCGGCAATTTTGTCGATTTCGTCGATAAAGACGATTCCCGACTGTTCGGCGCGCGCGATCGCCTCGTGCGTCACCGCCTCGTTGTCGATTAGCCGCGCCGCCTCCTCCTGCGTGAGCAGTTCCATCGCTTCGGGAATTTTGACCTTGCGCGTATGCGTCCGCTTGGGCATGAGCTGGCTCATGATCTCCTTCATGTTGACGCCCATCTCCTCCATGCCCGGCGGCGTCATCACCTCGACCATCGGCGAACTTGCGGTGACTTCGATCTCGACCTCGCGATCGTCCAGGTGGCCGCCGTTCAGGAGTTTGCGGAGCTTTTCGCGGGTTTCCCGGTGCGAATCGCCGTTGCCTCCCGCCTCGATATTCCCCGTCGGCGTGACGGCGGCCGGGCGGCGGACCTTGGCGGGCGCGGGAAACAGGATGTCGAGCAGATGCTCCTCGGCCGCTTCGCGCGCCTTGACCGCAACGCGCGAGCGCGCCTCCTCGCGCACCATCTTGACCGACAATTCAGCGAGGTCGCGGATCATCGACTCGACGTCGCGGCCGACGTAGCCGACCTCGGTGTAGCGCGACGCCTCGACCTTGATGAAGGGCGCCTGCGCCAGCCGCGCGAGCCGCCGCGCGATTTCGGTCTTGCCGACGCCGGTCGGGCCGATCAACAGGATGTTTTTCGGCGCGATTTCGTCGCGCAATTCGGGCGCGACGTTCTGCCGGCGCCATCGGTTGCGCAGCGCAATCGCGACCGCGCGCTTGGCATCGTGCTGGCCGACGATGTAGCGGTCCAATTCCGAGACGATCTCGCGCGGGGTCATTACCTGAGGGATCGGCATTGCGCTCAGAGTTCCTCGAATACGAACTGGTCGTTGGTATAGACGCAGATTTCGGACGCGACTTTCATTGCGCTCTCCGCGATCTCGTGCGCGCTCATCGCGGGGCTGTGCCGAACCAGCGCGCGCGCGGCGGCCAGCGCGTAATTCCCGCCCGATCCGATCGCGACGATTCCGTCGTCCGGCTCAAGCACGTCCCCCATCCCGGAAATCAACAGCGAACCGTCCTGGTCGGCCACCACCAGCATCGCTTCGAGCCGGCGCAGGATGCGGTCGGTGCGCCAATCCTTGGCGAGTTCGACGGCGGCGCGCCGGAGCACGCCGTTATGCTCCTGCAATTTCGATTCGAATTTGTCGAACAGCGTCAGCGCGTCGGCGGTCGAGCCGGCGAATCCCGCCAGCACGCGGTCCTGATGCAGCCGGCGCACCTTGCGCGCCCCGCGCTTCATGATCGTCTGGCCGACGCTGACCTGCCCGTCGCCCGCGATCACGACTTTTCCGTTGTGGCGCACGCACAAGATCGTCGTGTGGCGCACGATTTCGGCCGGTTCAGGCACGGGGATGGGCACGATGGTACACCTCTTTCAAATGATTCACGCTCACGTGAGTATAGCGCTGCGTCGTCGCGAGGCTCGCATGGCCGAGCATCTCCTGAATCGACCGCAAGTCGGCGCCGTGGTTCAGCATATGCGTCGCGAAGCAATGGCGCAGCCCGTGCGGCGTAATCGAGGAGGCCAACCCGGCGGCCAGAATCCGCCGCGCGAGGATTTGCTCGACGGCGCGGGTGGTAAGCCGCCCGCCGCGCAGATTGACGATTACCGGGCCATCGGGCGACCACGCAATCGGCATTGCGCGCCGCCACGCAAGGAGCGCATCGAGGGCCGGCTCCCCGATCGGTGCGACCCGATCCTTGTTGCCCTTGCCGCGCCGAATCGTGACCAGCCCGACCTCTTCGTCGATGTCGCGCCAGTTGAGGCCGACCAATTCGCTGACGCGCAGGCCCGACGAATAGAGCGTCTCGAAAATCGCGCGGTCGCGCAGCATGGCGGCGGAGGGCGGTTCGGAATCCGCCTCGATCAATTGGCGGACCTCGTCCTCGCGCATGATGCGCGGCAATCGGCGCTGGTTTTTGGGCGAGCGAATCGCGCGCGCGGGGCTGGCATTTCCGGTTGCGTTCTCGCGATAACGAAAAAACGCCTTGATCGCGGAAAGCCTCCTTTGAACCGTGGCGCGGCTTTTCGATTTCATCAATTCAGCAAGATAACCACGAATATGGTCCGCGTTGATATCGCCGGAGTCGATTTCTTTCCCGGGCTTGCCCAAGAGCGCGGCGCGATCGAGCAGAAACTCGCGAAAAAAGAGCAGATCGCGGCGGTAGTTCGTCACGGTATTATCCGCCGCGCGCGCCGCTTTTTTGAGCGCCGCCACGAACGCCTCCACCTCCGCCACCATCGTCTCGCGCGTCCTCAGGCCAGCCGTTATGCTATCAATCGCGGCGGAGCGGAAAAAGCGCATGAATTGCCAACATTGCGGCCGCGAGATCGAAACGGTTGAGCGGATTGGCTTCCGGGAAATGTGCCCCGGATGCGATCGCGCGCTCCATGCGTGCCGCAACTGCCGCTTTTACGATCCGGCCTACAACAACAGTTGCCGCGAGACGATGGCCTCCCGCGTGGTGGACAAAGAGCGGTTCAATTTTTGCGAATACTTCGCGCCGGCGAAGGCGAGAGCTTCAGGCAAACCGGCGCTGCCGGCCGAATCCAAAGCGAAAAGCCAACTCGGCGCCTTATTCAGGAAGAAGGCGTGACCCCGCGCACTCCCAGTGAAGATTCGCGATCGCGCGCGCTCGCCGCGATCGTGCTGGCGGCCGGAAAGGGAACCCGGATGCGCTCGGCGCGCGCCAAGGTGCTCCACGAAATCGGCGGCGTGCCAATGATTGTCCGCGCGATGCGGGCGATTGCGCCGCTCAAGCCGCGTCCGCTCGCCGTCGTCGCCGGCCATCGGGCGCGTGAGGTGGAAGCGTCGGCGCGGCCGCACGCGGGAGCATTCGTGAAATTCGCGGTGCAGGAGCCGCAGCGCGGAACGGGTGACGCCGTGCGATGCGCCCTCGGCGCGATACCGGCGAACTTCGTTGGCGATGTGCTGATCGCATACGGCGACATGCCGCGGCTCTCCACCGCGACGCTGCGCGAGTTCGCCGCGGCCCATCGCGCGTCCGGTGCGAAGCTCTCCTTCGCGTCGCTCAAGCTTACCGAGCCCGCCGAATATGGTCGCGTCATCCGCAATGCGGCCGGCGCGGTCGTGAAGATTGTCGAGGCGCGCGACGCATCGCCCGAAGAGCGCGCGATCGATGAAATCAACACGGGCGTATATCTCGCGGACGCGGACCTTCTGCGCACCGCAATCGCCGAACTTCGGCCCGACAACGCCCAGGGCGAGTACTACCTGACCGACATAGTTGGAATCGCGCACGCGCGCGGGATTGAGGTCCAAGCGTGGCGCGCACACAATCCGGCGGAATTCGCCGGAATCAACTCGCGCGAGGAGATGGCTGCGATGGAAGCGCAAATCCGTGAAACGGTGAACCGAAAGCTGATGGAATCGGGCGTGACGCTAATCGATCCCGCGACCGCCTACATTTCGGAAGCGGCCGAAATCGCACCCGATTGCGAAATCGGCCCCAACGTCCAGATTATAGGGAATTGCCGAATCGCGGAGGGAGTCAGGATCGACGGCACCGCGTGGCTCTCCAACGTCACGATCGGCCCGCGATGCCATTTGAAGATCGGCGTGCGCGCGGAAGATTGCCGCATCGGCGAGGAATCGGAGGTGGGACCGTTCGCCCATCTGCGCGCGGGCACCGAACTGGAAGGCCACAACCGGATCGGAAATTTCGTCGAGACCAAGCAGGCGAAGATCGGGCGCGGCACCAAGGCGAGCCATCTTAGCTACTTGGGCGACACGGAGATCGGCCGCGACACCAATATCGGATGCGGCGTGATCACGGTGAATTACGACGGCTTTGAGAAGCATCGGACCGAAATCGGCGATCGCTGCATGATTGGCTGCGATACGCAGCTAATCGCGCCGATCAAAGTCGGTGACGACGTGTACGTCGCGTCGGGCGCGACGATCGTGCGGCCGGTGCCGGACGGCGCGCTCGCGCTGTCGCATCATCCGCAGCGCGAAAAGCGCGGCTGGATGGCGAAATGGCGCAAACGCCACGGCGAAGCCCCGAAGAGCAAGGCAAAGGCGAAGCGCGCCGGGTAGAAGATCGTTTTGGCGGGTGTTCGTGGCCTGCGCCAAGCGCCGTCTGTTGCGAACAATTAAAGATGTCCGCGTCATAAACATTGGAGATGTCCGCTGGATCGGGATCATGGAGTTGTGGAACATGCGGGA
>JBOHWK010000071.1:0-12035 GCA_050736715.1 Binataceae bacterium (SeqCode) | reverse complement strand
ACCGTCTGATCGGTGAGCCCGAGATTGAGCACCGTGTCCATCATCCCGGGCATCGAGACCCGCGCGCCCGATCGCACTGAGACCAGCAACGGATTCGCCGGGTCGCCGAATTTGCGGCCCATAACCTTCTCGATGCGCGCGATACTCTTCGCGACGCCCGCTTCGAGCCCCTTCGGATACTTGTGCTTGTGATCGTAGAAGTAGTTGCAGACCGCGGTCGAAATGGTGAAACCCGGCGGCACCGGCAGCTTGAGCGAAGCCATCTCGGCGAGGCCCGCGCCCTTGCCGCCCAAGATCTCGCGCATCGAGGCGCGCCCTTCCGCCGTCCCGCCGCCGAAGAAATAGATTTCCGGATGAACCTTCGCCATTTTTAGATAGCTCCCGCCCAGTCAACTTTGTTCGCGAGTGTAAACGGTCAAATTTTTTCGTGAATGTAAAAAAATGCAAAAACTATGCGCCGACGGGCTAGCGGGACCAGCCGATGCGTTCGATCAGCGTCCCCGTCAGATTCGCGATCGCGATCCGTTCCTGCGCCGTCGAGTCGCGATCGCGCAGCGTCACCGTCTCGTCCTCCATCGTCTGATGGTCGATCGTGACGCCGTAGGGCGTGCCGATTTCGTCCTGGCGGCGATAGCGCCGCCCGATCGAGCCGGCCTGATCGTAGGCGACGGTGAAATGGCGCTTTAGCAGGTCGCGCACCGCGATCGCCTTTTCCGGCTGGCCCGCTTTTCTAAGCAGCGGATAGACGGCCACCTTGATCGGCGCAAGCCGCGGGTCGAGCCGCAGCACGATTCGCTCCTCGTTTTCGATCACGTCCTCGTCGTAAGCGTCGAGCATAAACGCGAGCATCGAACGGTCCACGCCCAGCGCCGGCTCGATCACCCACGGGCGGTAGCGCGCCTTGGCCTCCTCGTCGAAATAGGTCAGCTCCTTGCCGCTCGCCTTGGAATGCTGATCGAGGTCGAAGCTGCCGCGCTTGGCGATGCCCTCCAACTCGCCCCATCCGAATGGGTAGAGGAACTCGATATCGGTGGTGCCGCTCGAATAATGCGACAGTTCCTTTGCGGCATGCTCGCGGCGGCGCAAATGGTCCGGCTTGATGCCGAATTTCACGTGCCAGTTGAAGCGGAAATCGACCCAGTAGCGGTACCAGGTTTCCTCTTCCGTGCGGTCGGGCTTGATGAAGAATTCCATCTCCATCTGCTCGAATTCGCGGGTGCGGAAGATGAAATTTTCGGTGGTGATTTCGTTGCGGAACGATTTTCCGGTTTGCGCGACCCCGAACGGCAGCTTGACGCGCTGCGTATCGACCACGTTGGCGAAGTTGGCGAAGATTCCCTGCGCGGTTTCCGGCCGCAGATAGACGACCGCCGCTGTCTCTTCGACCGGACCCATGAAGGTCTTGAACATCAGGTTGAAATTGCGCGCGGGCGTGAGTTCGCCGCCGCATTCGGGGCACTTGCCGCCCGTAATTTTGTCGGCGCGGAACCGCTGCTTGCATTCCTTGCAATCGACCAGCGGGTCGGTGAAATTCTGCAAGTGGCCGGAAGCTTCCCAAGTCTTGGGATGCTGGAAGATTGCGGAGTCCAGCCCGAGCACGTCGGAACGGTACTGGACCATCTCGCGCCACCAGGCTTCCTTGACGTTGCGCTTAAGCTCGATGCCCAGCGGGCCGTAATCGTAGGTCGAACCGAGGCCGCCATAGATGTCGCCGGTGGGAAAGACGATTCCCCGGCGCTTGCACAGGTTGACTATTTTTTCCATTGTGACCGGGCGTTTGGCGCCGGCCGCGGCATTTTCAGCGGACAAGACTCCCTCCTGATCTGCTATCCCGAACGGAGCCACGTATGATAGCGATGTTTGGGGGATTCTCAAACCCCGGCGCCGACCATGAGGCTGAGCGCGAAACGGGAGGCCGATGATGCGAACTTCAAGGATTGCGGCAGTTGCGATTGCGATTGGCGCGGCGGTCGCGCTGTCAGGATGCGGCCACAAGCTGGTTGCCCACAGCGGCGACAGCACTGTCGCGCTTTATCCCGACGAGAACACTTACCAGAAGCTGACCGAATTGAAGCAGCAGGGGGGCGCGCTCGGCGGGATGCTCGGCGGGCTGGGTGAGGGGCTGGCGGCGACGCAGGTCGATAACAATACGCCGGTCAAGATTCTCTCCAGCGACGATCGCGGCGCGGAGGTCGAAATAAAGGACGGCGCTTACAAGGGCAAAAAGGGTTTCGTCGGCAAAGACAATGTGGACTGAAGCCGCCGCCCGCAACAATGGTCGAAATCAAAAAGAAGTAAGTCCACGCCGCCTCGCGGCTGTCGCTGGCCCTTGGCCAATTGCGGTACATCGCCGCGAAGCTCAACGGGAACTGCTGAGTCTGACCGGCCTGCTTCAAGTCAAATACCAGGCGGCTCGGTGCGTCTGTTTCCGCGGTTGTCTTTGTCCCTGATGCCGGGCTGGAACAGAGCCGGCCAGTGCGAGAGGGGGGACTTGAACCCCCACGCCTTGCGGCGCCGGATCCTAAGTCCGGTGCGTCTGCCATTCCGCCACTCTCGCGTTGTCCGTTAAGTTATAGGAAAAGTAGAGGATTTCTCAAGAAAGCTCCTCGCCGCAGCCGCCGCCTTTTCCGGCGCGCACATACCCCCTCGCTTCATCGACGAACCGCATAGCGTGGTCATTATAGCAGGGAATTTCACGGCGGTTTGATGGAGCGGATTGGATGGAGCGTCGCCCGCAGCCAAAGCCCCGATCCGCGCACAAAGCGATTTTAGCGCCTTGTTCCCGCCACGGGAACAATGTTAGGTTATCGGGGTGCGCGTGATTGCACGAAGCACCCTCGTGCGGTTCGCCGAGTCGATGCGCGGGCATAAGGGGCGGGACGCGCTGGAAGCCGCACTGAATGCATGGTTTCACGAAACGCAGCGGGCGCAATGGAGCACTCCCGCCGAGGTGAAACGAAGTTACGCGACGGCCAGCATCGTGAGCGGCGACCGAGTGGTGTTCAACATCAAAGGCAACGATTACCGGCTGGTAACCGCGATCGATTACCGCCGCCGGATCGTATTCATCAAGTGGATCGGGCCGCACCGGGATTACGACCAGATCGACACAAGGACGGTTCAATATGGAGATTAGGCCGATTCGGACAAAAGCCGATTACGAAAGGTCGCTGCGGGAAATCGAGCGCGTCTGGGGCGCTAGGGACGGAACGCCCGACGGAGACCGGCTGGATGTCCTGGCGACGCTGGCCGAGGCGTACGAGCAGGCACATTTTCCGATCGATATGCCGGACCCAATCGAGGCGATTCAGTTTCGGCTCGAACAGCAGGGGCTGGATGGAAAGGCGCTGATCGGCGTGATCGGGAGCCGCAGCCGCGTGTATGAAGTAATGCGGCGCAAGCGCGCGCTATCGCTTGAGATGATCCGGCGCCTGCACGAGAAGTTCGGCATCCCCGCCGAGGTGCTGATTCGCCCGGCGCGGGCGTCTCATCGCCACGCGGCGTAAGAAAGGCATTTTCGCGGATGAACGCGATTGCGCCGCCGCCACCCTTCCTTGTCATTTCGAGCGCGAC
Source organism: Binataceae bacterium (SeqCode) (assembly GCA_050736715.1). Lineage (GTDB taxonomy): Bacteria > Desulfobacterota > Binatia > Binatales > Binataceae > Binatus. The sequence goes on along the minus strand of JBOHWK010000071.1, from coordinate 8,462 downwards.
GAGAAATGACAAATCAAGAGCGGTGAAGGTGCTAAGGTACGTATCATGCACGAACCACAACGCAAATTTCTGCTCGGCGAGTTTATGACACTCACTATCGGCGGCGCCCTCCAGCGCGCTTCGGTATATTCGGTGCCAGATGGCGATCCCAGGCGGGAACAGCTTCGCCATGCACTGCGCGACCAGTTGAACCAGATAGCCGAGAGTTACAAAGCTGCGGTCACTGAAAATGCCCATCTCGAAAACATCACCCGCTTGGCCAATACCCTAACGGAAAATTTCCGGGAGTTGCTCGATGGCGGCCGATTCCGAATTGGAATAGCCCAAAAGGCTCTAAATCCATATCTAAAATACTTGTGGTGCCCGGAGAAATCCCTGAACCACCGCATTGCCCTTTCGATTTTGGAATCATCAACGGGCTACGGCTCCAGCTACGCCGCGCCGGGGTCGAATATCCGCCTCGATGGACAACCCTTGATGACATCGGGGACTACCAACAGTTGATTAAGTGCGCGAAAGAGGCGGCCGGACAATTGTCGCTTGCCGAGTGGGAACTGAGGACATGGGGAGAGAGGACGGAATAGGGATTCCTCGCGCGGCGGCCACGCGCGGGAATGACACGAGTGGGGAGCGTGCTCGGAGCGGAGAGGTAGCGCAGTTCGCAGCGCCGCCGCCGTAGCGTGCGTCCTCCCTACAGACACAACTCCGCCAAGGCTCTTAGCGCGTTGATACCGCTGGGGCGGACCATCATCGACTTCACCGGCGATGCCCTTACGCCGATTTGGCGAGCGTGTATCTTGCGGCGCGGACTTCCTTTCTAATCGCTTCGCGGACGACCCGCTCAAGATTTGCGCCCCGGATGTATTCGCGCAGCGCGTCGTTGATTAGCGTCTGATAATTTCCGCCGCCGGCCCGGTCCACCGTATCCAGAAAATGCTCAATTACGTCGTTGTCGAGCCGAATCGTGATTCGAGTTTTGCCCGGTTCGGGCGGTATCAGCGGACCGCGCCGCGCCTTGCTGAAATCGTACCGTTTTTTCATTTGATTACGCCTTCGTATTGCGCCCGCTCCATCGGGGCGGCCTTACGCGCCGAGATAATCCTGATTCGATCGCCGGGTGCCGTGTAAATCACCACAAGAATTCTGCCCAGCGAGCTGATTCCAATCGCCGCAAACCGGTCCTCGTCAGGATGCTCGTCATGCATCGTGAGCATGGCATCGTCCTCAAATACGGTCACCGCTTCGGCGAACCGGACTTCATGCTTGCGGAGATTGCCGGCCGCCTTTTCCGGGTCCCACTCAAAGTCCACCGCCGCGCCACTCGTGTATATTTGTACACCAAACCGGCCTACAAGCACAGCTCCGCCAGGGCGCGCAGCGTGTCGAGGCCGCTGGGGCGGACCATCATCGTTTTCACCGGCGAGGCTTTCCACGCCTGCAATCGCTCCGCGATTCGCTCGCGCGGTCCCACCAAGGCGACCTCGTCGATAAGTTTATCCGGGACCGCCGCGATCGCCTCGGCCTTCTTGCCGGCTAGAAACAGATCCTGGATTTTCACTGCGGCCTCCTCGTAGCCGAGGCGCTTGGTGTAATCGTTGTAGAAATTCTTGGTCCGCGCCCCCATTCCGCCGATATACAGCCCCAACCCCGCCTTGACCGCATCGCGGCATCGCTGGACATCGGGGCCCATTACGCAGGTGACGAACGGCGTGACCTCGAAATTGTCGAGCGACTTTTTGCCGCCCGCCTTGGCAAAACCTTCTTTGATTGGGCCGTCGAACAGGTCCCATCGCTGCGGATTCATCCATGACGGGATCACGGCGTCGGCAATTTCCGCGGCGAGCGCGATTCCTTTGGGGCTGATCGACGCGGTGTAAATCGGCATATCCTTACGGCCGTGCAGAATGCTCTTGAGCGGCTTGCCGAGGCCCGTCGCGCCCGGACCGGTGTAAGGGATGTCGTACTCCTTACCGTGCAACTCGACCGGCTCCTCGCGCGCGAGGATTTTGCGGACGATGGCGATGAATTCGCGCGTGCGCTGGAGCGGCTTGCCATAGGGCACGCCATGCCATCCCTCGACCACCTGCGGACCCGACGGCCCGATCCCCAAGATGAACCGGCCGCCGGACAGCGCATCGAGCGTCATCGCGGTCATCGCGGTGGCGGCGGGCGTCCGCGCCGGCATCTGCATGATTCCGGTGCCGAGCTTGATCTTCTTGGTCAGTGCGCCGATCCATGCGAGCGGCGTGACCGCGTCGGAGCCGTAGGCTTCCGCCGTCCAGACGGAATCGTAGCCGAGGCGCTCCGCCTCGAGGATCGCGTCCATCGGCAAGCCCATGCTCGCGCCCGAATATCCGGTGAGTAGTCCGAGTTTCATTTCAATTTCTCCTCGTCTTTTCATGTCCCTCTCCCGCCGGGAGAGGGCAAATCGGTGGGCGAATTAAGCGCCGATGGCGATGATACCCCGGCACTGTCGCGATGAATAGAACATTTGGGTGAGGGGTGGAACTACCACGCAGTGGCACGCCCCTCACCCACCGTGTCCGAAACTGACGAAATTACCACCCGGGCGCTGCAGACGGCGCTTCTGTCTCATTTGCGAATTGCTCTCTCCCGAAGGGAGCGGGACCGAGAGCGAGCCGCTTCAGCCTTGGGCCTCTTCCAGGGCAGGCTCCGCCGGGAGCGGTTCGACGCTAACCTGCCGCTTATCGCCGCGCGGTTCGTACTTGACCACTCCGGCGATGAGCGCGTAAATCGTGTAATCGCGGCCGAGTCCGACGTTCTTGCCCGGATGAATCTTCGTGCCGCACTGGCGAACGAGGATATTGCCGGCCTTGACGGTCTGGCCGGCGTAAATCTTGATTCCGCGATGCTGGCCCGGACTGTCGCGGCCGTTGCGCGTCGAACCTTGTCCTTTTTTATGCGCCACGGTGAATCTCCTTTGTTCTAAAACCTAACCCCCTGTCCCCCTTCCCCTTCTGGGAAGGGGGAACAAGGCACGAAAGATTGCGGTGCGTTCCCCCTCTCCTGAAGGGAGAGGGGGTCAGGGGGAAAAGGTTTTTAATCCTTAACTTACGCGCCGATGGAAATCTCCTCGATCTTGAGCACGGTCAATTCCTGGCGATGGCCGCGCTTGCGGCGATAGTTCTTGCGCCGCTTCTTTTTGAACACGATCACCTTGGTGCCGCGCGCCTGCTGGACGATTTTCGCTTTGACCGCCGCGCCTTCGACAGTGGGCGTGCCGATTTTGGCCGTCTCGCCGCCAATCGCGAGCACTTCATCCAGCGACACTTCGCCGCCCTTCTCGCCGGGCAGCCGTTCGACCGTGATCTGGTCGCCGACGCCGACGCGATACTGCTTTCCACCGGTTTTTACGATTGCAAACATGGTTCAGCCAGAACCTTGTTGAATATCGGACCCAACCGGCGATGTCAACGCGCTCACCTCCGGCGCTTCGAACCAAACCGTGGCGAGCGGGGGGAGTTCGATTGCGATCGAATGCGGGAAGCCGCGCCGCGAAATCGGCGCGGACATGACGCCGCCCACGTTGCCAACGTTCGAGCCGCCGTAAGTTTCCGAATCGGTGTTCAACATTTCCCGGTACAGGCCGGGGCGCGGCACCCCAATTCGGTAGCCGCTCCGCACTACCGGCGAAAAGTTGCACACGCAGACGACCGCGCGGCCCGACGACGGAGCGATCCGCAGGAAGGCAATCGCGTTGCTGTCGGCGTCGTCCGGCTCCAGCCATTGGAAGCCGTCCGGTTCGGTGTCGGCCTCCCACAGCGCCGGCTCGGCGCGGTAGAGCCGGTTCAGATCGCGGACGAGAGTTTGCAGGCCGCGATGCTCCGGGTCGCCGAGCAAATTCCAATCGAGGCTCGCCTCGTTGTTCCATTCGTTCCACTGGCCGAACTCCTCGCCCATGAAGAGGAGCTTCTTGCCCGAGCGCGCCCACATATAGGCGAACAGCGCCCGGTTGTTTGCGAACTGGCGCCATCGGTCGCCCGGCATCTTCGCGAGCAGCGCGCGCTTGCCGTGGACGACCTCGTCGTGGGAGATGGGCAGGATGAAATTCTCGCTCCAGGCGTAGAGCAGGCCGAAAGTGAGATCGCGCTGATGGTAGCGGCGGTAGATCGGATCGAGCATGAAGTACTCCAGCGTGTCGTGCATCCAGCCCATGTCCCACTTGAAGCCGAAGCCGAGTCCGCCCGTGAAGACCGGGCGGCTGACGCCGGTCCACGCCGTCGATTCCTCGGCAATCATCGCGATTCCCGGATTTAGCCGATAGACGGCTTGGTTGAGCTGTTTGATGAAGGAGACGGCGTCGAGGTTTTCGTTCCCGCCGTGGACGTTGGGAATCCACTGGCCGTAGGGCCGCGCGTAATCGAGGTAGATCATCGACGCGACCGCATCGACGCGCAACCCGTCGGCGTGAAATTCGGAGAGCCAGTAAAGTGCGCTCGCAATCAGAAAGCTCCGCACCTCGGCGCGGCCGTAATTGAAAATATAGGTGCCCCACTCCGGATGTTCCCCCTGGCGCGGGTCTTCGTGCTCGAAGAGCGCGGTGCCGTCGAAGCGGCCGAGGCTGAAAGCGTCCTTGGGAAAATGGGCCGGCACCCAATCGAGGATCACGCCGACTCCCCGGCGATGGAACTCGTCGATCAGGTAGCGCAAATCGTCGGGATTCCCGTAGCGCGAGGTCGGCGCGAAATAGCCGCTCACCTGATAACCCCACGAGCCGGAAAACGGATGTTCCATCACCGGCAGCAACTGGACATGGGTGAAGCCCATCTCCGTCACGTAATCGCCCAGGCTCTGCGCGATTTCGCGGTAGGTGAGCGGGCGATGGCCCTCCTCCGGGACGCGGCGCCAGGAGCCGAGATGGACCTCGTAAATCGACATCGGCACCCGGACCGCGTCGGCGCGCGCCCGCTGTTCCATCCATTCGGCGTCGTGGAATTCGTAGGAGGAATTGAACACGACCGACGCGGTGGCCGGCGGGGTCTCCATGTACTGCGCGAACGGATCGCTCTTGAGCAGCAAATCGCCGTGTCCGGTGCGGATTTCAAACTTGTACAACGCGCCGGAACCAAGCTCCGGGATGAACAGTTCCCACACGCCCGATCCGCCCAACACGCGCATCGGGTGGATGCGTCCGTCCCAGCGGTTAAAATTGCCCACCACGCTCACGCCCCGCGCATTGGGCGCCCAGACCGCGAACGAGACGCCTGCTATCCCGCCGATCGTGCGGACGTGAGCGCCGAGCTTGTCGTAAGCGCGCTCGTGTTTCTGCTCGCTCCACAGGTAGAGGTCGAGTTCACCCAGCGTCGGCATGAAGGAGTACGGGTCGCGAATCGTGGCGGTCTCGCCGTCCGGATAACGAATTTCGAGGCGATAAGGGAACAATTCGCCGCGCCCGTCGGCGCGCGCCTCGAACAGGCCCGCAGTATCGATTTGGCGCATCGCGATCGGCTTGCCGCCGTCGGGTAACAGGAGAATTTGCGCGGCGCCCGGACGCAGCGCGCGCACCACGACCGCTCCGAGTTCGCGATGGGCGCCGAGAATCGAATGGGGGTCGTGATGCTCGAGCGCGAGCAGCCGCTCGATTTCGGTGTCGTGCGTATCTTTGCCGGAAAACCGTGAATCCATATCCGTCGCGGCGAGACCGCGTCCCGCATCGCTTCGGAAGCGCATTTTAGTCGATCGGCGCGCCGCGCGCGACTGGGAAGGCGGCGAACTGGCCGCGCTCGATTGCGGCGGGGCATCGGCACGGCCGTTCGATGCTTTGAAGGTTCCGCCGTTTATCCTATTATTAGCGAACGGATCGCACCTCAATCGGCGGATCGCACCAATGAAAATGAAGATGTCCGCAAAAGTTCAAGCGCGGTTTCTAAAAAAAGACCGCACCCTTCAGGAGATCGTGCGCCGGATCGCCGCGGCGTACCATCCGCTGCGCATCTACCTGTTTGGATCGAAGGCGCGCGGCACGGCCGGTCCCGACAGCGACTACGATCTTCTGGTCGTGGTGCCGGATGACGCGCCCGCGGAGTTAAAGGAAGGCACTCTCGCTTATCAAAGGCTATGGGGAATCCGTAAATCAAAAGACGTGCTGGTCTGCACCGACGAATGGTTCCGGTCGCGATCAACTGTCGTCACCTCGCTTCCCGCCACGGTAAAACGCGAAGGCAAGCTGCTCTATGCCGCATGACTCCGCGCTGGTGGCGGAAACCCGCGATTGGCTCGCAAAGGCCAACGAAGACCTCGAAGTCGCACAGCGGCTTTTAACCGGACGTACGGCGTGGCCATCGTCCGCGGCTTTTCACGCGCAACAGGCGGCGGAAAAAGCCGAGAAAGCGTTTCTGACTTGGCATCGGAAACGATTCTCAAAGACTCACGACCTCGATGTTTTAGGCGGCAAATGTGCCGCGATAGATCCGGCGCTCGAAGCCGTTTGCAAAGCGGTTAACCCAATCAGCGTATTCGCTGTGGGATTGAGATACCCGAATTTGTTGCCGCGATTGACCACGGCAAAGGCTCGTGAGGCCCTCGAACTGGCGCGCGCGATGTACGATGCGGTCTTGGAACGGCTGCCTAAAGCGGTGAAGCCGTGAGCGCAGCTTCCGCCGCTAACACCCTCGCCGCGATAGCGCTTACCGCGATTCTCGCGATTCCCGCGCCGGCGGCGGCGCAGCAATTGAAGATTTCCCCCGCCGCTCTCAAATTCGGCAATCTCGTCTTCGCTGTAACCGGCGCATCCAGCAAGCCCAAGAACGTAAACATCTCCAATCCCAAAACCGGTGCGACGATTTCCGGCTTGACCGTTGAGGTGGACGGAACCAACCGCGCCGACTTTCAAATCACCGCAAATGTCTGTCCAGCCGATTTCGGCGCGGGTGAGAAGTGCGCGGCGACACTGATATTCACGCCGGGAGCGCTGGGCAATCGCGCGGCGACGCTGGCGGTGAGCGACGCCGGCGGCGATTCATTGGGCGCGGCGGCGCTGAGCGGCGTCGGCATCCAGGGCAAACTCACCGTCTCCCCCAAACAATTGTCATTTCCGAAGACGGAGGTGGCCACCGTCTCCGCGCCAAAGACCATCAAGCTTTCGAATCCCAATGCGGTCGCGCTCAGCATCGGCGCGCCAAGCGTGACGGGTCCATTCCAGATTGTGGGCAATAGCTGCACGCCCATGCTCGCGGCCAAGCCCGCCATCTGCACGATATCGCTGACTTTCAACCCAACCGATGCAAGCAATCCAAAGCACACCAAAGAGACCGGCGCGCTCGCGATTAGCGACGACGCTGCGAACAGCCCGCAGACGGTCAAACTGTCCGGAATCGCCTTCGGCATTCCGCCGACGCCCACCGCCACCGCAACCGCGACCGAAACCGCGACGCCGACGATTACCATGACCGCGACTGCGACCGCGACGGCAACCGCCACCACGACTGCCACCGAAACCGCCACGCCGACCGCGACGGAAACGGCCACCGCCACGGCGACCGCGACTTCGACGGCAACCGTGACTGCAACCCCAACGGCCACTGCGACGGCGACGGCGACTGCGACCGAGACCGCGACTCCTACGGCCACCGTTACGATTACCGCGACGCCGACCCTGACCGAGACCGCCACTCCCACAGCGACGGTGACTGTCACCGTCACCGCGACGCCGACGCTTACGGAGACCGCCACTCCAACGGCGACCGCGACGCCCACGGAAACCGCCTCTCCGACCGCGACGATATCGCCCACCGCGACCGAAACCGCCACGCCGACGGAGACCGCCACTCCCACCGAAACGGCTTCTCCCACGGCGACCGTCTCTCCGACCGCGACGGAGACCGCCACTCCCACCGAAACCGCTACGTCGACGGCGACTGCTACGGCCACTCAGACCGCCACGCCGACGGCCACCGTCACCGCAACTCCGACCGCAACTCCAACGCGGGTGCCGTCCGCGACGCTCTATGTCACCAATTCCGACAACGTCGTAACCGCGTACGCTCCCGGAGCAAACGGCAACGCGGGGCCGGCGTCGATAATTGCGGGACTCGTCTCTCCGTATGGAATGGCGGTCGATTCAAGCGGCAACCTCTATGTGACCTCCAGCGACAGCAACACGGTCGAGGTTTACGCTCCCGGAGCGAACGGCAATACCGCCCCAATCGCAACGATCGGCGGGTCGAACACGGGGCTGGCCGAGCCGCAAGGCGCGGTGGCCGATTCAACCGGCAACATCTATGTGGCCAATCTGCAGGGTGGGCCGTTGAACCTCGGCAGCATCGCCGTCTATCCGCCCGGCAGCAACGGTAACGTGGCGCCGTCTTCCGCGATCGAGGCTTCTCCAACGCTCGATAGCACGGGCCTGCATTTTCCTGCCGCCGTCGCGGTCGATTCATTGGGTAAAATTTACGTCGCGAACGAAGGGGCGTCGGCGGCCACCAGCACCATCACGATCTATG